>JAEYRW010000110.1 GCA_023435435.1 Bacillota bacterium | reverse complement strand
TTTTCTTCGTCCGTACCTGCGCCAGTTCGTCGCTCAAGGCGGATAAACTAATTTGCTTGTTCATGGCTTCATTATACCACTTTTTCCCGTTCCCTGACTACTCGCTTCTGTGCGGTATTGCCTTAGTGCCGTAGAAGATCCAAACATAGTGTACACGTCTATAATTGAATAACCTATTACTAGTAGTAGAAAGACTATCGCAGCTCTCTGCGATAGTCAAATCTGTCACTGAATCTATGTTGATTTATGTTTTATGCATCCTTGATCTCGATATACTAGTCTTCTTTCCACTCATATTCATCTTTATAATATGCAAAGCACGCTGGGCAAACCCAACCCGTATCATCATCAGTAGCATAACCAAATCTGAGGTCATTGACATTATCCGAGAATTTTGCTCCACACATATTACAATGCTCATGATCTTTGGCTTTCGTAGGAATAAACTGCCTGTACGTCAATTTTGCCCCGACTAAAAATCCTTGATACTTATACATCGAAACACCTCCTTACTTAGGAAATATCCTTAATTTATTACCGCCACCATTTGGCCAATAATCCCAGTGCGGGCCGATGGGAGGTTCGTGATGTAAATCTGGATGGAGCGATTCGCCCGTTGTCGGACTGTAATAATTGCCTTCTCTGGAACCCTGCTCTCCTCGACCCTTCCATTCATACCCCTCTGGCGCCTTTAAAGGGTCATCGCCGGGATAGTCAGGCAGTGATATCGTTGGCTTGGGTTCCGTCGAAGCAGGTGGAACAACTTCTGGGACGGCATCAGGCTCCAGTGTTTGACGCAGCTGCCATCGTTACTGCGCTAGCTGCCATTTTCGGTTTGCGGAAATAAAAAGGCCCCCGCATTATTACGACGGCCTCGCGCATACTCAATTAGCCCAATCAGGAAACTTGTACTTGGATGGCCAAAAATCGTGGATTTTATGTGTTGTCCTAATTATTTCATCATCCAAGTATTTCTGCAATGCTTTTTCGTCCCTTCGTTCAAGCTGAAACAATAGTTCCTTATAAATATCATAGTCGAAGTAACGACTGAGCAAAATGTCTTCTGTGATTTTCACAACATCTGCATGCCAGCTTGGAGCGTCAGGTTCTTTTAATGCCCGAATTGATGATAGCAATTCATTTAGTCTATGCTCATAATATTCTATTACTAATTTAAGCAATATTGACTCGAGAAGCGAATACTGCTTTCTATATATATATAGTCGATGTATGTCAGGGTTCCCTGTAATCGAAATGGACGGTTTTGGCAAAACAGTAACATATCCACACGTCAATATCCTGTTTTCGTAAGAATTCGATGGGAAGCGTTTGTCCAGACGCATAATCGTGAGATCAAGCGCACTGTCAACGTTATTACAACTCTCCAGGTTTGACTTAATATATGTATTATATAAATCAAGTAAAAATCCAGAATATTCTGATGGATCTTCCATCCCGCGTTTGTAATTAAAAAACCGATCAATGCTTTCTCTGCGTGCATCATCAGATATTAATGAGTGCCAATAAGAAGAATGTTCCCCCGGCAAAAAAGCAAAAAACATGGGAGATATATCAAAGTCAATAATTCCTTGAAAAAAACCAAACCTGTGTATAAGCTGATTTTCTAACTTATACCAATAGTTGTTTCTAAATAATGTAAATCCTAGCCTGTTCATTTCTAATGAAAAAGTTTCTTTTATAAATTCACTAAAATGCAATTTCATACTTCTAATCATCCTTCCTCTTCATGAGTCACCTACACATAGCAACCCATCTATCTCCACCAAGACCTGGGGGGCAATATCCTCCGCCCGCACAACCTCCTGATATTGATAGCGCTGCGACAATGGCCTTGCAAAAAGCCAAGATTCCTCTTCCTTCTGAACTTAATTTGTTACTTTTGCTTGTTTGCGTCGTTGTGTCGCGAGTCCTGTCAGCTACGACATCAGGAGAGAGTTGCTTTTCCCCATAATCAAAAGTATAAAGAATTACCCCATTTCCCATGTATGTATACCGAACTATTATGTTAATCATGCCAATTTGCCTTGGAAACAAATTTGTAATCATAGTCGGAGGAGTCATTCCAACCGTACACGCTTTTCCTATAAGGGGACTGGTGGCTCCCACATATGACTGTGCCTGATTGTATCCAAGGGAATAGCTACCCTCCGGTTTAATTTCCCAAATTTGGCCAGTTTCTGTGTTAGCCAGATCAACACGTCCTTATATGCGAAAACTTGTATTTTCTATAGCATTCTGAGTTCGGGTAACAGATAGTTCCTTCTCAATGGGAATGTGGAGCTCCGCGGCTTCTTCAACGATTTTGTCTTGAACCATTGCATGTACTTGTCCCCAAAATATCAGAATATACCACGGTGCCTTCCGCCACTATCGATAAATCCTACACAGTTATTGCCACAATATGTATATTGATTGTGAGGGATTGAGTCGCCACAATAGCCAACCACAACATCTGCACAAACAAACCTCCTCAGCCCCGGATCATAGTACCGGCTCCTGAGGTAATAATACCCGGTCTCCTCGTCGTACAGATACCTGCGATATCTGAACGGGTTCTCCTTGCCGAGGGTGGCCGCCAGCGTGTCCGTGGTCAAGAGCGGCTTGCCCCACGCGTCGTATTTGTATTCTACTGCCAAGTTGTTGGCGCTGTCAAGAAGTCCCACCACGTCTCCCTGCAAATTGTATACGTACGCGTAGTACGCCGCCGTTCCGCTGCTCGTGAACTTCACCATCGCCGGACGGCCCTGCGCGTCGTGGCAGAAATGCTGGGAACACGTGCCGCAGGTGTAGGGGGCGTGCAGCTTCCCGTTGTACGTATAGCTGGTCGTCGTGATCACGCCGCTCTCGGTCACATTCTTGTGCATCCGCGTTCCGTCGAAGCCGTACCGGAACGCCACCGTCTTTGTCCCCTCCACCGTCTGCTTCAGCCACCGTCCGTGTTCCCAGGTGAGCGTTCTGCCCTGACAGCTCGTCATGTTCCCGATGGTGTCGTAGTCGACTACTCCGCTTTGACAAGTCGAACGATTTGCGTTACGATGCAATTAGGGGAGAGCAAGCAGGAGCTTGCTCCACCCTCTCATAACCGGGGTCCTATTTGCCGCTTTCACTTTACACAAATTCTGGGACGGACTTAAGTAAGAATGGTTTTATGCTTGTCGATTATTGAAAAATTGAGTTATTTTTAATGCGATAAATAGTATATTAAGCAGTAACAGAATCTGCATTAGTCTTTCATCTAAATAGGTTCCAGAAAAATGCAAGATAAATATGGAAACTACGAAAATATAGATTTTTATTCGATTATACGTAAAACCTTCCGCAAGTATAATCATCTCCTTTTAATATAACTCCACACTTTCAATTTGCCCATACCAGCTCGATATATCTGATTCCAAGTCTCCTGGCATCCAAGGTTGCGCAGCATATCCCCAATCAATAAGATATTCACCTCTTAGTCCAATGCTCCCTTCTGCATCGACCAATTTTCCGATATGATGAGAGTATGCTGAATTTATCGTGTCTGCAGCTAGAATAAGCGGACGATGTATTTGACGTAGTTGTTATATTTACTGCTCTCTGGGAAGGAACGAGTGCTAAAAAATTGGCCGCCTATGATTGCCACAGGCAGCCTAAACCAGATTAATATGTCTCTGTAATTATGAAAGACTACCACCATCCAATTATTCCAAAACACTTAAGCAAAAGTAAGAAACAGCAAATGCACAAATTTATGGTTGCGATATAAAATCCTACCTTGTAAAACCGTCGAAGACCTTTTTTACCCCATAATTGCTCATGGCTATAGTTCTGGTATGTTGGTTGCTCCTTATAATGCTTATATGTCGGATAATCATCCAAGCAGTATTTAATGAATGATATAAGTATGTACAATGATGATATAATATAAACCACACCTTTCTGAATTTTATTTATTAAAGAATAATATATTAAGAACATCCTCGAGATTTTTGCGCGCATTTCCAAAATGATATCCAGCTTTTGCTGCAAACCCCAATGCGGCAGCCTCACTGATGCCAGGAAAAGGGGTAGCTACAGCTGCTGTAGCAATTATTGTAGATTGTATCCCTTTATACACTCCCCAAACAAAACCTGCCATACCCTTAAATATTTTTGTTATCTTCCAATCCATGACATCGTGTATTTTACTCGCTGTTTGTTCGGCGAGCTTTTTCGTGTTGTTAACCAAGTTCTCTGCAGCAACTGCCTGTAATTGTGCAGAAATAATGTCCCCTTGCGTTCCAGCTCGGTAAGCTTCTAGTATTTCTTGCCCAATCCAATTTGTCCATTTCTTCAACTTATTTCTTGGACTTTGCTCATCCCATTTGGTAGGGTTCGCCATATAATCCGACCAGCCGGGAGAGTGATACCCACTACCGCCAGTGTCGGTCTCATATGTGCTATAACTTGGCACTGAACCTGAAGTGTCGGACAAGATAATAGGGTTATTGTAGCAATAAGTATATAAGTTGTGTGCTAATTGCTTGCCCAATTGCCCCAAGATAGAGTCCGCATTGATAAACCTCCTCAGCCCCGGATCATAATACCGGCTCCTCAGATAGTAATACCCCGTCTCCTCGTCGTACAGATACCCGCGATATCGGAACGGGTTCTCCTTGCCGAGGGTGCCCGCCAGCGTGCCCGTGGTCGAGAGCGGCTTGCCCCACGCGTCGTATCTGTATTCTACTACCAAGTTGTTGGCGCTGTCAAGAAGTCCCACCACGTCTCCCTGCAAATTGTATACGTACGTGTAGTACGCCGCCGTTCCGCTGCTCGTGAACTTCACCATCGCCGGACGGCCCTGCGCGTCGTAGAAGAAGTGCTGTCCGTACGAGCTTCTGGAGCAGTTTGTGAGCAGATTCCCGTTGTACCTATAGTACGTCGTCGTGGTCACGCCGCTCTCGGTCACATTCTTGTGCGTCCGCGTTCCGCCAAAGCAGTACAGATACCCCACCGTTTTCGCGCCCTTCACCGTCTGCTTCAGCTGTCTGCCGTGCTCCCAGGTGTTTGCGTGCGTTCCGTCGTTTGTCATGTTTCCCATGGTATCGTATTGGACGGTCTGCGTGTTGATCGCGGTGAGCTTGTCCTTCCAGTTGCTGTCGCCGTAGGCATAGGTCGTGATGACGGGACTGGCGCTCGGCGTACCGGTTGTATACTCGTACCGTGTGGCGGACGTCATGTTTCCGCCCCGGTCGTATGCGTATACCCATGTGGTGCCATTGGAGCAGGCGGTCTTGTCGTTGGGATCATTCACCCGGGTCAGCTGCCCCATCCCGTCGTAGGCGTAAGTCGTTGTCGGGGTGCCGCGTTTCTCGCTGACAATGTTCCCGCGGCTGTCGTAGGTGTACGCGAACGCTATGCCCGCCTGCCCAATCCCGGAGATCAGGGAGGAGGTCGCCGCCGAACCGTACAGCGAGGTGCTGCCCGCGGTGTAGCTGTACGTGCTGGCGTAGGTGTTGCTCCCGTTCGTCACCGTGCGGGTTCTCGTCCGCCCGTTGGAATCGTAGACATAGTCCACCTTGTGCGTCGTGTCCCCGAAAGCGGTCTGCGTGGTGCGTCCGTCCTCGTCGTAGCCGTATGTGGTTACGTACTTCGACGACGTTCCCAGAATCTCCGTCAGCGACTTCAGCTGGTTCAGCTTGTCGTACTTGAGCGTGGTGCGGTACATGGGTGTGCCGTTGGTGTAGCGCATGTCGGTCTGAAGCGGACGTTCGGCCAGGTCGTACTCGTAGCTGACGACGTATTTCAACTGGTTGTCCGTAACCCTGGCTACCTTGCCGTTGGCCCCGTATTCGTGGGTGAAGCGCGGGACGGTGTCCACATTGGCGGAGTCATAGGCGATCTTGGTCAGCCTGTCGAATTCATCGTAGGCGTACTTCGTCTTTCCGCCGTTCCCGTACTGCACTTCCTTGAGCAGAGAGCTCCGGTCGGTGGCGTACACGTTGGTCGAGAGCGTCTGGCTGCCCACCTGTACCGTGGTCTTTCGCCCCAGCGCGTCGTAGCCGAAGGTGTAGGTCACGTCGGTGGCGGTATCGGATGTCGTGTTGTGAGAGACCGTCTTGAGCCGGTCGTTCTGGTAGGTGTACGCGTTTTTGTAGGTCTTGCCGCCGGTGGCGCAGGAGACGCCCGTCACGCGCTTGGAATTGTCGTAGGTGTAGCCGACGGCTGCGCCCGCCGGGTCCGTGACGGAGGCCGTGAGCCCCGTCGTCTCATTGACGGACTTGGTTACCGCGTATCCCCGCGCGTCGGTGGATGAGGTTGCGTAGTTCATGCTCGAGCTGTATCCGGTCTTGGCGCCGATGACGGACTCGGTGCTTGTCTTGCGGTTCAGGGCCTTGGTCAGGTTCCCCTTTGTGTCGTACGTGTATTCCGCCTTGACCCCTTTGGGCGTGGCTGAGGTCCGGACGAGGTGTTTCTTCCTGTCATCGTCGGTGGAGCCGTAGGTCACGAGGAACTTATCCGTCGTTGCCGCGCCCGGGCGTACGTAGCTGGTGAGGTTGTCGAAGGAATCGTATTCCAGGTTCGACTTTTCGCCCGCGCGCGTCGAGGCGGAGACGACGTTCTTGTCCGCGTCGTAAACGAATGTGTTGCCGAACTGTTCCCGGTGCAAAAACATGTTGCTAAACATGCAGGTGGAGTTGTTGCGCGCATAGTGCAGGGAATACTGCATGAACGTGTAATTCAAGGGCGCCTTGATGGCCCAGCAGGCAAACTGCCAGCCGACCCATTCGCGGTTGGCTTCGAGATAACGCCAAGAATCCCAAGTTGATCCGTCGCTCTTCCGGAAGCGGTAAGCGACGCCGGGTGCGTTGTTGGCACCGCCGTGCGCCACCGAGTGGGAATTCAGCCAACCGCCCACCACGAACACGTCGCCGCTGCTTCCGTAAACAGGCACATCCTGAACGAATGAGACCGCGTCGCGCGTCGGCGCGCTGACTTCCCGCAGGGCGTTTCCGCGCAGCGCGGCCGGCATGCCGTGTCCGGAGGTCAGGATGCCGTTTTTCGTGGATGTGGTGATGCCGCTGCTGGCCGTCCAGGACTTGGGGAATTTGCGCGCGGTGGTGCCGTCGTTGTTGGTGGTGATGCGCGTGAAGTCCGCGTTGCGCAGCAGGTTCGGTCGGTTGGCAATGACGCCCTCCTCCAGCTGCGGACAGGAGAAGTACACCGTGCCCGCGGAGCCGGAAACGACGAGTGCTGCGGTGACGGAGGTTGCGCTGCCGTAGGTGAAATCGAACGTAATCGACGGCCTGTCCCAGCCATCCGCCGCCGGGCCGCCGCTCATGTCCGCTGTGGAAGTTGTGACCTTTCGGCTTTCGTAGGTCGTTCCGTTGGCCACAACGCGCAGAAACGCGCCGTTGCCCGTCACGCCCGTCGTCTTGACGTAAGCGGAAAAGGTGTAGGGTCCGGACTGTTGGAGCGGTACGCTGATGGAGCTTACCATTTCTCCGGATGCCGCGACGACAAACTTCGAACTGGACATGGACAGACAGGTTACGTTCGTCACCTGATCGATGGACCCGCCGTTGAGGGTTTCCGCCCACTCCGAACCGCTGAAGCCAATGTTCGGCACCTTGTTGATGACGGCCTTCCGCAGAACGGAACCCGCGGTGGGCGTGTTTTCCTGGCCGGCGGCGTTGGAAAATTCCGTGAACTGCGCGAAGCCAAGCTCGTCCATCACGCACACGACGTTGCCCGCGTCGTTGAACTGATAGGTGAGCGCCTTGCCCGCGTCGGAGCTCGTGCCCGTCACGCTCGTCACCTTTGTCACGCAGCCGCCGTACTCGAACAGCCGCTTCGCGCCGCGGGTCGCGCCGTTCTTGAGCTCCATGGAGGTGACCCTTCGCTGCTGCGCGGCGTAGTCGTCGATACACGCCGCGTCGAACGATCCCGCGGCTGCGTATGTCACAGACACACCCACGCCGTCGAAGTTCGTCGCGCTCACAAGCATGTTTGTACCAGATTCGTAGGCAATGACCGTACCGCCTGTGATGTCACCGTAGGTAATGCCCGTGAGCAGGCTGCCCGTATAGGTGAAATTGACGACGGGACAGCCGGGCGCGGTGATGTTCGAAAGGAGTCCGCCGGAATAGTTGAACGTGGTGGTGCGTCCGGCGCCGTCCTTGACCGACTTCAAAAGGCCGCTTGCGTACACGTATGCCGCGGTGTTTCCGCACGCGTCCTTAACCTGATCGACGTAGTTCTTCGCCGTACTGGTGGGCTTTGTGAAGGTCATTACGTTGTTGCCCTTGTCCTCGATGGTCAGCGTGGTGCCGGAGGTCCTGAGCTTCAGCTTCATGCCTTGGTCGTCCGCGTAGGGCTGGGAACCGCTGATCTTGAACCAGTGCTCGGTGCCGCCGCCGTCCGTCCAGACGTAGAAGCTCTGGCCGCTCACGGTCTTCAGATAAACCGACTGGTGCGCGCTGGTGCGCCAGCCCATGCCGCAGCCGACCTCGTTGCCGGAGGAAAGGCAGGAGTTGTAAGTATGGGTGACGGAAACGGGCATGAGGTTGCCGTTCATGGCCGTGTCCTGGTGGCGATAGACGAGGTTGCCGTTGTAAATGTCCACGCTCGCCGTGCCGCCGCGCCCGATGCCCTGATCCTCGTATTGCCACCAGCCCGCCCTGCCCGCGTGGGAAACGTAATTGACCACCATCTGGGGCGCAACAGACGGACTGTAGGTCGAGGCGCTGTACTCTACATACTTGCTGGTGCTGGTGCCCGACGGATACCGGATGGCGATGCCGAAATTGCGCGAATTGCCGCCGGAATCCTTCTGGTACCAGGTGCGGTAGATGTTCGTAATGTCGAAGAGCTGGCTTGTGACGTTGGTTGTGGTTACGTAATCGAGGATGTCGGAGCCGATGAAGTCGGAAAGATCCATCGTGACGGCGTTGCCGTTCGCGTCCACCGCCGGCTTGTTCCAGGTGGCCTTGTATTCGCCGAACGGATGGTTCAGCGGGTAGACCGCCATGTACTCGGTGGCGCTCTGATAGTTGTCCGGGAACAGGCGCAGCCCGGCGTAAATGATCGTGTCGGAGGCGCGCTGGCGCACGAGCTTGTTGAACTTCACAAGGCCGATGCTCTCGCCGCCCGACCCTTCGCCGCAGCGCATCATGTAGACGCCGCCGTAATTGGTGCTCTTGTTGGCTTCCCAGATGTAGGTGTCCTGCACGCTTGTGTCGGACAGGATGAACTCGACCACCGGATCGATGGTGATGGGGTAGACGGCTTCCTTCAGGAATTCCTCGCCGAGGACGTATTCCAGCCGGACATACCCGCTGAGGGGCGTGAGCCGCACCGCCGCACCGTCCTTCCGAATCTCGTCCGCGCTGTCCCAGACCACGGGCGACGCGAACCGGAACAGCGCCGCGCCGTCCGCCTTGTCCAGAACCTGGACGCTCTGATCCTCCATGACCGCGTAATCGTACGTATCCGGCAGAAGCAGCGCGGCGTTTGAAAGGGCGTCGGCGCCGCCCACAATGATGTTCTCCTTGACGCAGCTTCCTTCGATGTCATATACCGCGCTCACGCCGTCCGCGATTTCGGCATACGTCACCCGGGACGACTTAACACCTTCCCGGATGCGCGCGTCCTGGGCGGTCTCGGTCGAGGCCATGCGCGCCGCCGTTAGGGCGAGGTTATTGTCCGCGACGACGTCGGGCGCGACGTCCTTCGCCGCCTTCTCGAACTGCCACGAGAGCGTCCGGCCCTTGTGCTCGATCTTTACCAGGGCGTCGGCGTCCGCGTCGCGCGCCACGGATATCGTCGCCTCGCCCGCGCGCGTCCTGAACCGCGCGCCGCTCTCGTCCGGCTCGAGCCGCGCGTCGATTTCCGCCCAGGTACCGTCGCCGTCCCTGTAGTGGACTGGGCGCGCGTACGTCACCGCCTGGAAGCGGCCGCCGCCCAAATCGTAGTGCTTGGTGAACCGGTCGCGCCTTTCCTCGACCTCCGCGCCCGCCGCCCGTTCAAAATTCTCCGCCAGATAGATTGCCCTTGCGTTTTCCAATTCCATATTCTTTCCTCCCAATGTTTCCGCGATTGCCGCACAATGGGCCAATTCCAGCAAAAAAAGGTAATGCGCAAAAGCGCGAAAGAATATGTATCACAGTCGTCCGTTCGCCGTTTTTTCAGTCACCCCCTTTCTGTGGACGGCGTCACGACGCGCGTTGATCTTCGACGATTGCAGGAGCCTGGGCCGCCTCGGTCGGCGCCGCCACACGGGAACCCGTGAAGAATTCCTCTGCCGTCACGTCCACGTCAAAGGCGGTTTCGCCCTCGCCCCGCGCGGGCCGCTGGCTCAGGTAACCCTGTACCATGATGTGCTGACCCCGCCGCAGATTCGTGTTTCCCCAGATCGCCGCGTTGTTCCACGCGTTGACGCGGTAGAGCTCACTCTTGATGCCCGCCTTGTTCCTGTGCGAAACCGACAGGTTCAAAACGAGATGCGTCGCGCCCTGCTCCGTGGTGATGAGCGTCGGGTTTTCCACGATCACCCCCGAAAGATAAACCTTGTTCATGCCTTCTCCTCCCATTTTGCCTGGCCCGTGCGCCAGATTCATTGTGTATCCAAATGAGCAACTTGTGTTGCCCAATCGGATATGCGACAAGTGTAATCGGTGGGCAGCCTCTTTGTCAACCAATTGGATATTATTTAATCATTAATTAACTTAACGAAGAAGAACCGGGTTGCGTTCGGTGACAATGCGTGATAAAATGAGACGGAAAGGGCGAAAGGTGATTTTTATGTCCGCATTTGGGGAGAGGCTTGCGCGGCTGCGAAAGCGGCGGCAGATGACACAGGAGACGCTTGCGCAGGCATTGCGCACATCAAAGCAGGTCATCAGTCGCTACGAGAAAGGCGTCCGTACGCCCAGCGTCGAGATTGCGAACCGGTACGCGGCTTTTTTTGGCGTTTCACTCGACTATCTGATGGGAAGCACGGACAATCCGGAGCCCGTCCCGCAGGACCCCTTCGCGGCCATACCCGGCGTGCACAGGGGCATTGGAAATCAGGGAGTCAGGTCCGACGGAATCAAAAACATTCTTCCGGTCCGGAAAAAGAGCATTCCATTCCTGGGAGAGATTGCGGCTGGGGTGCCGATCTTCGCGGACGAGCAGCGCGACGTCTATCTGACCGCCGAGGAGGATGTTCATTGTGATTTCGCGCTGCGGGTGAAGGGGGACAGCATGACGGGCGCGAGCATCTGCGACGGGGACATCGTATTCATTCGCGCTCAGCCCGATGTGTTGGACGGGCAGATCGCGGCGGTCTCCATCGACGACGAGGCGACGCTCAAGCGGGTCTACCACGCGCGGGACGGGATCACCCTCGTCGCGGAAAATCCGAGGTACGCGCCCATGACATTCCGCGAGGAGGACGCGCTGAACGTGCGCATTCTCGGGCTCGCCGTCGCGGTGTATCACGGCCTTGTCTGATTTTTTTGAAGGGCGATACGGATGGGGCGCTGATTCCTGATACGGCTCACCACAAAAAGAAACGCCTTCGGGGCGTTGCCGAATGGATGCTTCGCGTGCGCGCTGTTTCCGGCGGAACGGAAAAGAGGAAGCGCTGGAAAATGCAACTGAAAAGGAGGAAGGAAATGAATCATTGCAGAGCATATACCGGTGAGGATGACCGGTTTCTTAGAGAAATGCTGTTTGAGGCTGTTTTCTGGAGCAGAATAGACGACAGACCATCGCTGGAAGAAGGTTTGTCATATGATTATACGAAACACATCCTGGAGGATTTCGGAAAAAGAAAGGGCGATTCAGCCGTCATTGCCGAAATTGACGGCGTAAAAGCGGGTGCCGTATTTCTGCGGTATTGGAATGATGATGTTAATATAAGGGGCTATCTTTCAAAGGATATTCCCGTTTTAGTGATTGGCGTTGCCGCTGCGTACAGACGTCAGGGCATTGGCGGGAAATTAATCGAATCCATAAAAGAGGTTGCGAGAGGGAATCATATTTCGCAAATCAGTTTGTGTGTCACCAAGAGTAATGTCGCGTACCAGCTGTACGTCAAGCATAATTTTGAAATCGTGGAGGATATTGGGTCATCCTATAATATGCTTTGGCGTGCTTTGGCGTAGTGGGTGAGGAAATAAGAAGCGTCCCTGCCCACGCTCCATCGGTTTTTCAGTTTCAATCCTCGATCAGTCGTCCGTGGCGTTTGACCGTTCTTCCGCGCAGCCGAAGTTTTCCAGAAGCTGATACAAAAGTTTGTAGAGCGTTCCGGCTTCCTCCAGGGAAAGCGGCATGCACTTTCGCATTTTGCCCGGCACTTCAATGGCCTTTTCCTTGAGCGCCTCCCCAGCCCCGGTGATGGTGATGTTGACCGCGCGCTCGTCGTCGCCGGAACGTTCGCGGCGGACAAAGCCCTTGCGCTCAAGCCGCTTCAGAAGGGGCGTCAGCGTGCCGGAATCAAGATACAGGTGCTTGCCCAGCGCCTTTACGCCGATGGTCTTGCGCTCCCACAGCACCATCATCGCGATGTACTGCGTATAGGTCAGGCCGATTTCGTCGAGGAATGGCTTGTAGCGGTTCACGACCTCCTTGGCGGCGGCGTAAAGCGGAAAGCAGAGCTGGTTTTCGAGCTTCAGAATGTCATCGTTCATCGGCGCACTCCGCTCTGGCAAATTCCTCCGCCCGCTTCAAATCCTCCGCGTTTGGCAGTCCGCGATTGGCCAGCAGGAATGCGCCCTTGCAGTGGAATTCGTTGTCCGAAACCGCGATGCCGTGCGGTTCGAGGATCGACTTGATCTCGGACAGCGCCGTTTTCCTGCCTGCCGACGTTCCAAACACAACGGCGCGCTTTGCCCGGGACGGCTTCAGTTCCGCGAGAAATTCGCGCAGCTTTCCATCGATGCGTCCCGCGTAGATGGACGCGCCGACAAACAGGATTCCGGCGCTCTCCGGGGCATGGAACTGTCCCGCCGGCACGGCGGAAACGCCCGCGCCCCGGGCAATGGCGGCGGCAAGCGCCTTCGTATTGCCGCCTCTGGAGAAGTACACAACCCGATTCATGCTTCGTCCTCCCATCACAGCAGTTTTTCAATGTCGCCGGCAATGTCCTCCGGCTCGACGGTGGGCTCGTAGCGCGCGACGACGGTCCCATCCCGGTCGATCAGGAATTTGGTAAAGTTCCATTTGATCTGTTCGTCGGCATAGTCGCTTTTGTACTTGGCCCGGAGCATCAGTTCCATCGTTTTGGCCTTCATTCCCTTGCCGAGCCCCTCAAAGCCTTTTTGGGAGGTCAGGCAGCGATAGAGCGGGATGGCGGTTTCTCCCCGGACATCCACCTTCTGGGACAGCGGAAAGGTTACGCCGTAGCGCACCGAACAGAACGCGGAAATTTCCTCGTCGCTTCCCGGCTCCTGGTCCATGAACTGATTGCACGGAAAACCAATGACCGCGAATCCGCGATCCCTGTATTTCTGATAGAGTTCCTCAAGCCCCTTGTACTGCGGCGTAAAGCCGCATTTGCTGGCCGTGTTGACGATGAGCGTCACAGTTCCCCTGTACTCGGACATGGGAACCGAATGGTTCTCCATCGACGTATACCCGAAATCGTAGACGGACATAAAGACACCTCACGTATAAATTGTCAACAATTAAATTGTGCAAAATCATTGTATGCCTGGAATACAGGCATGTCAAGGAAGAAATAAGAAATTAACACAAGCGGGACATCGTCGCCGCGAAGGCGCGCAAACGCAATCGCGCGCAGAGCTTGCACGGCGTTGCCCGGAGGAAATTGCGTGCTGTGCGGTGTGCTTTTGAAATGCCCTTGATCGAAGGCGCCGACGGTGGTACACTGATGCTGAAAGCATACGCAATTTTTACGTGGGACGCGAGGATGCGATGAGAAAGCTGATATTATATGCCCTTCTGTTCTCGGTCAACGCGGTCGTCGTGCTGCTGCTTGTGGGCGCGCTCACCCGGAACGGCTTTTACGAGAACGAGGCGGACGATCTGGTCATCATCGGCGCGTGTTATCCGAGTCTTGAAAACGCGTACTATGAGGCGCTCAATGAAAAGATCGACTCCGTCGTGGTGGGCAACGGCGACGTGCTCATTGCCCGGGACGCGCTCATGAGTCAGGCGGAACAGAACGAACAGATCGGTCTGTTGATCGACCGCGGCGCCAGGGGGCTGTTTGTCGCGCCCGTGGATTGGACGGAGGCGGCGCCCGTGCTGGCGGCCGCCCGCGCGCGGGGGATCCGCGTCGTGGTGCTGGACGGCTGTCCGGCGGGCGCGGACGGCGCGGACTGCCGCGTGGCATACGACGATGAGGATGCCGGAGCGCAGGTGGGACGCTATCTGGCGGAGCAGGTGTCCGGCGCGCGCGTCCTGCTGATGGAATACGCGGACGATCAGGCGGCGGCCGACCGGATAAACGGCTTTGCGCGCAGTCTGTCCGCCCGGGACGGGTTTTCCGTCGTCGGGCGGGTTTTGTGTGAGGAGCGGACCGAGTCGGCAACGTCCGCCATGGAGGAATGGATCGCGGGGGGCGTTTCCTTCGACGCGGTGTTCGCGCCAAGCGACGTCTCCATGTGCGCGGTCGCGTCGGTGCTCAAGGCCGGCGGCATGGAAGACGTCGTTTTGGTGGGCATGGGCGGCAGTCCCGCGGTGAAGGCGATGATTAAGGACGGGGAAGTGCTGGTGGTGGCGACGCTTTTGCCGGTGGAGCTGGGAAGCCGCGCCGCCCGTGCCATGTATGCGCTTCTTTCCGGCGGGCAGGCGGAGCGGGACATCATGGTGCCCACGCAGCTTCTGACGCGTCAGACGGTGGCCGGGGCGGACATCGACAAGTGGCGGTGATGGACGTGGGAGAGCGCATGGTCGACAGCAGGACGCCCGGCGCCATGCGGGCGCTGATGAAGAGCATCAATCTGCTCATCATCTGTCTTTTGTGCGGAATCGTGGTCGCGGTGACGCGCCGGGTCTCGGACGCGTTCATGGCGCGGGAATTCCTTGCGCGGGTGGACAAACTTCCCGCCGTGCCGTGGAAGCCCCCCGTCTTCGCGCTGCTTTCCTACATTGCCCTCCTGTTTCTCACCCGGTACAGGGGCAAGGGATCCGCGCGGGAGTCCCGCTTTCTGGTTCTGGGGGCGGCGGAGCTGCTTTTGTCCCTGGTGGTGATCCGCGCCCTGGAATTCAACGACAACAGCGTCATTTTGCTGGTGGCCGCGGATCTCATGGCCTACTGGAAAAACACCCGCACCCGCATCGCCTTTTTCGCCGTACTGTTTTTGTTTTACATTGCCACCGGGTTTGGCGTCGTCTCGAACTTCGCCCCCGCCATCTCCATCGACACCTACCTCGCCTACTACAACGGCGGCATGCGCACGCTGCTGATTACCATGAAAAGCGCGCTTTCCTCCCTGAACATCCTCCTGTTCCTGCTCTACATGGTGTTTATGATCCGCATTCAGTTTTTGGAAAAGGAGCGGATGAGCCTCAAAAACCGCGCGCTGGACGACGCCAACAGTCGCCTCAGGGAGGCGAACCGCCGCCTGGAGCTCTACGCGGCGGAGGCGGAGAACAACGCGCGCACCCGGGAGCGCAACCGGGTCGCCCGGGAGATCCACGATACCCTCGGCCACGCGCTCACCGGCATCGTCGCGGGGATCGATGCCTGCCTGACCCTCCTCGACAGGTCCCCCGCGGCGGTGAAGGGCCAGCTGAACCTCATCGGCGACGTGGCGCGCAAGGGCATCCGGGACGTGCGGCGCTCGGTGGAGGCGCTTCGGCCCGACGCGCTGGAGCTGGGCGATTTGGAGTCGGCCCTCCTGTCGGTTGCCCGGGATGCCGAGGCGGTTTCGGGAACCCGGATCTTTTTTGAAAACCGTTTCGGCGCGCTGCGCTTTCAGCAGGACGAAGAGGAAGTCATCTACCGGCTCATTCAGGAGGGCATCACCAACGCCATTCGCCACGGCCGGGCGACGCGGGTGGACATTTCCATCGAACGGCAGGGCGGGGCGCTGGTCGTTCGGGTGCGGGACGACGGGGCCGGCTGCGCCCACGTGGTCAAGGGCTTCGGATTGCGCCACATCGAGGAACGCGTGGCGCTTCTGGGCGGAACGCTGGAATACGGCGGCGACGCGGGATTCACTGTCGCGGCGACCATACCGATTCGATGGGGGGACGGAGCATGATAAAGATTCTGATCGCGGACGACCAGGAGCTCATCCGTCAGAGCCTGGCAATCGTGCTGGGCGCGGTGACGGATTTCGTCATCACGGACGCCGTGGAGGACGGCGCGCAGGTGCTGGATTCCGTGCGGGCGAACCGTCCGGACGTGATCCTCATGGACATCCGCATGCCAAAGATGGACGGCATTCAGGCCACGCGCGCCGTGAAGGAGAAGTATCCCGCCGTGAAGATCATCATCCTCACCACCTTCGACGACGAGGAATACGTCTACGGCGCCCTCCGGGACGGCGCGAGCGGGTACCTGCTCAAGGGAACCTCCATCGACAGGCTCACCGAGGCCATCCGCAAGGTGCACGAGGGAAGCGCCATGCTCAATGCGGACATCCTCTCGAAGCTCGTGGTTCTGTTTTCCAAAATGGCCCGCGCGAACCTCGCCGTGCAGGTGGAGAACGCCGGGGTGGAGGAGCTGGGTCAGCTGGAACGGAAGATCATCCGGCTGGTGGGCCAGGGGTTTTCCACCCGGGAGATCGCCGAGACCCTCTACCTTTCCCAGGGTACCGTGCGCAACTATCTGAGCGGGATTTTGAGCAAGCTCGACCTGCGCGACCGTACCCAGCTGGCCATCTGGGCGGTGCAGACGGGCGTGGCGGCGGAGGGCTTTCAAGGCAATGGGCAGGAATAGGCTGCGCCTCGCCAAGGGCGCGCTCCTCGTCGCGGGCGTTCTTTTCCTGTTCGGCTTCCGCCTCACGCCCCGACCGCCGGTGACGCTGCGGTTCGGCATGTTCATAGACGGCTATTGGGGGGAATCAAACGTCGCCGCCACCGAGGTTGTCCGGGAGGCAATCGACCGGTTTGAGGCGGCCCATCCCGGGGTTCGGGTGACGTTTGAGAGCGGAATTCTGGAAAGGGATTACGCCGAATGGCTGGCGGAGGGATACCTGAGCGGCGATGAGCCGGACGTTTTCTTCGTCGCCAACGAGGACTTCAATATGCTCTCCGCCCGGGGGGCGCTCATGGATTTGACCGGGTTTATGGAGGACGACCCGACTTTTTTCCAAAGCGCCTATTTTCCCGCGCCCCTGGCGGCCGGGACGTTCGGGGGCACCCAGTACGCGCTGCCTTACGAGGCCGTGCCCACGCTCATGTGCGTCAACGAGACGCTCCTGGCCGAGCGCGGCCTCACCCTGCCCGGGGACGGCTGGACGTGGAGCGACTTTCACGCCATCTGCCGGCTGGTGACCCGGGACGCGGACAGGGACGGCGTTCTGGATCGCTTCGGCGTGTCCGGCTACACGTGGGAGGACGCGGCCTACGCAAATGGCGCGACGGTCTTCAATGAGACGGGACTGGAAAACGGCCTGGACGCCAACCGCATGATCAACAGCGTCAACTTCCTTTACGCACTTTCCCGGGGCAATCTGGTCACGGACCTGGCGTTTTCCGGCGGTCAGGTGGCCTTTTCTCCCGTTTCCTACGCGGACTACGCCCGGGGCAGCTTTGCCCCGCCCTCCGGCTGCCAATGGACGTGCGTCTCCATGCCCGCGGGGCCTCAGGGGGACAACATTGCCCGGGTGGATTCTCTCCAGATCGGCATCAGCGCCCGCACCGCCCAGAAGGAACTGGCCTGGGAATTTTTGAAGATGCTGGTGTCGGACGAAGAGACCCAGTCCCAGGTGGCCGCGCAACTGGGGGTCGTCTCGCCCCTGCGGGCCGTTGTGGCGTCCGGGACGGAGGCGGATTTTCTGTGCGATGTGATGGAAAAATGCGTGGCCGCACCCAAATTTGAGGGCTATGAGGAGGCGGCGCGCATGGTGGACCGGGGCATTTCGGATGTTTTAAAAAGCGAGAAGGACATCCGCGCCTCCCTGGTGATCCTCCATCGGGAAGTCAATGCCTATATGAATCAATGACGATTGTCATGAGCCGCATGTTAATTGAAACGGAAAGATTGTGATGCTTGGCAGGTGAAGGCCGGGCGTCATTTTGTTATAATGAATCCATCGAAACGCCGAAAAATGAGACGGATTCCATGGCGAAACGGTCAGTTTATTTAAGGGAGGGGGAGTAGGGTGAGCCAGGAAGTGATTCTCGAAATGCGGGAGATCGACAAGAGCTTTCCCGGCGTTCACGCGCTCAACCATTGCCAGTTTTCACTCCGGCAGGGTGAGATTCACGCGCTCATCGGCGAAAACGGCGCGGGGAAATCAACCCTTGTCAAAATCATGACGGGCATTTACGCGAACTATGAGGGCACGTACCTGTTCATGGGGAAGCCTGTCCGGTTTCATTCCATCCGGGACGCTCAGCGCGCGGGCATCTCCATCGTCCATCAGGAGTTGAACATGATGAACGATCTGACCGTGGCGCAGAACATATTCATCGGCCGGGAGGCGCGGGGGTTCTTCTTTTCCGACAAGGGGATCAACCGGCGCACACAAAAGCTCATCGAGAGCTTCGACATGCAGGTTTCGCCCACCCAGCTTCTCAAAAACCTGCCGGTGAGCAAGGCCCAGATGGTGGAGATCGCCCGGGCCATGTCCTATGAGTCCACGCGGGTTCTGATCCTCGACGAGCCCACGGCTGCCCTTTCCGAGGCGGAGGCGGAGGATCTGTTTTCGAAGCTCCGGGCCCTTCGGGACAAGGGGGTTTCCGTCGTCTTCATCTCCCACCGGCTGGGCGAGATCAAGCGGATTGCCGATCGGGTGACCGTCATGCGCGACGGCGCGTACGTGGGCACCTATCCGGCGGGCGAGCTGGAGATTCCGGACATGGTACAGCTGATGATCGGCCGGGAGGTAACGGAGGAGCCCAAGAAAAAAAGCGACGTTCCGCCGGACGCGCCGGTGGTTCTGGAGGTTCGAAACCTGAGCTCCCGCAAGGTGCGCGGAGTGAGTTTCTCCCTGAGAAAAGGAGAGATACTGGGGTTTGCAGGCCTCGTGGGCGCGGGTCGGACGGAGGCCATGCGCCTTCTGTGCGGCGCGGATCCCCTGGAGGCGGGCGAAATCCTCATAAGCGGCGTGCCCCGCCGCATCCGCCATCCTTCGGACGCCATCAAAAGCGGCCTGTGCTACCTCTCGGAGGACCGAAAGCGCTACGGGCTCGTGCTGGGCGTGTCGGTGACGGACAACACCGCGCTTCCCTCCTATGGGACCCTCTCCCGGTGGGGGTTTGTCCGGGCGCGCAAGTGCAGGGCCGCCACCCAGCGTTATGTGGACGCGCTGGGCATCAAGACGCCGTCGGTTTCCCAGACGGTGAAGAAGCTCTCCGGCGGCAACCAGCAGAAGGTCGTCATCTCCAAGTGGCTCCTCAAAAATGTGGACATCCTGATTTTCGACGAGCCGACCCGGGGCATCGACGTGGGCGCCCGGGCGGAGATTTACAGGCTCATGCGGCGTTTGGCGGACGAGGGCAAGTCCATCATCATGATTTCCTCGGATCTGACCGAAATTCTCAGGATGAGCGATCGGGTGATCGTCATGTGCGAGGGTAAAATCACCGGCGAATTGGACATCGCCGCGGCGAACCAACACAAAATCATGACGTATGCCACGGCGCAGGGAGGGGCGTGAGGTCCATGGAACGGAAGCGTTTATTGGGGGAGTCGGGACTTCAAAAGTTGATCGCGGTGGGGTCTCTGGCTGTGCTGTACGTGTTTTTCAGCTTTTTCGGCAGGCACTTTCTCACGGTTGACACCTTTATCAGCATTCTGGATTCATCCTATTACATCGGGTTTCTCGCCATCGGTTCGACCTTTGTCATTTTGACCGGGGGCATCGACCTCTCCTCCGGCACCGTGATGGTGGGTTCCGCCCTGGTCGGCGGCGTGGCGTACAACATCTGGAAGCTTCCCATTCTGGGGTGCCTGGGCGTGGTGCTCCTGACCGCCATTCTGTTCGGCGCGGCCAACGGCTTTCTCATTGGGAAGCTGAAGCTCCCGCCGTTCATCGCCACGCTGGGCATGCAGTTTATCTCCCTGGGCTTCTGTTCGGTCATCGCCAAGGTGCAGACCCAGACCTACCCCAGCCTCATGTCCCCGGATGGCTGGTTCAAGCGCCTCGTCTATAAAAACAACGGTTTTCCCGTGGGCGGGCTGTGGCTGATCGCGTTTTTCGTGATCGCGTGGGTGCTTTTGAACCGCACGGTGCTGGGCAGAAATACCTACGCCATGGGTTCCAACGAGGAAGCGGTGGAGCTCTCCGGCATCCGCACCTCCAATTGGAAGATGGCGGTCTACGTCGTCAACGGCTTCTTCTGCGGACTGGGCGGCATCATCTATGCGGCCACATTTTCAAGCATCACCCCCCAGACGGGCAACGGCCAGGAGATGTACGCCATCGCCGCGTGCGTCATCGGCGGCACCTCCCTGGCGGGCGGCATCGGAACGCTTTCGGGAACGATTCTGGGCGTGTTCGTCATCAGCGTTTTAAAAACCGGTCTTTTGTCCATGGGGCTCCCGGTGCAGTGGCAGCAGGTGCTCATCGGCGTGGTGGTGCTTCTGGCGGTGCTGGTGGACGTGGTGCGGACGCGCAAGGCGCGCAGCGCCTGACAAACGGATACAGGCCCTGCTTTGGGCCGGGCTTGTCAATAGAAAAAACAGGAGGCAGAATCATGAGGAAGTTGGTATCCCTGATCGCGGCGGCCGCGCTGGTCATGACCGCGGTGCTCGGCTCCGCCTGTGCCGTGGCGGAGGGCAACAAGACGATCATCGTCATCTCCAAGAGTTACCAGAACCAGTTTTACCAGGCGGCCTTCACCGGCGCATTCGACGCGGCCGCCGATCTGGGCGTGACCGTCACCACCAACGGCCCCGACGCGGAAAGCAACGTGGCCCAGCAGGTGGAGCAGGTCATGGCGGCCATCAACCAAAAGCCCGACGCCATTGTGCTGGCGGCCTGCGACCCCAAGTCCCTGGAAGAGGCCATGATGAAGGCCAAGGAAGAGGGCATTCCGGTCATCGGCTTTGACTCGGGCGTCCCCGGCGACGAGACGGGCGCCGTGCTCGCCACCGCCGCCACCAACAACGAGAACGCCGGCGGCAACGTAGCCGCCAACCTTGCGGCCGACCCGGGCTTCCAGACCGCCGTGCTGGCGGGCACCGAGGACGCCCCCACGGTCATCGGCGTGCTGGCCCAGGACGCCACAAGCGGCTCCATCGTCCAGCGCGTGGACGGCTTTATTTCCGAGATGATTTCCCAGCTGGAGGCGCTTGACGGCCTCGCGGGCTGCGTGTCCGTTTCCGGTCAGGAAATCTGGACCATCCCCTCTGAAAACCCGGCCAAGGTGAAGATCGTCGTCACGGTTCCCCCGACCACCAGCCAGGCGGACATTCAGGCGGCGGCCACGCAGATCTTCATGACGGACAACCTGGTGGCGGTGTTCGCGGCCAACCAGTCCGCGGTCAACGGCGTCATCAGCGCCACCAACGACGCCACGGACCTTGACAAGACCACCGGCAAGTACAAGGGCATCTACGTCGTGGGCTTCGACGCGGGCAGCACCCAGAAGGAAGCGGTTGCCAGCGGCGCGTTCTTCGGCTCCGTCACCCAGGATCCCTATCAGATGGGATACAAGGCCATCGAGTTGGCGGTTCAGGCGGCCGACGGCCAGGCGGTGGAGGACGTGGACACGGGTTCCAAATGGTATAACAGTGAGAACATCACCGACGAGGACATCGCCATTTTGCTCTACGACTGAACGAAGGGCAATGGGAGGGGCCGCGCCAGAGAGGCGGCCCCTCTTTTTGTGCGGTGGCGCAGGCGGGCTCCGCCGTCGGCGGATTGAATGGCGCGGAACATGAGACGCGCGCTGTCTCGTCGGACAGCGCGGCGAGTGAGGAGATCCGGAGCATGGATTATGGCGCGTTGCCCAGCAAGTCCTTCGCCAGCAAAATCAGAAAGGGGACCCAGGGGACGAGGGAGGCCAGGGAGAAGATCATGCCGGGTGCCCCGGCGGAGGATGGAACGAGCATCAGGATTCCGGCAGCCACCCCAAACCAGGCGATTTTCTTTGATTCGCGCGCGCTTTTCAGCATGGCGGCCGCGTAAAGGATCAGCGCGATCGCGTTGAGCACGTAATACACGACGAACGCTGTGCCGGTATAGCCCGCCATCAACGCTTCCCCCGCCGCAAGCAAAATGGTCTGACTGTCCGCGGAGGCGGCCGCATATTTCCCGCTCAGCGCGAGCATTTCAAACGCGGGATTGGACGGAAAATAGCAGGCAATTCCCACCAGACCCAGCGCCAGCGCCGTGGCGCTGAGGGACGGAAAGGCCCGGAACAACCGGAAAAACAGTGCGAGGTATATGAAAATCAGGATGACGCTGTTGAGCAGATACAGAAAATCCAGGCTCGTCAATCCCAGAAGTTTGTTCTGTTGATAGAGCATGAGGAAGCCCTCGGCGCTGTCCGGCGGCGGATAGATCGCAAACAGGACAATTTGAATCGGGATCAACGCCAGCATGAGAAGGGACAGCCATCCGGCGGTTCGATACAGCCCTGTTGGGGTCAATGGCGCTTGCTTTAATTGTTCGGCGGTATTCTTCTGCATAAAATCAGTCCTTTCAGGCCGGCATACCGCGCCGATGATTGATGATTCCATTTCGATGGTCTATGATTTACCGAGCAGATGATCCAACAGTTCATTTTCCTCGCGAAACGCAGCTTCCCGATCCATTTCTCCGTTGGCGGAAAACGTCAGTGTCAGAATGCCATGAATCGCAAAAACGACCGTCTTCGCCACGCGTTCCGCGCTGAGGGGCGGATGACCCCGGGAAGCGTAAAAATCGGCGAAATACTGCGTCCGCATCCGCACGATTCTGCTTTCCACGGCGGCATAATCGTCGCTCGCTTCCGGTCGTTTGAAACTGCGAAAGTAGAAAAAGCGGTATACATTGGGATGGTCAAGAAAATATGCCGTATAGCGGAGCAGGGCAGCCCTGAGCGGTTCCGCAGGCGCACCGCGCGGCACCTCCAGTTCCCGAATCATATCTTCCATCATGTCGATGCGCAGCTTCCAAAGAAAGCCCTCCAGGTCGTGATAATAATGGTAGAGAAGCGGGTAAGTGCAGCCGGATCGTTTCGCGACCTCGCGCACCGTAATCGCTTCATACCCATGGGTATGGACGAGTTCTTTGGCTGCGCTAAGCATTTTTGCCGCGATGTCCTCACGCTTCATTGACGGCGTTCCTCCCCCGAGTCCAGTAATTTAACTAAGTTAAATATACGACGGTTTTACTGGTTTGTCAACCCTGTTTTTTTCAAGCGGCATCCATCGCGGAGGTTCTTTTCAGAGCGTCCAGATGTACGGCCGTAAATTTCATATGGAAAGAATGCCTGCCTCGGCGTGGCCACGGTGCGCACATAGGTCAGAGATTGCGAGGCCATGTATCCACGCTTGCCGTCCGGACAAGATGCGCCGTACCAGGAAGAATTGGCCGTATTCAGAACGATGACCTCGGTGCCTTTTTGATACTTGGCGAGGATTCGCGGTGCCGGAGCGCAAGCGAAGCGGATCGCGGCTGGTGGAAATCCGGCGGATCATGCCGCCGTCCGTTTGCGACGCAGCATCACCTGCGGCGTCATGGCGGCGGGCACCGGCGCGCGGAGGGGACTGCCTTCGATCAACCGCCTCCATTTGCTTCCCAACGTTCTTGATGGATTGGAAGTCGACCTTCATTCTCATGAGGCAGATCATCATCCGAATGAGAAAGGTGGTGGGGAGATTCCGGCGCGCATACTGCGTCTTTACGTGCCTTTGCCACGAAGTAGGTTTCCAGATTGTCGGGAAGCTGAAAGGGCTCGCACGCTGGTTCGCCTTGCGCGGGGCTATACACTTCCCGCAGGATGGCGTTCACGATCAACTCCCTGGGCGGAGCCGAATACTCGACGCCGTTGTACACCCACACGCGGCAGTCCACGGTATCGCCGCAAAGCTCACCGCAGCTCTCGCAAACCGATTCTCGAAGCTCCAGAGCAATGTCGTTCCCATTGACGCGGATGGTAGGCGAACTAAAAAACCGGTGCTGGATGGCCAATTCCCGCGTTACGATGTTCGTCTTGTTGACTGTGACCGCATACCCGGCGGCATCCAGTGCGACGGCGACGCTGGAAACCGCTTCATCCAGAGCCGTCTCCGTGTCCTGGCACCTGCCGCAAACCGTCGTATCCAGATACAGAAAGTCAACGGAAATCGGCTTCTTCGGCTGTGGAGTCCCGCAGCAGCCCACCGAGGAACAAGAGCATTTAGACATTCTGATCACACCCTTCACATTTGATGGAACCCTTCCCCCTGCAGATACAATCTTCCTTTTCGGAGGTGATGGCGCAAAGGAACTGCATTGCTTTCTGAATGGCCTCCGCATCCAGTGAATAGTAAGTCCACTTGCCTTCCTCCCTGCCCTTGACGAATCCGCACGCGCGCAGCAGCTTCATGTGGTGGGAAAGCGTAGACTGCGACATCTCGAACCTCTCCAAGATGTTACAGGCACACAGCTCACCGCAGGAAAGCATATCCACAATCATGGCTCGCTTGGGATCACCCAGCGCTTTAAAGACCTTCGTATTTTCCAAGTAATAATCCATGCCATCACCTCAAATTGAAACATTTCGATGCGAATATTATATGCGCCAAATCGAAAAACGTCAATATAAAGATGAGGGTTTTAAAATAATTTCAACAGGCAAGCCGAAAGGGGCGAAGTTGTTTCACAGCGCTGAATTTTCGATGTGAGCAGTTTGCTTGCAAACGATGGATTTTGCGGGAAATAACACAAATATGCCCGCAGGCACACTGTTCACATCGACGGAGATGTATAGAGGTTATGTAAGCAGTGCATAAAAAAACCGCCCAATCAGGCGGTTTTTGGTCAGGGTGTCCGAGAACGCGGCCGGAAAAAATCTTGACAAGACCAAAAGGAAAAAGCGGGGCTCGCGTCGAATGATATAACGGAGATCGACGCGAGGTGATCATGATGTACGAGAGCGGGCGAA
>JAEYRW010000103.1 GCA_023435435.1 Bacillota bacterium | reverse complement strand
ACCCTTGTGGGTCGGTCAGCCGCGCCGCTTTCTTGTCAGTTGTACAGGTGGCAGGCCGCGTAGTGGAGGGGATTGACCTCCCGCATGGCGGGCTTTTCGGTTTCGCAGATGTCCATGCACCGCCAGCAGCGCGTGTGGAACGGGCAGCCGGAAGGCAGGTTGGAGGGGGAAGGGACGTCGCCCTTGAGGATGATGCGGCCCTTCTTGGCGTCGAGGTCGGTGTCCGGGATGGCGGAGATGAGCGACTGGGTGTAGGGGTGCATGGGGTTTTTGTAGATTTCGTCCGATCCGCTCAATTCCACCATGGAACCCAGGTACATGACGCCCACCCGGTCGGAGATGTACTTGACCACGTTGAGCCCGTGGGCGATGAACAGGTACGTGAGGTTATACTCGCGCTGGAGCTTCTGGATGAGGTTCAGCACCTGGCTCTGCACCGACACGTCCAGCGCCGAGACGGGCTCGTCACACACGATGAACTTCGGGTTGAGCGCGATGGCCCGGGCGATGCCGATCCGCTGGCGCTGCCCGCCGGAAAATTCGTGGGGGTAGCGCGTCGCATACTCGGCGGGAAGACCCACGACGTTCAGAAGCTCGCGCACTTTTTCCTTGCGCGCGGCGGCGCTCATCTTCGTGTGGATGTAAAGCGGCTCGCCCACGATGTCCTGACAGGTCATGCGCGGGTTCAGCGAGGAATACGGGTCCTGGAATATGATCTGGAGCTCGTTGCGCATGCTGCGCATGGCGCGCTCCGGCGATTTGGTGATGTCCTGTCCCCGGTAGAGGACGCTTCCGTTTGTGGCGTCCAGAAGCCGGATGAGAAGCCGCCCCGTGGTGGACTTACCGCAGCCGGATTCGCCCACGAGGCCCAGCGTCTCGCCTTCGCGGATTTGGAAGCTGACGTCGTTGACCGCCCGCACGTCGAGCTTCTTTCCGCCCAGACCCGGTCCGCGGGAGGTGAACACCTTTGAAAGGTTCTTTGCTTCAATCAATACGTTACTCACATATTTCGCCCCCTTCCGCCCTGAAACAGCGCACTTCGCGCCCGTCGGGATACCGCCTCAGCGGCGGCCGCGCGGCCCTGCCCACGTCCATGCACTCCGCGCACCGGGTGGAGAACACGCAGCCTTCCGGCAGTCTTGAAAGGTCGGGAACGATGCCGGGGATTGTGTAGAGCGTCTGGTCGCGCGGGGTGGAAAGCCGCGGGATCGCGCCCAGAAGGCCCCGCGTGTAGGGGTGCAGGGGATTTGTGAACATCTCGCGCACCACACCCATTTCCATGATCTCGCCCGCGTACATGACCACCGCGCGATCCGCGATGTCGGCCACAACGCCCAGATCGTGGGTGATGAACAGAACAGACGCGTTTTCCCGGTCGCGCAGATTGCGGATGAGGTCGAGAATCTGCGCCTGAATCGTCACGTCCAGGGCAGTCGTCGGCTCGTCCGCGATGAGGAGCTTGGGCGTGCAGGCCAGCGCCATGCAGATCATGACCCTCTGCCGCATGCCGCCCGAAAGCTGGTGGGGATACGTCTTGAGCCGCTTATGGGCGTCCGGGATTTCCACCAGCCGCAGAAGCTCCACCGTGCGCTCCGCGGCCTGTTTTTTGCTCATCCCCATGTGCAGACGGAGCGATTCGCCGATCTGGTCGCCGATGGTGCGCACAGGATTCAAGGACGTCATGGGCTCCTGAAAGATCATCGAAATGCGGTTTCCGCGGATGGCGCGCATTTCGGCGGCGGGCATTTTGAGAAGGTCCTTCCCTTCAAAGAGCACCTCGCCGCCCGCGATGCGTCCGGGCGGGCTGGGCACCAGCCGCATGATGGACAGCGCGGTAACGCTCTTGCCCGAGCCGGATTCGCCCACGATGGCCACCGTCTCCTTCTCGCCGATGTCGAAGGAGATGCCGTCCACGGCGTTGATGAGGACGGTCTTGTCGACCTTGAACTGCGTCCGCAGCTTTTTGACTTCAATTAATTTCGCCATTTCGCACCTCCTACTTCATCCGCGGGTCGAGGGCGTCGCGCAGGCCGTCACCCAAGAGGTTGAATGCCAGAACCGTGACCGCGATGGCGACGCCGGGGAAGGTCACGATGTGCGTCGCGGAGAAGATGTAGTTTCGGCCCGTGGAGAGCATGTAGCCCCATTCCGCCTGGGGAGGCTGTACGCCCAGTCCCAGAAAGCCCAGTGCCGCCAGCGAAAGAATGGCGCCGGAGACGGACATGGTTGCGTTGACGATGATGGGCGCCAAAACGTTTGGCAGTATGTGCTTGAACATGACCCGGTTGTTTTTGCAGCCGATGGCCCGAGCCGCCACCACGTAGTCGTTCTCCTTGGCCGAGAGGACCGACGAACGGATGATGCGCGCGGGGCCGGGAATCGACACCAGCGCGATGGCGATCACCGCGTTCTCGATGCCCCTGCCGAACACGGACATGAATATGATGGCGAGCAGAATGCTCGGGAACGATTGGAGCATTTCCATCAGGCGGCTCAAAATGAAGTCGACGCTCTTTCCGTAGTAGGCGGAGACGAGCCCGATCACAGAACCGATGGAGGTCGAGATGATGACCGAGATGAAGCCAACCGAGAGGGAGATGCGCGCGCCGTAAATGATGCGCGAGAGGATGTCGCGCCCGTTCTCGTCGCAGCCGAGCCAGTGGGCGGCGGACGGGCCAACCTTGACCTGGGCAAGCTCCGTGGCGTAGGGGTCGTAGGGGGCGATCCAATGCGCAAAGATCGCGCACAGCGCCATGAGCCCCAGGATTGCCAGCGCTACGCACGCCGTCTTGTTCTTTTTGAACCGCTTCACCGCGTCGCGCCACGGAGAGGATTTGACCTGTTTTAGCTTTTTCGTCATTTCAGGCACCTCCTCAATATCGGATGCGCGGGTCGAGCACGCCGTAGAGCAGATCGACACCGAGGTTCATTGCCACAGAGATCAGCGCCACCAGAAGGCAGCCGCCCTGCACCACCGCGTAGTCGGTGTTGTTGATGCCGTCCACGATGTATTTGCCCACGCCCGGCCACGCGAAGATGGTCTCCGTGAGCACCGAGCCGGAAAAGAGCCCCGAAAGCTCCATGCCGATGACGGTCACGATGGGGATCAGCGCGTTTTTGAGCGCATGCCGGACGATGACGCGCCGCTCGGTAAGGCCCTTGGAGCGCGCCGTGCGGATGTAGTCCTGCCGGATGGTTTCCAGCATTGCCGAGCGCGTGTAGCGCATGATGGAGCCGATGGAGGCGATGGCGATGGTGAGCGCCGGGAGCGTTAGATATTTGAGCGTCGACCAGAGCGCCGACCAGTTGTGGGTGAGGATGGAATCGAGGATGTAAAACCCGGTGATCTGCTGGGGCCGGTTCATGAAGTCGAACCGCCCGGAGACGGGCAGAAGCTTCATGTTCACCGCGAAGGCGATGATGATCATGAGGCCCAGCCAGAAGCGGGGCAGGGAAACGCCCACAAGCCCGCCCACCTGAGCGATGTTGTCGAGAAAGGAGTTCTGCTTGACCGCCGAAATGACGCCCAGCAAAATGCCAAAGAAGGACGCCACAGCCACCGCCACGATGGCCAGCTCGATGGTCGCGGGCAGCCGCGAGACGATCTCACCCAGGACCGGGAGGCCGGTAAACAGCGAGGTGCCGAGGTCCCCCGCGAAGAGCTGCTTCAGATAGATCCAATATTGGGTCAGAATCGGCTTGTCGAGGCCGAGATACGCGGTCAGCTCGGCGGCCTTTTCCGCCGTCGCGTGCTGGCCGAGCAGCAGATATGCCGGGTTGGGGGAGAACACGCGCATCAGGATAAAGACGATGGTGACGATGCCCCACATGACGGGGATCGCCATCAGAATGCGTTTCAGCGTGTACTTGAGCAATCCGATCCCTCCTTGCGTTTTCGCCCATCCGGGCGACCTCGCGGCCCGCGCGACCGTCCGCCGTCCGCCGACGGTTCCGCGCGCCGCGAACGCGCCTGCGATGCGCCGCCATCCGGCGAAAACCGAACGGCGGCGCCTGTCAGGTCGTTTCCGTGATTACTGGGCGATCTTCTTCAGATCCTTGGTGTGGTTGCCCCAGCCGCCGAGGCACTCCTCGGGGTTGAGAAGCGTCGCGCCGACGCCCATGTGGCCCAGGCCGTGGCCGAGGATGTACACGGGGCAGTCGTCGTTCAGAAGCTGCGCGGCCTTGTGGTAAAGCTCGCCGGCCTCCTCATAGCTCGAAGACGTGATCGCCGCGTCGTAGTACTCGTTGAACTCGGGCGAGTTGTAGCCGGAGTTGTTGAGTCCGCCGCCGATTTCGTCGTCGATGAACAGGAGCAGGATGTTCGAGGTGTCGTTGTAGTCCGCGCCCCAGCCGTGCAGGATGGCGTCATAATCTTCCACCGGGTCCGCGTACATCTTCTCGAGGAACTCCGCCCAGGGCAGGATCTCGATGTTCATGGTGATGCCGACCTTGGCAAGCTCGGCCTGCATCTGAACGGCAAGCTGTTCGCCCGAGGGGTTGTAGCCCTTGACGACGTTGTAGGTAAGCAGGGTAAACGCAAAGCCGTCGGGATAGCCAGCCTCGGTCATGAGCTCCTTGGCCTTGTCGGGGTCGTAGCCGATGATGGAGTACTCGTCCGCGCCCGCCTGCATGCTGGTGGGAATGGCGGAAACCGCGTTCTCCATGGCGTCGCCGAACAGCGCCTTGTTGATGGAGGTCATGTCGAGGGCGTAGCACACGGCCTGACGCAGACGGATGTCCGCGAACAGCGTGTTCTTCTCATAGTCCGCGAAGGACAGGATGCTCAGGTTCGTGGAGTTGGTGGGGATGACCTTGACGTTGGTGGCGGTGGCAAGCAGGTCGATCTGATCGGCCGCCAGGTCGCCCAGGTAATCGATGCCGCCCACCATCAGCTCGGAAACCGCAGTGGAAGCCTCGGGGATGATGCGCACCACGACGCCGCCGTTGACGGCCTTGTCGCCGAAGTAATCGTCATTGCGCACGAGGGAGACGTACTGGCCGGAGACCCACTCTTGGAGCTTGTAGGGGCCGCAGCCGACGGGGTTGCGGTCGAAGCCTTCGGGATCGGCCTCGTACGCTGTGGGGGACACCAGGCCCGCCGCCAGCGAGTTCGAACCCTGCAGGGTGATGAAGGTGGAGTCCTTCTTGGTGAGCGTCACGACGAAGGTCAGCGGATCGGTTGCCTCAAAGGAGGCGACGGAGCCGAACAGCGTCTGGGAATAGGTCATGTCCGCGGTGGCGTTGGCGGGAATCACGCGATTCCAGTTCCAGGCGATGGCGTCCGCGTCGCAGGCGGTGCCGTCGGTGAAGGTAATGCCGTCGCGAATGTGGAACGTGTAGGTCAGGCCGTCTTCGGAAACGTCATAGGATTCGGCCACGTCCAGATAGATGGAGCCGTCCAGGTTGTAACCGATGAGCGAGCTGAAGATGAGGCCGGTGACCACGGTGGACTGTCCGTCCGAGGCGAGCGCCGGGTCGAGATGCGTCGGGTCTGCGGTGCTCGAGAGATAAATGATCGCATCGGGATCATAGGTCTCTTCCGCCATCGCAGTGGGTACGAGCATGCTCAGCACCAGAACGAGTCCCGTCAGGAGCGCAAGAAATTTCCTCATGCAATTCCCTCCTTAATTTCGACGGCAACCGGGGTTTGCCGCGCGTTGTGACTATTATATCTCGCCTCTGAAATACAGTCAATGCAATTGCGCCGCCGCAATAATTCATTTTAACGTGAAATCCGTTTTTCCCCGCGGGACGCCGTCCCCCGTTTTACGAACCTGTTGTGCAAACGAAGCGAATCCTTGCCGGATCTGCCGTCAAAATGACATATGTTATGGGACGGGGTGATTTGTTTACATGTAAAAACTTGCATTTCTGTTAACCCTTGTGATGCGCGGACAGTTTTTGCGCATGAAGCGCTGCGACAGGGTCGCGTCATTGCGCGGAGCGTCAATCGTTTGTTAAATTATGAAAATCAGGCAATATGTACGTATATTATGCACTTGTGTCCTTGTCATGCGGACAAAAGGGACGGCGCACGGCGAAACCTCAGCGGCCGTGGACGCGCCCGTCGTGTAACCTTGCCGCAAGAAACGCCCACAAGGCAACGGCGTCCACCGTCGCCTGTCCGTCCGGCAGCAGGAAGGCGCGTTCTTTCGTGACGTACAGATAGACGCATCCGCGCGTCCGCCACGCGCCGTACGCGCCGCTCCATTGATAGGAAGCGGTTTCGCCCGCGCCCGCCACGCGGATGCCGTCCGGCGCACCCGTCAGCCGGAGGGTATAAACCGTCCGCCGTCCGTCCAATTTGAGTGCGTTCGCCTTTTTCCGCACGGACGCGAGGTACATGAAAAAATACGTAACCGGCAGGCCGATGCCCACAAGGGTCAGCACCAAAACCACCAGCGGGGATTGCGCCCGATCCGAAAGGGAGGCGCCGGCAACCGCAAAGGCCAGAAAAATAGCCGAAAACAGCGCGGGCCGCGCCCAGCGCCTCTTCCGAATGAAGGTATCGAACAGGGCGAAGCGGACAAACGTCGCCCGGTCCGGCCTGACCTCAATGGTAATTGCCTCCCTCATGGCCTCAGCAACCTCCTGTCCGATGTTTTTTCCATTTTGGCATACCGTTCCGGAAAAAGCAAGCGCGGCGACTGTGAAATCCACTGCGGAAGCGGGGAAATATGAGTAAATACGACAAGAATGTAATCGATATTTTATCTGGTATACTAGTTGACAATGCGGTTGCGCCATGGTATATTAAGATCGATGAATGAATTCGTTATGTATATGAATTCGGATGAAGAACAAGGAGGGTTATAGCCATGAAGAAGCTCGTTTCTCTTGTCCTCGCCCTGATGCTCGTGATGGGCTGCGCGGCGGCACTGGCGGAAGAACCGCAGCTGACGTTCACCTACGCCGAGGTCAATCCCGAGGACTCCCTGATGGGCAAGACCGCCAACGCGTTCAAGGAGAAAGTTGAAGAGCTGACCGGCGGTTCCGTCACGATCAACATTCAGTTCAGCGGCGTGCTGGGCGCCGAGGGCGACGTGCTCGACACCATGATCGGCGGCGGCGGCACCATCGACATCGCCCGCGTGGCGACGTTCAGCCTGAACAGCTACGGAACCAAAAAGACGCTGCTTCTCAGCATTCCCTACACCTTCTCGGGCCGCGAGCACTTCTGGAAGTTTGCCGCGAGCGATCTGGGTCAGGAGCTCCTGAACGAACCGTCCGAGGTGGGCCTGGGCATCAAGGGCATGTTCTACGTCGAGGAGGGCTTCCGCAACTTCTTCTTCACAACGCCCGTCGAGGACGTCGCGGGCATCGCGGGCAAGAAGATCCGCGTCTCCACCGATCCCATCATGACCGGCATGGTGGAGGGCCTTGGCGCGAGCCCTACGGTGGTTTCCTTTACGGAGCTGTACACGAGCCTTTCCTCCGGCGTCGTGGACGGCGCGGAGCAGCCCATCGTCAACTACCAGTCCAACGCCTTCTTTGAGGTGGCGCCTTACATGCTGCTCGACCAGCACACACTGGGCTGCGCCGAGGTCATCATCACCGAGGACGCCTGGAACAAGCTGTCCGAGACCCAGCAGGCAGCCTTCGTCGAGGCGGGCAAGTATGCCAGCGACTTCAACGCCGGGCTTTCCGCCGACATCGAGGCCCAGTGCGTCGAAGAGCTCGTGGCCGCGGGCGTAACCTTCGTCGAGGTTCCCGACAAGCAGGTTCTCAAGGACGCCTGCGCGGACCTGATCGCGCAGTACACCGCGGACTATCAGACCGAGTACGAGGCCATTGTCGGGCTGGACAATTAAGACATACCCATCATAATGGCGCAGGGTGGCAGGCGCTCCCTGCGCCGTCCTTCTATCTATATGGAGTGTCCCACACAGGAAGAGGAGGGATTCGCGATGCCCGCCCTGTTCGCAAAGCTCGATAAGTTCCGGCCCGTCTACGATGTCTGCGAGAAGGTGACCATGTTCGTCTGCAAGCTTCTGCTGGTGGCGGACATCCTCATCACCGGCATGGCCGTGCTGGGCCGCTATGTGCCCTTCGTGCCCGATCCCGCCTGGAGCGAGGAGATCGTCCTGACCTGCATGGCCTATATGGCCGTGTTGAGCGCCGCCGTCGCCCTTCGGCACAATACCCACATCCGCATGAGCGCCCTGGACAAAATGCTCCCGCCGAAGCTCGTTTTGTCGCTGGATGTGCTGGCCGACCTTTCGGTCATGGCCTTCGCGGTGGTGATGATCAAGGTCGGGCTTGCCTATAGCCTCAAGATCGGGAAATTCGGTACCTACACCAGCATCCCGACGCTTTCCAAGTTCTGGATGTACTTTCCGGTTCCGCTGGCGGGGTTCGCAATGATCGTCTTTGAAATCGAGACCGTCTACAACCACATCAAGGGATTCTTTCAGAAGGGGGGTGCGGCGAAATGACTGTCGAATCGCTGGCCATCCTGGTGCTTCTGGGAAGCTTTGGCCTCATGATCCTCCTTCGGTTCCAGATCGCCTACGCCGTGGGCATCGCTTCCACCCTCTGCCTGCTTACGCTGGGGCTTCCGCTCAACGCCGTTGCCCAGCAGATGGTCAAGGGCATCAGTTCCTTCAGCCTCATGGCGGTGCCGTTTTTCATCACGATGGGCTGCCTCATGGGAAGGGGCGGCATCAGCGATAAGCTCATTAAGCTGGCGGATTCGCTGGTGGGCTGGATGCGCGGCGGCATGGCCATGGTCAACATCGTGGCCTCGTATTTTTTCGGCGGCATTTCCGGCTCCGCCGCGGCCGACACCGCCTCTTTGGGGTCGGTGCTCATCCCCATGATGGTGGAGCAGGGCTACGACGACGATTTTTCGACGGCCGTCACCATCACCTCCTCCTGCGAGGGGCTGCTGGTTCCGCCCAGCCACAACATGGTTATTTACGCCACCACCGCGGGGGGCATTTCCGTGGGCAGCCTGTTCCTGGCAGGCTACCTGCCGGGCGCGCTGCTGGCGCTGAGCCTCATGATCGGCTCCTACATCATTTCCATCAAGCGCAACTACCCCAAGGGCACCAAATTCAACCTCTTAAACGTGCTCAGGCAGATCGGCGCCTCGTTCTGGGCGCTGGCGGCGGTGGTGATCGTGGTGTTCGGCGTTGTGGGAGGCTGGTTTACGGCCACGGAGTCCGCCGCCATCGCGGTTTTTTACAGCCTGTTCGTGAGTGTGTACATCTATAAGGGCCTCGATTGGAAGGGCGTTTGGCGGGTGCTGGGCGAGAGCGTGAGCATGCTCTCCATCGTCCTCATCCTCATCGCCACCTCGAGCCTTTTTGGCTATTGCCTGACCTATCTGCACGTGCCCGCGCTGGCCGCGCGCGCGATCACCGGGGTGACAAGCAATCCCGTGGCGCTGGCGCTGCTGCTTAACCTGATTCTTCTTGTGCTCGGGTGTATCATGGATATGGCGCCGATCATTCTGATCGCCACACCGATTTTACTGCCCGTGGCGACGTCCATCGGGATTTCGCCCATCCAGTTCGGCATCATGATCGTGCTCAACTGCGGAATCGGCCTGCTCACCCCGCCGGTGGGCGCGGTGCTGTTCATCGGCTCGGCCGTCTCCCGCGTGCCCATGGAGCGGATCGTCAAGGCGACGCTTCCGTTCTATCTCTGCATGATCGCGGCGCTGCTTCTGATCACGTTCATTCCCGAGATCAGTCTGTGGCTGCCGGGCCTGTTCTGACGGGCGGGCAAAGCGAGGGAACGATGTTCATTCCAAAAAGACAGGCCCGCGAGACGGGGCGCGACTATGCGCTGCGCACGCTGAAGCACAATATCATCAGCCTCGACCTCGCGCCGGGGAGCATGGTCTCTGAAAGCGACCTGGCCGCGCGGATGGGTCTTTCGCGCACACCCGTGCGGGAGGCGCTTCTGGACCTTTCCAAGGTGCGCATCGTGGAGATCTTTCCCCAGCGGGGCAGCATGATTTCGCGGATCGATTATTCCATGGTGGAGCAGGCGCGGTTCATCCGGAACGTGCTGGAATGCGCCGTGGTGGAGCTTCTGTGCCAGACCATCGCTTCCCGCGAGATCGAAGCGCTGCGGGCCAACCTGGATGCCCAGGCCTATGCCCTCCGGCGTGAGAACGCCGACGAGCTCTATGACGCGGACAACGCGTTTCACGGCATGCTGTTCGACTTTGCGGACAAGGGTCAGGCCTGCGACATGATCCGCTGGATGTCCATTCACTTCGACCGGGTGCGCAGCCTGTCGCTTCGGACCGTGAAGGAACTGAAGATTGTCGCGGATCACAGGGCCGTCGTGGACGCCATCGCCCGGCGGGACGCACCCGAGGCGCGCAGGCTCATGGACGAGCACCTCAGCCGCTACCGGATCGACGAAAAATCGCTCCGGGAAAGCCATCCGGATTATTTCAAACCCGCGAATGGAGAGGCGCGAACATGAAGATGACATTGCGCTGGTTCGGCGAAGGCTTCGACTCCGTGAAGCTTTGGCAGATTCGGCAGATTCCGGGCGTGGCCGGCGTGGTGAGCGGACTTTACGACGCCGTGCCCGGCGCCGAATGGGGATGCGGCGCCGTACTGCGCCTCAAGAAACAGATCGAGGATGCGGGCCTTCAATTGCTGGGCATCGAGAGCGTCAACGTCTCAGACGCCATCAAGGTCGGCGCGCCCGACCGGGATTTTTACGTCGAAAACTATATCCGCACCATAAAAAAGCTCGGGGCGGCGGGCATCCCCATGATCTGCTACAACTTCATGCCCGTGTTCGACTGGACGCGGTCAGAACTCCAGAAACAGCGCCCGGACGGCGCGACAGTCATGGCCTACGATCAAGAGCTCATCGACAAGATCGACCCCGCCGCGATGTTCGAGCACATGGACACGGGCAGCAACGGTTTCCGCCTTGCGGGCTGGGAGCCGGAGCGCATGGCGAAAATCAGGGAGCTGTTCGCGCTCTACCAGGGCGTGGACGAGAACGCGCTGTTCAAAAACCTCGTTTATTTCCTCAAGGCCGTCATGCCCGCGTGCGATACGTACGATGTGAACATGGCAATCCACATGGACGATCCGGCGTGGAGCGTGTTCGGACTTCCGCGCATCGTGAAAAACAAGGCGGACATTTTAAGGCTCATGGATGCCGTTCCGAACCCCCGCAACGGCGTGACGCTGTGCACGGGGAGTTTGGGTTCGAACCCGAAAAACGACATTCCGGACATCATCCGGTCGCTCAAGGGGCGCGTTCACTTCGCCCACGTGCGGAACACGCTGCACACCGCGCCCGGCGTGTTTGAGGAGGCGGCGCACTATGCGGCGGACGGATCCCTGGACATGGTGGAAATCGTGCGGGCGCTCATCGACATCGGCTTTGACGGTCCCATCCGTCCCGACCACGGCCGCGCCATCTGGGGAGAGGTTTCCATGCCCGGCTACGGCCTTTACGACCGGGCACTGGGCAGCCAGTACATCCTGGGAATTTATGACGCGCTGACCCACAAGCGTTGACGATTGATAATGTGATTTTATCTTGACATCGGGGCGCGGAAGGCATAAAATACAGGAAACACGAACGCTGGCGCGGACACACGCGCCAACATTCGTGTCACAAAGTTGAATATTCGGATGAAGGATTCAGGAGAGAACGCGCAGGCGTCGCCGAAGGGGAACAGGCAGAAGCTCTCAGGCGAAAGGACTGGATTCCGACGAAACTCTGGAAAGCAGTCGCCGGGTAGGCCGGGGTCCGGTCGTTGATCGGGTTTTGGCGCGGCAGTGATGCACCGAAGAAGCAACCTCTCGCGAGGGAATCTTTCAGGTAAAAAAACAGAGATGTGCCGACTACGGAGGAGCGTAGTCCGCCCATTTCTGTTTTTATTTGTTCTCAGAAAGACAATGGAGGAAGCGGAACATGGAGAAGAAGACCCCGCTGTACGACCGCCACGTCGCTCTCGGCGGAAAGATCGTTCCCTTTGCGGGCTACCTTTTGCCCGTCGAGTACCCGACGGGCATCATCAAGGAACACACGGCCGTGCGGACCGCCTGCGGGCTGTTCGACGTGTCCCACATGGGGGAAGTGACCTACAAGGGAAGGGACGCCCTCAAAAACATCCAGATGATCGTCACCAATGACTGCGCCGGCATGAAGGACGGACAGGCGCGCTACAGCCCCATGTGCAACGAACGGGGCGGCGTGGTGGACGATCTTCTCGTTTACAGAAAGGGCGAGGACGACTACCTTCTGGTGGTCAACGCGGCCAACCGGGAAAAGGACGTTCAATGGATGCGCGCGCACATTTTCGGCGACTGCGCGTTCGAGGACGTCTCCGACGCCATCGCCCAGATCGCGCTGCAGGGCCCCCGCGCCCTGGCGGTTTTCGAGAAGCTGACCGCACCCGGAAGCACGCCTGCCCGCGCCTACCGCTTCAAGAATAACGTCCAGGTGGCGGGCATCCCCTGCCTCGCCTCCCGCACGGGCTACACCGGCGAGGACGGACTCGAGCTCTACTGCGCGGCGGCGGACGCACCCGCGCTCTGGGACGCGCTGCTGACCGCGGGCGCGGACGAGGGGCTGATTCCCTGCGGGTTGGGCGCCCGGGACACGCTGCGGCTGGAGGCCGCCATGCCGCTCTACGGCCACGAAATGGACGAGGAGACCACGCCTCTCGAGGCGAGCCTCGACGTGTTCGTAAAGATGGGCAAGGAAGACTTTGTCGGAAAACAGGCGCTTCTCGAAAAGGGGGAGCCGAAGCTCCGGCGCGTGGGGCTGAAGCTTACCGGACGCGGCATCGCCCGGGAGCATTGTCCGGTGTATTCCGGAGACTGCGCCATCGGCGCAACCACGTCGGGCACCTACTGTCCGCATTTGGGGTACGCGGCGGCGATGGCGCTCGTGGCGGCCGGGTGCGCGGAAGTTGGGAAGACCGTCGAGGTGGAAATTCGCGGTCGAAGGGTCGCGGCGGAAATCGTGCCGCTGCCGTTCTATAAAAGGGGAGTATAAGGAGGGCGATTCCAATGAAAAATCCCGAGACGCTCAGCTATACCAAGTCGCACGAATGGGTTGATTTTGAATCGAATACCACCGCCGTCGTGGGCCTGACCGACTACGCGCAGAAGAGCCTGGGCGACCTGGTGTTCGTGGATCTTCCGGCCGTGGGCGCGGAAACCGAGGCGGGCAAGCCGTTTTGCAATGTTGAGTCCGTAAAGGCGGTTTCGGACGTGTTTTGTCCTGTGACGGGTACCGTCGCGGAAGTCAACGAGGCGCTTCTCGACGCGCCGGAAAAGATCAACGAGGAGCCCTACGGCGCGTGGATCGCGAAGATCGAAAACGTCACCGGAAAAGAGGAGCTTTTGACCTTCGCCGAATACGCCCTCTTTGTCGAGGCGGAGGCGCACTGATGGGAAGCTATATTCCTTCCACCGGGGCGCAGAAAAATGAGATGCTCGCAGCCGTCCAGGCGGACTCTGTCGCGGCGCTGTTCGCGGGGATTCCCGAGGACGTGCGGCTGAAAAGGCCCCTCGACATTCCCCGTGGCATGGGCGAGCAGGGCGTCCGGCGCGCCATGGGTAAAATCGCCGCGAAAAATGTGGTGTTTGGAACCGTGCTGCGCGGCGCGGGCGCTTACCGGCACTACATCCCTTCCATCGTCAAGTATGTGACCGCCAAGGAAGAATTCGTGACCGCGTACACCCCCTATCAGCCTGAAATCAGCCAGGGTGTGCTCCAGTCCATCTTCGAGTATCAGACTATGATCTGCGCCCTCACGGGCATGGACGTGTCCAACGCCTCCGTGTACGACGGCGCTAGCGCCGCCGCCGAGGCGGCCGCCATGTGCCGGGAGGGGAAGCGCGTCAGGACGCTGGTCGCGGCATCGGCGCATCCCGACGTCATCGCCACCATGCGCACCTACTGCGAGGGCGCGGGCGGAGAGCTCGCGGTCGTTCCGGAAAAAGACGGCGTCACGGATCTTGCCGCCCTCGAGGCAATGCTCGACGGGACGGTGGGCAGCGTCTACATCCAGCAGCCCAACTTTTACGGGCTGATCGAGGACGCCGACGAGGCCGGGAAGCTCGCCCACGCGGCGGGCGCGAAGTTCATCATGGGCGTCAATCCCATATCCCTGGCGATTCTCAAGACTCCCGCCGCGTGCGGGGCGGACATCGCGGTGGGGGAGGGTCAACCTCTGGGCATGCCCCTTTCCTACGGCGGGCCGTATCTGGGCTTCATGGGGGCGAAGACCGCGCTCATGCGCAAGCTCCCGGGCCGCATCGTCGGGCAGACAACGGACGTGGACGGCAAGCGCGCGTTCGTTTTGACGCTCCAGGCGCGCGAACAGCACATCCGCCGGGAGAAGGCGTCCAGCAACATTTGCTCCAACGAGGCCCTCTGCGCCATGACGGCGGCCGTCTATATGGCTGCTATGGGGCCGGACGGCATGGCGGAGGCCGCCCGCCAGTGCGCCGCCAAGGCACACTATTTCTGCGACCGTCTATGCGAAATGGGGGGCGTGCGGCGCGTCCATGCGGGTGAGTTCTTCCACGAGTTCGTGACGGCGCTGCCCGTGCCGACGGAAGACGTGCTTTCGGCGCTGGCGGACGCCGGCATCCTCGGCGGGCTTCCCGTCGAAGGCGGCATCCTGTGGTGTGTCACGGAGGCGGTTTCAAGGGAAGAGATGGACGCTGCCGCGGAAATCGTCCGCGCGGCGTGCGAAGGAGGCGATGCGCGATGAATCTGGTCTTTGAAAAGAGCGTGAAGGGCAGAAGGTGCGCGCTCCTTTCCGCGTGCGACGTGCCGTCCTATGCGCTCAAGGCGCAGCCGCGGGAGGAAGCGCCGCTTTTGCCGGAGCTTTCCGAAACGGACCTCAGCAGGCATTACACCCAACTGTCGAACGAGACCCACGGCGTCAACGACGGCTTTTATCCGCTGGGCTCCTGCACCATGAAGTACAATCCCCGGATCAACGAAGAAATCGCCGCGCTGCCCGGCTTTGCGGACGTGCATCCGCTTCAGCCCAAGGAAACCGTCGCGGGCTGCGCGGAGGTGTATGCCCTCAGTGAAAAGTACCTGTGCGAGGTCACTGGCATGGACGCCATGTCGTTTCAGCCCGCCGCGGGCGCCCACGGCGAGTTCACGGGCCTTCTGCTCATCCGTGCCTACCACCTTTCCCGGGGCGACGCGGGCCGCAAGAAGATCATCGTGCCCGATTCCGCCCACGGCACCAATCCCGCAAGCGCCGCGATGGCGGGCTTCTCCGTCGTCAACATTCCCTCCGGCGCGGACGGGCTGGTGGACTTGGATGCCCTCGCGGCCGCGGTGGGCCCGGATACCGCCGGGCTCATGCTCACAAACCCAAACACGGTGGGGCTCTTTGAGAAAAACATCAGGCGGATTTCGCAGATCGTGCACGAGGCGGGCGGACTCGTCTATTACGACGGCGCAAACCTCAACGCCATCATGGGCATCGCGCGGCCGGGCGACATGGGCTTCGACGTGGTGCACCTCAACCTCCACAAGACCTTTTCCACGCCCCACGGCGGCGGCGGCCCTGGCAGCGGGCCTGTGGGCTGCAAGGGCTTCCTAAAGGCGTTTTTGCCCCAAAGCACCCTGGGCGGGGGTGCGGCGGCGGGAAGCATCGGCCAGGTGCGGTCGTTTTACGGCCAGTTCCTGGTGGTGGTGCGCGCGCTGACCTACATCCTCACCCTGGGGGGAGAGGGGCTGAAGGAAGTTTCCGAAAACGCGGTGCTCAACGCCAATTATATGAGGACACTGCTCAAGGGCACATTCGACATGGCCTACGAAGGGCCGTGCATGCACGAGTTCGTGATGACGCTGGAAAGGCTCAAGAAGGAGACGGGGGTATCCGCGCTGGACGTGGCAAAGGCGATGCTCGATCACGGCATCCACCCGCCCACGATGTACTTCCCCCTCATCGTGCACGAGGCCCTGATGGTGGAGCCCACCGAGACCGAGTCCAAAGAGACCATCGACGAGGTCGCCGCGCTGCTCATCAAGCTGCGGCAGGCGGTGGACAGCGATCCGCAAAGCCTGCACGACGCGCCCCTTCACACGCCGGTGCGCAGGCTGGACGAGGTGAGCGCGGCGCGGAAGCCGATCCTGAAATACGTTCCATAAAAAAACGCCGCCCGAATCGACGTCTTCCGTCATTCGGGCGGTTTTCTTTCGTCCACCTTTGCGTGGAGTTCCCTGTTTTCCGCCTCCAGCTCCAGGATTCGCGCCTGCATGATGCCCAGCTGAATCCGGGAATCCCGCGCCGCGTCCGGACTCAGGACGCTCTGGCGCGCGTATTGGGTGGGGGAGAGCCCATGGGCCTGCTTGAAGGATTTCGAGAAGTGAAAGGGGTCCGCGTAGCCCACGCACCGGGCCAGTTCCGCCACCGTCGTGTTCTGGAGCCGGATGAGCTCCGCGGCGCGCATCATGCGGTAGTGGATGAGGTATTGCTGGGGTGACATTTTCGCCATTTCCCGGAACACGTGATGAAAGTGGGTTCTGCTCAGACCCACGTACTGGGCGACATCCTCGATGCGCATGTCGGGTTCCGCGTAGTGCTGGTCGATGTATTCCAGGGCGCGGCGCATGGTGAAGTCGTTTCCGTACTTTTCGTAGATTTTGTAGTTGGCGGCGGTCATGTCGATCTGCCGCGCGATGAGCGCGTAGAGGCTTGAAAGGATTTTGCAGTAGCGGTTGTGCCAGTTGCGGGCGTACCGCAGTATCGCCTCGTACTGTTCCCGAAAAAAAGGCTCGTCCGGATAGACAAAAACGGGGTTTCCCGGCGTGAAGCCCGCCCGGCGCATGTAGTCGCGCACCAGGTAGCCGGAAAACACAACCCAGATCAGCGTCCAGGGCGTCCGCTCGTCCGCCTCCAGTTCGTAGGGCGCCTCGGAATGGATCAGAAACGCTTCGTTCTCCCCGACGGAGAAGCCGGCCTGCCCACGGCGCAGCCGGCCCTTTCCCGCGAGGACATAGTACAGCGAGAATGCGTCGCTCCAACCCCGGGGTTCCCGTTCGCCGCCCCGGCATTCATGCCTGCCGCATTCGTGCACCACGATGCTGATGTTGATCTTGTCCCGCTGCGCAATGATGATGCGCTCGTAGCCCTCCATCGCGCCCTCCCGTCAAGCCTCCGCTTCCAGATGCAGAACCAGCGGCACGAGCTCGGCCGGTTCATGAATGGTGTGGCGGGCAACCTCGTCGGGCTCCCTGGGTATGCGCGGATAGCGCGGCGTCCAGTCAATGTGCACGCTGATCATGCCCATCCGGTTGGCGCCCTTCACATCCCGGGAGAGGTTGTTGCCCACCATCATCATACGGGGAAAATCCGCCCCCGTCAAGCCCATGGCCTGAAGCGCCGCCTCAAACATGCGGGGATCGGGCTTGGAAACGCCAATGTCCTCCGAATATATGCGGGCCGAAAACAGCTTGCCCATGCCGTTGTCGCGGTACACGCGCTCAAAGGAGGCCCGGTAGCCGTCCGCGATCATCACCAGCGGAAAGCCCAGCCGGTGCAGTGCGCGCACCGCCTCCTCCGCGCCCGGAATGCAGCGCGCCTCGAGCACGATGCCTTTTTCGTCCTTGATTTCCGTTCCTTCGTCAATGATCGTGTCGCCGCTGTCCAGACATACGATCAGTCGTCTCTTCGAGTTGTGCATTTGGTCCTCCTCGGTTTCGTCCGTCAAACGCCCTGAAGCGCGAGCTGCCCGGCAAAGTGGCAGGCACAGGCGTGGCCGGCGGCGATGTCCTGAAGCGGCGGGACGGTATGCGTGCAGATTTCCTTCGCAAACCGGCAGCGCGGATGGAACGCGCATCCCAGCGGCGGGCGCGCGGGGTTGGGCACCTCGCCCTGCAGGATGATGCGGTCGATGCGCGCGTCCGGGTCCGGCTTGGGCGCGGCGGAGAGGAGCGCCTCCGTGTACGGATGCAGCGGCCCCTTGAACAGGGAACGGGTGTCCGCCAGTTCGATGATCTTGCCAAGGTACATCACCGCGATGCGGTCCGAGATGTATTCCACCACAGACAGCGCGTGGGATATGAAGAGGTAGCTCAAATTCAGCCGCTCCTGCAAATCCTTCAGCAGGTTGATGATCTGGGCCTGAATGGAGACGTCCAACGCCGAGACCGCCTCGTCGCACACGATGAGCCGGGGCAGCGAGACCAGGGCGCGTGCGATGCCGATCCGCTGGCGCTGTCCCCCGGAAAACGCGTGGGGGTAGCGGCGAAGGTACTGGGTGTTGAGCCCCGTCCAGTCGGCCATTTCAAACACCCGGCGCTCGAGCTCGGCCCGTTCCAGCCTGTAATTCGCGCGCAGGGGTTCCGCGATGATGTCGAAGACCGTCATGCGCGGGTCAAGGGAGGAGTAGGGGTCCTGAAAGATCATCTGGAGGTCCTTCCGGCGGGCCTTGAGGTCCTTTTTCTTGAGCTTCAAAAAGTCGTAGGGTTCCCCGTCCGCCGGGTGATAGAACACTTCGCCGGCAGTCGCCTCGATACCCCGGACGATGGCGCGGCCCAAGGTGGTCTTGCCGCAGCCGGATTCGCCCACGACGCCCAACGTCTCGCCCTGCGCCACGGAAAAGCTCACGTTTGAGAGGGCGCGCACAGGCCCGAACGCCTTTGTCAGATTCCGGACTTCAAGAATCGGTTCAGCCATGGACACTGCCTCCCTCCGCGCAAAGATAGCATTTGACCCAGTGCCCCGGCGCGACCTCGACCATGGGCGCGGGACGGTCAGGACAGCCCTCGCCAAGGGCGCGGCCGCACCGTTCGAAGAAGCCGCAGCGGTCGGGCAGGTGGATGGGGACGGGCACCGTGCCCTCGATGGACGCGAGCTTGCCCTGTTCCTTGGCCCTGCCCATGCGCGGCATGGAGTTCAGAAGGCCCTGGGTGTACGGGTGGCGCGGATCGTGGAAGGTGGCGCGCACGTCCCCCTGCTCCACCACCTCGCCCAGATACATCACCGCCACCTCGTCGCACATGGCGGCCACCGTGCCCAAATCGTGGGTCACGAACAGGATTGCCATGCCGAACTCCTTTTGCAGGGCGCGCATGAGCTCGAGAATCTGGGCCTGTATGGTCACGTCCAGCGCCGTTGTGGGCTCGTCCGCGATGAGTAGGTTTGGGCCGCAGGAGAGCGCCATGGCGATCATGGCGCGCTGGAGCATGCCTCCGGAAAATTCGTGGGGGTATTGCCTGATGCGCTTGGGGGCGTTTGCGATGCCCACCTTTTTGAGCATCTCGAGGGCCATGGCCCACGCCTTTTTCGGATCGCGCTCCACGTGGAGCCGGATCATTTCCGCGATCTGGTTCCCGATTGTGTAGAGCGGGGAAAAAGCGGTCATGGGCTCCTGAAAGATCATGGAGATTTTTGCGCCGCGAATTCCCCGGATCTCGGGCGCGTTGGGGCGCAGCGCGGTGAGGTCCCTGGCGCCGTTTCCCTCGTCATACCAGATGTGCCCCCGGGTCTCACAGGTTTTTTCGTTGATGCCCAAAATCGCCTTGCAGGTGAGGCTTTTTCCGCACCCGGATTCACCCACCAGCCCCAGCGTCCGGCCGGGGGCAATGCGCAAGTCCACTCCGCGCACCGCGTTCAGAAGGCCGTCGTCGGTGCGGATGTCAATTTTCAGATCCTCCACATGGATCAGCGGCGAAGCCTGCCGCAGCATGTCGTTCATCGGAACACCTCGCTTACTTGTACGGGTCCGCCGCGTCGCGCAGGCCGTCGCCCAGGAAGTTGAACGCCAGCACCGCGACGATGACGTAGATGAGCGGGATCAGCCGCCACGAATACAGCGCGACGTTCTGGATCTCCTGCGCCTCCTGCAAAAGCACGCCCCAGCTGGTGGCGGGGGAACGGATGCCCAGTCCCAGAAAGCTCATGGACGTCTCGCCGATGATCATGCTCGGGATGCCCAGCGTCATGTCCACAATCAGATAGCTGATGAAACTGGGGATCAGGTGCGACGTGATGATCTTGCGGTCGGCCACGCCGCCGATGCGCGCCGCCATGACGAAGTCCTCCTCGCGCAGCGAGATAAACTTCGAACGCACCACCCGCGCCAGCCCCGTCCACGAGATGAGTGAGAGGATGAGCGTGATCATGAGGTACATCTGGACGATGGGCACCCGGGCGGGGATGGCCGCCGAGAGCGCCATCCAGAGGGGCAGCGTGGGGAAGGAACGGATGATTTCAATGAGGCGCTGGATCAGCGTGTCGATGAATCCGCCAAAGTAACCGGAGATGCTGCCGATGACCAGCCCCAGAAGGAAGCTCAGCGCGATGCCCGCGAGGGGGATGGTGAGAGAGACGCGGCTTCCGAGCACAATGCGCGAGAAAATGTCGCGTCCCATGCTGTCGGTGCCGAACACGAAGAACGCGCCGGGCTCGTTCACGCCCATCAGGTGCACGTCCGTGTCAAACATGCCCAGAAAGCGGTAGCTTTCGCCCCGGATGAAGAAGCGCAGCGGATAGATGGCGTCCGTGTCCTCCACGAAGAGCTTGCGGAGCGTCTCCGGGTCGCGCTCGCTGGTGACGCCGTAGACGAACGGCCCGACAAAGTTCCCGTCCGTGTCGAACAGGTGGATGCGCGTGGGCGGGCAATCCTTGTATTTGCTCGAATAGGAAGTAAGCCCCTGCGGCGCGACGAATTGTCCCAGGAGGGCCTGAAGGTACAGAATTCCCAAAATGGCGATGCTGATCTGGGCGAGCTTGTGCTTTTTGAGCTTTCGCCACATGAGCTGCCACTGGGAGGCCGCGTAGATCGCGTCGGGCGTCGGGTCCTCGGGGCGCGCAAGACCGAACCAGCGGAGCACGCGCGGGGCGCCCTTTTTCTTTGCCATCATTTCACCTCCCGACTGGTCAGGCGGACGCGCGGATCGAGCCACGCCAACAGGATGTCCGAGATCAATGTGCCGACCACCGTCATGATCGCCATGAGAAACAGCCAGCTTCCCGCCAGATACATGTCCTGATTGAGGAGCGCCTTGTACAAAACCGGCCCCTGGGTGGGCAGGTTCATCACAATGGCGGAGATGGTGGAACCGGTGAAGATGGCGGTCAGGGACCAGCCGATGGAACTGGCGATGGGGTTGAGCGCGGCGCGCACGCAGTATTTATAGAGAATCCGCCTTTCGCTCAGGCCCTTTGCCCGGGCCGTCAGAACGTACGGACGGTTGAGCTCGTCGAGAAGCTGGCCCCGCATCACGCGGATCAGTCCGCAGGTGTTTGCCGTACCGATGACGATGACGGGAATCACCATGTGCTTGGCGATGTCCAGGAGCTTCGCCCACGACATGGCCGCGCTGACATATTGGTTGGACATGAGGCCCAGCATGGGGTTCCCGAACCAGTAAAAGGAGGCCACCATCAATATGATGGCGAACAGGAAATTTGGGGTCGCCATGCCCAAAAACCCGAAAAAAGTGATGGCGTAATCCCCGAATGAATACTGTTTGACGGCGCTGTAAATGCCCGCCGGGATGGACACGAGGTATGTAAACGCCATGGTGATCAGCGAAATGGCGAGGGTCGTCGCCATGCGCTGGCCCAGTATGTCCATCACGGGGCTGTTGTACGAGAACGAATACCCGAAATCTCCCCGGGTGAGGATGCCGTACATCCACTTCAGATACTGGGTGTACCAGGGCTGATCCAGGCCGTAGGATTCGCGCATGCGGGCGATGGTGTTCATGTCGAACACCTCGTTGCTCGCCTCCATGCTGGCGATGTAGCTGCTCATGAAGTCGCCCGGCGGCAGCTGGATGATGAAAAACACCACCATGGAGATGACGATCACCGTCGGAATCATAATGAGAATTCGCTTGCCGACATATCGCAACAAACGCAGCCCTCCCTTGCTTTGCGGAAGGAGGCGGGAGAATTCCCGCCCCCTCGCTTGCTACCGATCGCGCGCCGCGCGGGTCATTCGGTCTCTGTGTCGAAGTAGAACTGGAACGGCCGGGCGTGACCGAGGTTGCGGAACTCGTCGCAGTCGATGATGTACTCGGGCACGTTCTTGAGGCTGTTGGTCACAACCACCACCGTGGGGGAGGGGCTTGTGTAGCCGATGACCCAGTTGTTCTTCACGTGGAGCTTGACGATCTCGTCGGCCCACTGGGTGATTTCTTCCGGGCTGGTGGAGGAGGTAATCTTGCTCCAATCCTCGAGCAGCAGCGCCACGTCGCCCTCGGGCTTCACGCCCTCGGTACCGCCGGTGGCATTGTACAGGCCGTACCAGCCGTACCACGGCGTCAGCACGCGCAGCGGCAGCACGGCGTCGGGGCGGAAGCTGATGTTGACGCTTCCGATGGTCTCAAGGGTGGAGATGAGCTCGTTGTTGTACTTGAGCTCCTGGAACAGCGCGTCGTCGACGAGCTTGATGTTGGTGCGGATGCCCACCGCCTCATAGTCCCTGGCCAGAAGCTCGGCGGTCTTGTTCTTGTTGTCGTCCGCCACAAACTGCATGGTGAGGGTCAGCTCGCTGCCGTCGGCGAAGGTGCGGAATTCGTTGTCCGCGTCCCAGGGAAGGCCGATCTCGTCCAGGAGCTCGTTCGCGCGGTCGGGGTCGTACTCGACCCATACGTCCGCCCAGCCCTCCTGATAGTTGACGAGGCCCTCGGGGATGCTGCTCTGCTGGGGATTCACGAGGCCGTCGTAGACGATCTCGCAGATGTCCTCACGGTTGGCCGCCACGGAGAGCGCCTCGCGGAAGCGGATGTCCTGGAACAGCGCGCGGAGATTGTCGTCCGCCACGGTCTGGTTGAGCTGGAGCGCCTGGGACGCCCACTCGGTGTTGCTGTAGGTGTAAATGCGGTAGTCGCCCTTGTCCTCGTTCTCCTTGAGCATTGTGTACTTGCTGATGTCGAACATTTCAAGGGAAAGCTCGCCCGACAGGGTCAAAAGCTCCCTGTGGCTGTCGTCCTGAATGCGGGTGAAGACGAGCTCGTCGATGTAGGGAAGCTGGTTCCCCTCCGCGTCCGTCTTGAAGTAATAGGGGTTGCGCGTCATGACAAACTGGTCGGAGTTGGGGTCGGTGGTGGCCACCCAGGCGCGCAGCGTGGGGATCTGCGGCCAGACCCAGTAATAGTAGCCCGTCCACTTGCCCATGCCGCTGATGTCGTTGAAGCCGAGTTCTTCGGCCTTTTTCTGCGCGGCCTCCTCACCGATGAACTCCGCGAGGATGGTCTCCTGGTAGTGCTTGGGCGCGAAGAACCACTTGTTGTCGATGGCGACGCGCTCCAGGAACAGGGGGCTGGGATACTTGTGGGTGATTTGGAAGGTATAGTCGTCGATCTTCTCGACCGTGCAAAGCGCCTTGTCGCCGGTCTCGGGATCCGTGGAATAGTAGCAGTCGTAGATCTGCTTGCCGAACGTCTCCTTGGAAAGCATGTGCTCCCAGTAGAAGAGCACGTCGTCGGCGGTGAAGGGCACGCCGTCCGACCAGCGCATGCCTTCGCGCAGATAGATGGTGTAGACCCGCGCGTCGTCGGACACGTCGTAGCCCTTGGCCACGTTGGGTTCCACGCCGGAGCCGTCCGCCTTGAAGCGGAACAGGGGTTCTTCGGTCATTTTGCCCGGCGTCCACTTGTCGTCGACGCCCTGCCAGACGCTGTTGTAGGTGCCGCCGTATTGGCCGATTTCATCCTCGACGTCCACGACCAGAATGTCGGAGCTCACCGGCATCCTCTCCTCAACGGGGGGAAGCTCTCCGGATTCCACCAGCGCGTCGAGCATCGGCGCTTCGCGAAGCGCCATCGTTTCTTCCCCAAGGGCGCTCACCCCGCCCAAGGTCGCAAGCACCAGAACCGCGATCAAGAGCGAACTGGCCCAACGTTTCAACATGATTGACTCCTCCTTTCGAATCGAACAGGCATAGCGTTCATCGTCATTGTATTTCCTTTCGGGGGAAGTGTACATGGCCGCATGTCACAGATACATGTGTTTATGTCTGATTTCAAAAGGCGATTTAGACGGCGGAAAGTGGGGGCTGCACCCGGGTATTGGCCCGTTTTCCCCGTATCTGCGCGAAGAATCGGCATATCTCAAATAAAACGAAACGCCGTATTAATATCCGGCATGTAGATATGTCGCGAAAAAATTTGACGGATATTTGATCATTCCATGAAGGAATCTGGGCGGAAAAGGCCTGCCGTCCCCCATACAGCGGGTTTTGGTCTTGCGTGGGTGCGGTCGCTTTGACGGAATCCCGCACATTTTTTTGATGAATGTGAATTTCCACGCAAGGAGACAAAAAAGGAGGACGATTTCTCGTCCTCCCCAGATTGCGTGCGCCCGATTATCCCAGCAGCTCCGCGCGGTAGCCGTCCAATTCGCGTTCGTTGCCGTAGACGAAGTGTCCCGGCAGAATCTCGCGCCACTTGGGGCCGTCCTTTGAATAGTCGTGGACGGAGGGATCGTACACCAGGAGCTTCTTTGTGCGCTCCTGATAGGGGTTGGGATTTGGCACGGCGGAGAGCAGCGCCTTGGTGTAGGGATGCAGCGGGTGGCGGAACAGCTCCTCAGAATCCGCCAGCTCGACGATCCTGCCCTTGTGAATGACCGCGATGCGGTCGGAAATGAACCGAACCACCGAAAGATCGTGGGCAATGAACAGGTACGTCAGGCCGCGCCTGGCCTTGAGATCGTTGAGCAGGTTGAGCACCTGGGCGCGGATGGACACGTCGAGCGCCGAAATGGGCTCGTCCGCCACGATGAATTCGGGCTGCATGACCAGCGCGCGGGCGATGCCGATGCGCTGGCGCTGTCCGCCGGAGAACTCGTGGGGGAACCGGCTGGAGAACTCGGGCAGCAGGCCCACCTCCTCCAGCGCCTTCTGCACCTTCGCCTCGCGGTCCGCGTCGTCCTTGTACATGCGGTGGTTCAGAAGCCCTTCGGAGATGATGTAGTCCACCTTGGCGCGCTCGTTGAGGGACGCCATGGGGTCCTGGAAGATCATCTGCATGCTGCGGATGACCTCGAGATCCAGTCCCTTTTCAATCTTGCCGTTGATCTTGCGGCCCTTGAAGAGCACCTCGCCGCCCGTCACGGGATTGATGCGCAAAATGGCGCGGCCGATGGTGGTCTTGCCGGAACCGGATTCGCCCACCAGCGAGAAGGTTTCGCCCCGGTAGACGGTGAAGCTGACGTCGTCCACGGCCGTGAACTTCTTTCGGCCGCCGCCGAAGGTCACCTGCATGTCCCGGACCTCCACGAGGGGTTCGCCGTGGGGCTGGGGCTTGGTCGGCGCCGCGCCGTCCCCGTCCATGAAGTGCCCGCTCAGCTTCCGGATGGAGTCGGGGCGCTCCGCCTGGGGCGCGCGCTCGTCCAGCATCCAGGTCTTGGCGTGGTGGGTGGGGCTCACGTCGAACATCGGCGGTTCCTCGAGGAAGTCGATGTTGAGGGCCTTGCGGTTTCTGGGGGCGAAGGAATCGCCCACCACCTGCTTGAACAGGTTCGGCGGCGTGCCGTCGATGGCGGGGAGCTTTTCACCCTTGACGCCCAGTTGGGGAAGCGCGCCCAGAAGCGCCCAGCTGTAGGGATGCCAGGCGTCAAAGAAGATTTCGTTGACCATGCCGATTTCGACGATCTGCCCGGCGTACATCACGGCCACGCGGTCGGCGACGTTTGCCACGACGCCCAGATCGTGGGTGATGTAGATGATGGTCATGCCCTGATCCTTCTGAAGCTTCCGGATGAGGTCGAGAATCTGGGCCTGAATCGTCACGTCCAGCGCGGTGGTGGGTTCGTCGCAGATGAGGATCTGCGGCTTGCACGCCACGGCGATCGCGATGACCACGCGCTGGCGCATGCCGCCGGAGAATTCATGGGGATACTGGCCGTAGCGGTGCTCCGCGTCGGGAATGCCCACCAGCTCCAGCATGCGGATGGCCTCTTTTTTCGCGTCCAGGCCGTGCAGCTTCTGGTGCAGCTCGATGGCCTCCCGAATCTGCGCGCCGATCTTTTTGAGGGGATTGAGGCTCGTCATGGGGTCCTGGGTCACCATGGCGATCTTTTTGCCGCGGATGGTGCGCCATTCGCGCTCGGTGGTGAACTTGGCAAGGTCCCGGCCGTCGTAGAGGATCGAGCCTCCGGTCACGGAGCCGTTCTTGTCGAGCATGCCGAGAAAGCACTTGGTAAACACGGACTTGCCGCTTCCGGATTCGCCCACGATGGCCAGGGTTTCGCCCTCGTACAGGTCGAGGGACGCGCCGCGGATGGCCTTCAGGTGCTGCCCGCGCAGCGTGAACTCGACCTCGACGTCCTTGGCGGACAGGATCGGCTCGCTCGAAAGGATTTTTTCCGCGCGGTTTTTGAAGTAGGTTTCCTCTGCGGCTCGGGATTTGTTCATCATTTCACTCATTTCAAGCACCTCCCATCAAACATGGTTGCGCGGGTCGCACGCGTCGGAGAACGCGTTGCCCACCAGATAGAAGGTGATCGTGATTACGGACACGATGGCGGCGGGGAAGACCAGCAGATAGGGAAAATCAAGGAAGTAGCTCCGCGCGTTCCTGAGCAGAATGCCCAGGGAGGGCGTGGAGATGTCCATGAGCCCCAGGTACGCAAGCGTCGTCTCATAGGCGATTGTGCCGGGGATGGCCAGCGCCAGACGCAGGATGATGACGCTGATGAGATAAGGAAGGATATTCCGCAGAAGGATGCGCCCGATGCTCGTTCCCAGGCAGCGGGAAGCGAGGTTGTACTCGCGGTCCCGGTAAATAAACACGAGGTTTCGCACGTTGCGCGCCGTGGACAGCCACCCGAACAGGATGATCGCCATGCCCATGATGAAATAGCTCTTGCCGATCATGAGGGCAATCAGCGTCATGTAAATGATGGTCGGAATGTTGTCGATGAGGTTATAAATCTCGGTGAACAACCGGTCGAGCTTGCGCACATAGCCCCACACCAGCCCGATGATGACGCCCAGAAGGATCTGGCCCGTGGAGACCGACAGTGCCAGTATGATGGACGTGCGCGTGGCATGCCATACCTGGGACCAGTAATCGCGGCCCAGGTTGTCGGTGCCGAACCAGAACGTGGAGTTGGGGGAGGTGAACATCAAAGCGTCGTCGATGCGCAGATTGTAGACGTCGTATTTGCTGATGGCGGCCGCGACGAACGTAAAGAGGAAGATCAGCGCAAAGATGATCAGCATCACCACGGCGGACTTCTTCTTGAGAAAGTTGCGCCACACGCTCTTCCAATAGGAGTATTCGGAATAGCCGATTCGCTCGGCCGCTTGCTGGTGGAACTCCGCATACTCGAACAGCTGTCTTTCGGGCATCTGCGCGCGCGCCTTTACATAGACGCGGTCGCGGTTGAACTTCTTGTCTGTATCCGTGTCGATGTCGTTCCTTTTGACCGTCAGATCGACCTTGTTCTTGTTTTCGTCCATCAGCGCGTCGCCCCCTTGTCTGTCAGCCGGATGCGGGGGTCGATGAGCGTCATGAGAACGCCGCCCAGGAAAACGCCGACTATCCCCAGAGGGGCGTACAATATGACCAGGCCCTGCACGACCGTGGTGTCGTAGCGGGAAATGGCGTCCGTGAGGAGCGGGCCGATGCCGGGCACTGAAAAGAACCGCTCGACCAGCAGCGATCCGCCCACGGTGAGGAGGATCGAATAGGGCAGGTACTGCGCCAGCGGCACGAAGGCATTTTTAAGAACATGCCGGAACATGACGCTGCGCGTGGAGAGCCCCTTGAGCTTCGCGAGGCGGATATAATCCTTATTGAGCTCGTCCACCATGTACCGCCGCGTCCAGAGCATATAGCCCGCGACGGAGCCCAGCGCAAGACAGGCGATGGGCAGGATTGACGAGATGTCGGGTTTTCGCACGGAATACATCGAAGGTAGTCCCAGAATCCGCGCACCGAAGGCCAGAATGAGGGAATAGGATACAAGATGCGGCACGGCGTTGACGAACACGGTATACGCCGTGCCCACATGGTCGAAGACGCCGTCCTTAAAGCGCGCCTGCAAAACGCCGAAAATGACGCCGAGCAGCAGCGAGATAGAGAGCGCGGTGAGTCCGAGGCGCATGGAAATGGGGAATTTTTGCCCGATCAGTTCCGCGACGGGCTTGTTCGCCTGTATGCGGTGGCTGTCGCCCAGGTCAAAATCAATGAAGAGCTGTTTGTAATAGTGAAGGAGCTGCACGATGGCTGGGTCGAGAAATCCCGCGGCCTGCAGTCTGTCCTGCTTCTGCTGGTCGTTGAGTTTGATGAGCTCCTCCTCCGTAAAGTAATAGTCCGTGGGCATCTGCCGAAGCAGCACAAACACAATCGACACCACGAGAAGAACCGTGAAGACCGACTGGAAAAGCCGCTTGATCGTGTATTTGAGCATCTCACATCACCCTTGTCTTTTCTGAAAGCTGATAAAAGATTCCGGGGCGGCTCCCGAAGGAGCCCCCCCAGAAACTTCGTTGTTGGTCGGACGCCTTCGTCAATTACTTGGCGGCGGCGGCAAACCCGGCGTAATCTTCGGTGGTGTAGATGTCCGAATTGGTTTCCCAGTTCACGTAGCGGGTGCTCTGGTTGCCGTACGCCGCGTTGATCTTGGAATAGTCGTTGACGCAGGTCAGCTGCCAGGACACGGAGTACATGCAGGGAATGGTGAGCGCGTGCTGGATGAAGAACGCTTCCGCCTTGGCAAACGCAGCGTAGCGCGCGTCCATGTCATCGGTGATGGCCTTGGCGTCGGTCACCATCTGGGTGAACTCCTTGTAGGTGGCGATCAAGGTCTCGTCGGTGGCGTTGTTGATCTTGGAATACGCCTGCGAATAGTAGGCGTTGTCCTCACCGTAGGTCTCCTGGCCGAGGAAGTTGATGGGATCGCCGAAGTCGGCGCCCCAGCCGTTGATGGCGAAGGAGAACAGCTGCGGGTTGCGGACTTCCTGCGCGAAGGAGGAGACGTAGGTCTTGATGTTGAGGACCACGAAGTCATCACCCAGGCAGTCGGAGAAGATCTGCGCGATGGTGTCGGCGGTGTCCTTGGCGGTCTGGTCGTCGCCCTTGATGTAGTAGTCGGCGCTGATGGGGAAGGTCACGCCTTCGGCGGCGAGCTCTTCCATGGCCTGCGCCTTGTAAGCGGCGGCCTTCTCAGTGTCGAGGCGGTTGAAGGAATCGGAGGAATACTCAAGGCCCAGCTCGTTGCGCACAAGCTGCGTGTAGTCCGTGCCGTCGGAGGTAACCGCGACCTTGTTGGCCGTGTAGGCGTAGTTCTGGCAGGACTGGGGATTGATGGCGTTGGTGCGCGCGAAGTAGGAGGTGAGGTCGAGGCCGTAGTACCAGCTCAGGCGGAACGCCTCGTTGGCAACCGCGAGGTTCCAGTTGGTGTCGAGATCGCCGGACTCAAGCTTCTTCTCGTAGGAGAAGTGAATCTGGTAGGAGTACTTGGTGGGCTGCATCTCGGCGAGATAGTCGTGGAACTCGTTGGAATCGCTGTTGTAAATGGTGGAAAGCGTGGACTGCGTCAGCGTGACGTGGTCGAGCTCGCCCGTCTGGAACAGGGAGAAGGCGACGTCCGCGGACTCAACCATCTTGATCACAATCGCGTCAAAGCGCTGGGTGGTGTCGGCCGCGTAGTAGCTGGGGTTGGGGGAGAGGATCTTCTCGTTCTGATGGACATAGGAGGAAATGACGTAGGGGCCGGAGTACCAGAGGGTGTCCCACGTCACGGCGCGATAGCCGTCCACGCCGATGGCCTCGAGAAGCTTCCCGGAGAGGGGATAGAGGCAGTTGTAGGTCGCAAGCGTGGGGAAGTAGCTCAACTGATCCACGCACTTGTAGACGATGGTCTTGTCGTCGGGCGTGGAGACGCCGACCATCTCGAGGAACTTGTCGAGACCCAGCGCCTTTGCGGCTTCGGGGCTCTCGGTTTCCGCGAGGTTCTTGGTGTACTCGTAGTAGTCGCCCGCGCCCTGGATCATCTCGATGGGCATCGAGGTGTTGGCGGCGTCGTTCTTGGCGTAGTTGAGGACCCACTCAAGGCCCCACAGCCAGTCTTCGGCAACCACGTCGGCCATGACGTTGCCCTCATGATCGACCCAGGTCATGCCGTCGTTCAGAACGAACGTCCAGGTCATGCCGCCGTCTTCGGAGGACCATTCCTTGGCCGCGCAGGGAATCAGCGCGCCGGTGGGATCGTTGGTGAGCAGCGCGTCGGTGCAGTTGGAGAGGATGTTCAGGTCGACCGCGCCCTGCGAATAGTGGGCGTTGAACGTCTCCATTTCGCGGGAGGTCAGCTCGTAGGTATGCAGCTCCTTGAGCTCGTCGGCGCTGGCGGTCGCAACGGCGAACGTCAGCAGCATGGACAGTGCGAGTACGAGGGAAAGAACCTTCTTCATGTATCTTCCTCCTTATTTGGCGTAGGGTAAAAAATGGTGCGACCTCCGTCGGCGGCACCATTACCCCAGTTACTATGGATTTTAACATAATCGGATTTGTGTTGTCAACCAAATTTCGAATTGAATGATGATCGAAAAAACAAATAAACAGAATTTACATGTCTCGAATGGTTATTTTGCCAGCCTTTTGCATTCCATGACCCGGAAACGGTCATTTGACGGATTCATGCAGAGGGAAACGGATTGCGAAATGTGAAAAAGCGCGGTATAATGACACATGAGAAATAAGGAGGCGGCGCGTGAAAAAGCACTTCAGGAACCTTTTCCGCAGGGAGATGCTTCGCCCCATCGGGCACATGGTCTTCGTCCGCGCGATTCTGGGCGCGACGGCGGCGCTCTTGTGGAATGAATTTGTAAAGCTCGACGCCGCGCGCTCCATGCGGTCCTTTGCTTTCCTATTTTTAGGACTTTTTCTGCTCTTTATGGGCTGGATGGCGTATCTCAGACTGGACGGCGTCCGCGTCCCCGTATTTGACCGCCGCCTGTTCGAGTGGAAGCGCAAGCCCAAGAGGATTCGCGGCGATCTCATCGATTTTGTGGACGAGGACGTCGTGAGCTTCGATGAATTGGAGGAGGACGAAAAAAACCTTTGCCGCCTCGCGGCGGATCTCCTTTGCGGCGCGGCGTTTTTACTTCTGTCCGGGCTGTGAGGCGCGGATTTTCCAAAAATGGTTGACAGACGGAAAGCGGTGATCTATACTGCTCATAAAGGTTATAACGTTATATCATTATGATAGGCAGGGGCGGGGCGTATGAAAAACTGGAAGCTGCTGGTCATCCATCATTCCCACACAGACATCGGCTATACCGAGCGGCAGGAGAAGCTCAAGCGGTACCACGCGGACTTCATTGCCCAGGCGATGGAGATTCTGGACGACATCCACGCGGGGAAGCTGCCAGGCCGCGAAGGCTTCAAGTGGCAGATCGAAAACCAGTGGCAGGTTGAGAATTTTTATCAGCGCGCGACGGACGACCGGAAGCGCAAGTTCGAGGGTTACGTGCGGTCGGGTGAAATCGGTCTGTCCGGCAATTACCTCAACATGACGGAGCTTGTGGACTTTGACGTGCTTAAGAGCCGCACAATGAAGGCAAAGGCCTACGGCGACAAAATTGGCGTCGCGATTAAATCCGGCATGTCTGCGGACATCAACGGTTACGCGTGGGGTTATCCGGACGCGCTGACCGGCGCCGGGATCGAAAACCTCTATTGCGCGCTGCACCCGCATCACGGCATGTTCCCGCTCTACAAAAAGCAGATGCCCTTTTACTGGAAGGGGCCTCGGGGCGGCACGGTGCTCACGTGGGTGGGCGAGCATTACCACTTCGGAAACGAGCTGTTTCTCGCGCCCCACGCGGACAACGCCTACATGCTCTTTGACGACGTGCGCGCCGACATGGCGGCGGGGAAAATTCTCACCACCGACGCGGCGGCGACCCATGGGGAGGAGTTGGACGCTGCCAAAAAGCGGCTGACGCGCTATTTGGAAAACCTCGAGCGCGAGGGTTATCCCTTCGATTTCGTGCCCGCCCTCGTTTCCGGCACCATTACGGACAACGCGCCGCCCAGCGCCGGGATCGCAAAGCGCCTCCGTGAGGTAAACGAACTCTTCGGCGGCCGCGTCGAGGCGGAAATGGCGACCCTCGACGATTTCTTTCGCGCCGTGCGCGCCTCGGACGTCGAGATTCCCACCTGCGAAGGCGACTTTACGGACTGGTGGGCGGACGGAGTGGGCTCGACGCCCGGCGCGGTGAAGCTCTGCCGGGAGGCCCAGCGCAAGCTCGACCTCTCCCGCAAGCTCGATCCGGACGGCACGCTGGGGGACCCCGCTCTCGCGGAACGGGCGGCGGAGAACATCATGCTCTACGCGGAGCATACCTGGGGCTATTCGTCGTCGGTTTCGGAGCCGTGGGATTCGCTGGTGGTGTCCCTCGAAAAGAAGAAGGATGCCTACGCCATCAACGCCAACACGCTGATCGCGGAAAACCTCGACGCCATCCTCGCCGGGATGGGCGAGGTCTCCATCTCCGCCGGGCGGGAACAGCGCTACCGGATCGTCAACCCGCATCCCTTCCGCTTTGCGGGAACCGTCAGGCTCTACGTCGAATACTGGGAGTATCCGGCGGGCATCCGGTTCGATCAGGCGGCGCGGCTCATATTGACGGATGAAGGGACCGGCGCGCGCATCCCCTGCCAGGGGCGGCGCATCGCCCGGGCGTTTGAAATCGCGGCGTTCGTGGACATGGCGGCGGGGGAGGCGCGGACGGTGAAGCTTGAAGTCGTCAAAGAAAACGGGCACACCATCCTGAACCATGCGCACATCGGCGCGGAGGGCGTCATGGACATTCAAACAGGCTCCGGCGGGCTCGAAACGCCCTTCCTTGTGGAGACGCCCTTTTTCCGGGTGGAATTCTCATCCGGGAAGGGTGTGAAGTCCATCGTCGAGAAAAGGACGGGCAGGGAGCTTGTCATGCCGGACGCGGAAGGCGCGTTCACCGGAATCTACGAGGTGACGCCGGCGGGCGCGCTGCCCCAGACGGAGGTGCGCCGCCGCATGGGCAGAAACCGCGCCGCCATCGGGACAAAGAGAAGCGCGGCGAAGCTTGCGGACGTCACAATCGTCGAATCGGGCGAGGTGAGCGTGACGGCGAAGCTGACCTACGAAATGGAGGGCGCGGAATTCTACCTCGTTTATCTCACGATTCACAAGTGCCTGCCCGCCATCGAGGCGCGGGTGTGTCTGCACAAAAAGAGCGTGTGGGACCCGGAAAACGTGTATGTCGCCCTGCCCTTCCAATCGGACGGCGAGACGTACATCGACAAGACGGGCTGCGTGATGCGTCCCGGCGTCGACCAGCTTCCCGACACCTGCCAGGACTTCTACCTGCTGCAGAACGGCATCCTGCGAAGGGGCGCGGACAGCGACCTTTTGATCGCCATCAAGGACGCGCCGCTTGTCTCGTTCGGGCCGCGCGGGGCGAAGGCGGTCGAGCTGTGCGACGGGAAAAACGAAAGCCTCAACCGTGGTGAGGCGTACTCCTGGGTCATGAACAATTATTGGGAAACCAACTTCAAGGCAGACCTGGGCGGGTTCCATGAATTCTCCTACGCGCTGCTCCTCGCGGAGCCGGACGCGCCGGAACGGCAGGCGCAGCGCATGCAGGCGATGAACGAGGGGCTGATTGGGATGACGGTGGGATGAAGACAAGCGTTCTGCTGGACGTCGGCGGCACGGGCATCAAGGCGGCTCTTTGCGACGAGGCGGGGCGCATAACCCCCGCGCGGGTGTATCCGTCCCGGGCGGGGGAAGGGAGGGACGCGCTCCTTCGCCACTTCTCCCGCATCATCCGTGAAACGTTGGACGCCGCGCCGGGCGTCGCGCTTCCGACGGTGCGCATGGCGTTCCCCGGGCCGTTCGATTATGTGCGGGGCGCGCCGCTTTTGACCGGGCTTGCCAAGTACGAGGCACTTTACGGCGTGCGCCTGCCCGACGCGCTGGACGTCCCGCCCGGAACCGGGTGGCTGTTTCTGAACGACGTGGAGGCGTTCGCCCTGGGCGCCATCGAAAAATATGGTCTCGCCGGGCGCGCGGTCTTCCTCTGCCTGGGCACCGGCGCGGGCTCGGCGTTCTCCATCGGCGGGAAGATCTCCGCCGACGAATCGGAGGGCATACCCCCCGGCGGATGGGTGTATCCACTCCCGTTTCTGGGCGGGCGGATCGACGATTTTCTGTCCGTGCGCGGGCTGACCGAGCTGGGCGGCGGACTTTCGCCGCTGGAATTGAGCGCGCGTCCCGAAGGACGCGCGGTCTACGCGGAATTCGGGGCGCGGCTGCGCGCCGCCATGGCGAGCGTGGTGGCGCGCTTCCGGCCGGACGCGTTTGTGCTGGGCGGCGGCATTTCGAAATCCGCCGCCCTGTTCCAGGGGCCTCTCGCCGCGCTTCTTGGAAGTGCCCGGGCGGAGCTCATCGTCGCGGAGGACACCTCCGCGCTCATCTTCAAAGGACTTGCCGGGAGGAATGTAAATGGCCATTGACAAGGGCAGGGGTGCGCCGCCCATTTATCAGCAGATCGCGCGGGAAATCGGGGATATGATCGAAAGCGGTGAATACGGCGCGGGCGCGGCGATCCCCAGCGAAAAACAGCTGGAAAGCGCGTACGGCGTGAGCCGAATGACGGTGCGCCTCGCCATTGGAGAGCTGGCGCACAAGGGGTACGTTGAAAAGATGCGGGGCATCGGCACCGTGGTGACATTCGGGAAGATCGAGGAGGACGTCAAGGGCGTCGTGAGCTTCACGGAGGAAATGGCCGCCCACGGCATCGCCATGTCCACCGCCCTGTGCGAGATCAAAAAGACGGTGGCCCTCGGCCCCGTTGCCGCGGCGCTGAAGGTGGCCGCGGGGACGCAGGTTTACGAGCTTACACGCCTGCGCTGTGCCAACGGGAAGCCCCTCGTCTACTCGGTCACATGGCTTCCCCGCACGGATCTTCCCCTCGACCCGTCCCTGTATGCCGATTCCCTGTACGCTTTTTTGCGGGAGAAGTGCGGCGTCCTCGTTGCGCGGGGGGAAGACGTATTGGAGGCAACGCTTGCGGAAGGCACGGTGGCAAAACAGCTTGGCGTGGCGGGCGGCTTTCCCACATTCAAGCGCACGCGCGTCACCTACGACCGGGAGGGTGCGGCCATCGAATACAGCGTTTGCTACTATCCCGGCGACAAATACAAGTACAGGATGAGGCTGTGACCATGCACAAATATCCGAATTACGGGAATTTCGATCTTGATCCCCAAATAAGAGTCGAAGGCTATCCGGGCGCGGTGGGGGACTGCACGGAAAGGCTCCGGGCGTCCGTCGCGGCGGGGGGGCGCTTGTTCGCGTTCGTTCTCTATCCGGGGGTTGACAAGGCGGACGCGGTGCGGCTGGCCCAATCGGTGGGCGCGGACGTCGTCGACGCGGACGCGGCGCGGCTTCCGCAGGCGGACATCGATGGAATGTTCCGGGACAACCTCACCGACGACCGGGTGTTCGGTGTCATGACCACCCGGCGGCTCGAGGCATGCTTCGACGCGGAAAAGCTGAAAACCCTGGGCGCGAACATTGGGGCGGCAGGGGGTCGGCCCGTGTGCGTCGTGGGCGTGGGCGCGGCGCTTCTGTGTCACGACGCGGACGAAATCTGGTATTTTGACGTAACCCGATGGGAGATTCAGCTGCGCTTCCGCAAGGGCGCGGGAACGTGGCTGTTTGACGACGCGGCCGCGCCCCAGCTGACCAAATACAAGGCGGGCTTTTTTGTGGAGTGGCGGCTTGCCGACAGGCACAAAGTCGAAATCATGCGAAATGTCGCCGTCTGGGTGGACGCCAACCGGCCGGACGCCCTGCGCTGCCTTTCCGGAGAGGCGTTTTTCGGCGCGCTTTCCCAGGCCGCGCACAAGCCCTTCCGCATGCAGCCGTACTACGATCCCAGCGTGTGGGGCGGTCAGTGGATGAAGCGCGCCTTGGGGCTGGACGCGGCTGACAATTACGGCTGGTCGTTCGACGGCGTGCCGGAGGAAAACGCGCTGAAATTCGATTTTGACGGGGACGAGGTTGTGTTTCCCGCCATGGACCTTGTGAAGGCATTCCCGGAGGCGCTGCTGGGCGGGCGGGTGTACGGGCGCTTCGGCGCGGAATTTCCCATCCGGTTTGATCTTCTCGACACGTTCGAGGGCGGCAATCTGTCCCTCCAGGTGCACCCGCTCACGGGCTACATTCAGGAGACGTTCGGCATGCACTACACCCAGGACGAAAGCTATTACATCCTCGACGCCGGGGAGGAAAGCTGCGTGTACCTGGGCGTGAAGGAGCACGCAAGCCCGGAAAAGCTGCGGGAGGCCCTCGAACGCGCGCAGGCGGGGGAAGGCTTCGACGCCGCGCAATTTGTCAACAAAATCCCCGTCAAGAAGCACGATCACGTGCTCATCCCGGCGGGCACCGTGCACTGTTCGGGCAAGGACGCGCTGGTGCTGGAAATCAGCGCAACGCCCTACATCTTCACGTTCAAGCTCTGGGACTGGGACAGGCTCGGCCTCGACGGGCGTCCGCGTCCGGTGCACATCGCGCACGGCATGCGCAACATTCAGTTCGATCGGGATACCCAATGGGTCGAGCGGGAGCTCGTTCACCGTGCCGAGGTGCTTTCCGAGGAGACGGGCGCAAAAACCGAGCGAACGGGGCTTCACCGCTACGAATTCATCGAAACCCGCCGCTACACCGTGACGGGTGAAAAGACCGTCTCCGCCGAGGACGGCGTGACGGTCGTAAACCTTGTGGACGGTGCGCGCGGGCTCATCAGAAGCGCGGACGGCAGCTTTTCCCCGCAGGAAATCCATTACGCGGAGACGTTCATCATTCCCGCCGGCGCGGGCGACTTTGTGCTCGCCGCCCCGGACGGCGAAAGGGTCATGTATATCGCCGCCTCCGTGCGCGGCTGACGGGGGCCCGCTACTGGTACCATTTCATCTGTGCGCGGTACATTTCGGCGTAATAGCCGTTTTTCGCCATCAATTCCGGTTGTGTGCCGATGTCGTCGATCCGTCCGTCCTTCATGACGACGATGCGGTCGGCGATTTTTGCCGAGCCCAGGCGGTGGGTGACGATGATGGCCGTGTGCGCGCGCGAAAGCTCCACGAACTTTTCGTACAGCCGCGTCTCCTCCAAAGGATCGATGGCGGCTGTGGGCTCGTCGAGGACGATGGTGTCGTGCAGCCGGTAGAATCCCTTTGCGATGGCCACGCGCTGCCACTGTCCGCCCGAGAGGTCGACGCCGTCGAACTCGCGCGAGAGCATGGTTTCGATGCCATCGGGATAACTTCCGTCCCCGAGGTCGACGTCCGCCTTTTCAAGGGACGCGCGCAGCGCGTCGTCGTCGTTTCTGCCGATGTGGCTCACGCGCACGTTGTCGCGCAGCGAGAGCTTGTAGCGCTGGAACCGCTGAAAGACGGCGGACGCGCCTTCGTAAAGGGACGCGGGACGAATGCCCGACGTGGGAACGCCGCCGATGGTGGCGCTTCCCCGCGTGGGGAGCAAAAGACCCATCAGGAGGCGCACAAGGGTTGTCTTGCCCGCGCCGTTTTCGCCCACGATGGCGATGGTTTCACCGGGCCGAACGGTCAAGGTCAGTTCGCGCAGGGCGTCCTTTTCGGTGCCGGGATAGCGGAAGCTGGCATCCGTGAGGGCGATGTCCCCCGGGCGCGGCTCTCCCTGCGCGTCCCGCTCGGGCAAGTCGAGGAAGGCGAAAAGGTTGCGCAGCTTGCCCGAGCCCTTCGCCATTTCGCCCAGCGTGTATTCCACCAGGTCGCTGGTCTGCCAGAACATGGTCCCGATGGAGGAAAACACGGCGGCAAACGCGCCCACGGAAATTTCGCCCCGGGTCAGATACACGCAGAGCATGAAAAGGATGCCTACGTATCCGATGAGCGTCAGCACGTACAGCGTCAGGGTCACGAGCCGCGTGCGCAGCTCCGCGCGCCACTCGTGGCGGTTGAGCAGTCTGAGCGCGTCGCGGTAGAGCCTGTGGAAGTAAGAAAACGCGCCGAGCATCCGGGTCTCCTTGAAAAATTCCCGGTCGCCGATGCAGCGTTCGTAATATTCATAGGCGCGGCGGACGGGGGCAACGTCATCCTCCAGCCGCGCGAATGTCGCCGCGCGTACCAGCTGGCCCAGGATCACCGGCACGAAGATCAGAATCAGTGCCACCAGGAGCATGGGCTTCAGGCTGTAAAGGTAAAAGCCCATGAACAGGAAGTAGGGGATGTAAAACGCGACGACCCAGTTGACGGACTGGTACATGCCGACCAGCTCGCCGATGCCCTCCTGCGCCTTGTTGATGGCGTCCAGGTGACCGGGATCCTCCCAGGCCGCGGGCTCGATGCGCCCCGCCTTCCGGTTTAAAAGGGAGCGGAGTCTGCCGCCCTTGCGCTGGCCGTAGGAAAGGGAAAGGTAGTTGTTGACGCTGTTGATGATCAGCTGCAAAATACTGACGAGGCCCGCCAGAGACGTGAACCACACGGCGGTTCCCACGCCGGTCAGTCCCTTCGCGGCCTGGGACACGCCGTCAATAAGCCACTGCATGCTCAAGGTACCGAGGACCTCCGCGGCCGCGTAGGGGAGCAGAATCAGCATCACGGCCAGAGAAAGGGCGCGGTCTTTGCGCAGCAGAATTCGGTATCCCCGCGCCATCAGCTTCACGTAGGATGTTTTGCGTGTGCTCCTTTGTTTCATGCGCGCGCCTCCTCCCGGTACCAGCTCCGCTGGCTTTCGTACATTCTGGCGTACAGGCCGCCTTCGCGCATCAGTTGTTTGTGGGAGCCGGATTCGAGCACCCTGCCTTCGCCCAGGACGAAGATTTCGTCCGCGAGCATGGTGGAGCCCAGCCGGTGGCTGATGAAGATGGTGGTCTTGCCCGCGCTCATCTTTTCAAACTGCTCGTAGAGCCTGCTTTCGCTCAGGGGATCGAGGGCGGCCGTGGGCTCGTCGAGAATGCGCAGCGGCGCGGGACTCGCCAGCGCGCGCGCCATGGCGAGGCGCTGCCACTCGCCGCCCGACAGGTCCTGTCCGCCCGCGTGCAGCTTCCCGAGGGGCGTTTTCTTCCCGTGGGGCAGCGCGTCGACGGCCGGGCGCAGGCCCGCCTGATCGATGGCGTCGTCCACCTCGCGCACGCCCGCCTCGAGGGCGTTGGCGTTCCCGAGAGCGATGTTGTCCTCCAGGCTCACCGCGTAGCGGGCAAAGTCCTGGTGTACCTGTGAGATCATTGCCTTGATTTCGGAAAGCGGGCAATCCCGCAGGGAGCGCCCGTTGAGCAGAATTTCGCCCTCGTAATTGGTATACAGAGCGGAAATGAGTTTTGTGAGCGTCGTCTTCCCGGAACCGTTGATTCCGACAAACGCATAGTGCCGTCCCGCGTCGATGCGCATGGACAGCCCCGCAAAGATGGGCTTTTCCGTGCCCGGGTAAGAGAAGGAGACGTTCCGCAGCTCCAGCGACTGGAAGGCCGCCGTTTCTTTCCTGGGCAGATCCGTGGCGCCCTCCGTTTCCTCCAGCGCCAGAAACGCGGCCAGATCCTTCATGTATTCGTGGCGGATGGTCAGCCACTTGGTCAGGAAGCTGAGCTGCCAGGTCATCGTGCCCACCAGCCGGAACACCGCGTTGATGAGGCCGATGAAGATTCCGATGGTGATTCTTCCGCTCAGAACCGGCTGAAGGAGCACCAGCGAGATGAAGATGGAGATGCAGGAAGTGATGACGCCGCCCACGCGCGTGCGCAGAAGGCCCTTCAGTTCCGTTTTGAGCTTGATGCGGCTGCTTTTTGTCCACGTCTGGTAAAACGTTGCGTCCAATTCGTCCGTATAGCCGAACAGCGTCCGCTCGTCCGCCGCCTCGCGGCTGGTAAGCACCTCAAACAGGTAGTTGGCGCGCCGGTCCATGCGGCTGGTTTCGCGTTCGGCGTCGTAGATGACCCGCCCGGCCTTCATCGCCAGATAGAAAAGGGGGATGGAGATCAACAGGATGACGGGCGCCGACCACCATACCTGAAACAAAAGCACCGACAGAAGGCCCGCCACGCGCATGACCACCGTCAGCGCCGCGAGAACCTCCGCCATGCCGTTTGTGACGGCGATCTCTGGCTCCTTGAACACGCGCTCAATGAGATCCCAGGCATCCTGATTTTCAATGTTCCGGAAGGCGAGGCGCGCCCGTTTGTCCAAAAGCGCCGCGCGGTAGTTGAGGCGCACGCCCTGCAAAAGTCTGTCCCGCGCCATGCCCGCCGTGCTGTCCTGAACCCAGTTGTACGCCACAAGCAGCACCACCCAGGCAAGCGGCAGCCAGATTTGCGCCATGCGCGCCGCGCCGCCCGCCACCGAGATTGCCGTGTCGACGAAGGATGCGGTGGCGAGAATGGTGAGCGTGGGGACGAGGCCTTCGCCGATCTTGAGCAGGGTCAGTACGCCGGCCGCCCACGGCGCGCTGCGGAACGACAATGTGACAATGTCCCAAACTGTGTATTTCCGATGAGACAGAACCAGGGGAATCACCTTCTTTCGCGCATGCCAATCTGGTTCATTCTAACCCGATCTGTGGATCATGTCAACAATCAATGTTGGAGGCATGTTCGAAGAATGCTTTTCGTGGCTCGTTCCTGCCTCTTTTCGTGAAAGCGCACGAACAAACCGCGCACATCACAAAACCGCCGCGCAAGATGCGAAGCCCGTTGGGGTCCGCGCATTTGGCGGCGGTTTTTTTACCGGTGGAGCGGTTGATCAGTATTTGCTGAACTCCTCGTCGCTCAGGGCGATGGTCCTCTTTTTCTTTTCGGTTCGGGGCTGTTCGGCGGCTTCCTCATGCGCCTCGTATCCGGTCGGCGCGCTTGTCCGGGAGGGCGCGGGCGCATTCCCGTCCTGCCGCAGCTTGAATTTCCCGACGGATTCCCGCATCATTTCCGCCTGGCCAGCCAATTCCTTGCTGGCGGCCGAGCTCTGCTCGGAAACCGCGGAGTTTGCCTGCACGACTTCGGAAACCTGCATGACCGCCTGATTGATCTGCGCAAGGCCCGTGGCCTGTTCATTGGAGGCCACGTCGATCTGCTTGACCAGCGAGGCGGCTTCCGCCGTGCCCGAAACGATTTTGACAAGCGCCTCGGCGGTCCGGTTTGCCAGCTTTGTGCCGGCCTCCACTTTCCGAACCGAGCCCTCGATCATCTTCGTGGTCTCTTTGACCGCATTCGCGGACCGCGCGGCGAGGTTCCGCACTTCCTCCGCAACCACCGCAAAGCCCTTGCCGGACTCCCCGGCGCGTGCGGCCTCCACCGCCGCGTTGAGCGCCAAAATGTTCGTCTGGAACGCGATGTCCTCGATGACCTTGATGATCTTGGAGATGTTGGCGGAGGAGACGTTGATGTCCTCCATGGCTTTGACCATGTCCTGCATCTGCCCGTTGCCGTCCTCCGCGTTCTCGCGCGCCGTCTCGGCCAGTCTGTTTGCCTCGCCGGCATTCTTGGCGTTTTGCCGGGTCTGCGCGGAAATCTGCTCCAGGGACGAGGTGACTTCCTCAATGGAGCTCGCCTGTTCGGACGCGCCCTGGGAGAGGGAGGTGCTGGAATCCGCCAACTGTGCGGCACCCGAGGATACCTGCTCGGCGGCGGCGTTGATGCCGGAAAGCACTTCGTTCAGGTTTTGAACCATCTTGCGGAAGGCCGCCGCCAGTTTCCCGATTTCGTCCTTCGTGTCGATGTCCACCTGCTGGCAAAGATCGCCCTCCGCGATCCCTTCCGCAGCCGCCGTGATCCGCTTCATGGAATTGCTGATGAGGCGGGAGATGTAGAGGGCGGCGAGAATCGCAAACGCGAAGACGCCTGCCATGATGTAAATCATCGTCATCAGTGAGTTGTCGGAAAGCGCCTGATTTTCGAGGGACTTCTCGTGGGCATCTTCCTTTTTCAGCGCGGCGAGGTTGAGAATCGCGTTTTGCTCGGCCTGCTCCGCCTCATAACAGGCGTCGGAGTTCAAAATCGCCAGCGCTTCGTCATCCTTGTCCTCCTTGGCCAGTGCCATGATCTCGTTGTAATATTCCGTAAACGCAACGCGCGTTGCCAGGAATTCGTCATAGGCGTCCTGCATGTCCTGCGACAGGATCGTCTCTGCGAAAGCTTCGGACTGTTCCGAGATTTCCTTGCGGCGTTCCTCGGCACGCTCCTCGTAATAGGAATACTTTGTCGAATCGTCCGCTAAAATAATGTCGCGCAGGTTGACGCGAATCCGCTGGAAGGAGGAGGCGATTTGCGACAGTTCTTCAATCGGCACAGTCATGTGCTCGTACATTGTATCGCTGTTGGCTGTGACGGTCTGAAGATTGAGGATGCCGACGGCGCCGATGGCCAGCCCGCCGAGCAGGATAAGCGTAAAGCCCAAGAATAGCTTAGCTGATATTCTCATGTTGTGGTACCAACGCATACACAGTCTCCTCATTCTCTTGTATCGTTTTGGCTTCCTCGCGCAGCAGTGCGCTGCAGTCGAGCAGCAGCCTGATCTGGTCTCCCACCTTGCCGAACCCCTTGATGTAGCTTTTTGCGTTCCGGTTCATGCCCGGCGGCGCGGCGATTGCCCCATTGGGAATGGTGAGCACCTCGTCAACCCTGTCGACGATTAACCCCATCGATATGCCATGGATGTCCACCACGATGGTGCACGTCCTGGCGTCGTAGGGGCGTTCCGGTCTTTTGAAGCGGAGCCGGACATCCATGACGGGAATGATCTTTCCCCGAAGGTTGATAACGCCCTTGATGTGATCCGGAAATTCCGGAATCAGCGTAATCGGTTGAATGCCGATGATCTCCCTGACATACTCGATCCCGATGCCGAAGACCTCGTCCGCGATGTTGAATGTCAGGTACATGCCTTCCCGGGCATCTTCTGTGCCGCGCGATTGCGTGGCTGCCTGTGCTTGCATCCTTGCATCTCCTTACAAAAAGTAATATTCCTCTGTACCCCTCTCGACGCCCTTTTACATGAAGAACATGACTTCCTTTCCTGTGTGGCATTCCGGGATGCCCCCGCTTCGGTGGGGGAATGTTAAAATTTACATCGTCGAAACTTTTGTAAAAATGAGAGGTCATAGAGTTTTCCGATGGCGGGTGTGACGCTGGTTTGTCTTTTGTCGGATGAACCGCGAAAGAATGGCTGAAACAATGGAATGTGGATGAGGGAATAACAGAAGAAGAAAAGTGCGGAAGGCGGACCGAAATGGCGGAACGGGCGATGATCTGCTATAATAAGCGCAAGGAACCGGGTTGGAACAAAGAAAGGAGCGTTCTTTGATGAGAATCGTCATATTGACCGGCACGCCCAAGGAGGAAGGGCTTTCGGCGTCCTGCGTGGCGGCGGCCGTTGCAGGGGCGGAAGGAGCGGGCGCGTCCGTGGCGGTAATCGACCTGTGCAAGACGCCCATCGGGCGCTGCAAGGTTTGCGGGGACGGTTGGGGCGTCTGCGGGAAGGAACACATCTGCGCGTTCGGCGCGGACGGATTTGACGCGGTGGCAAGGGAAATTGCGGAGGCGGACGCGCTGGTGATGGAGACCCCGGTTTACTGGGGGGAGACGAGCGAGGCCCTGAAGTCGTTTCTTGACCGGTTCCGCAGGTGCGAGGCGCGCAAGGAACCGACGGCGCTTGCCGGAAAAGAGGTGCTGCTCATCGCCGCGCCGGGCGGTTCGGGGAACGGACTTCTGACCTGCCTGGGACAGATGGAGCGTGCGGTGCAGCATCTGCGCGGGCACGTGTTCGATTACATCGGCGTCAACCGCTGGAACCGGGACTACAAGCTGAAGGCCATCGGGGCGGCGGCGGCGGCACTGGCTTCGCGCGGGAGCACGCGGTGAAGCGGATTGATACGACGGCGGGTGGGCTTTCGGCGGCGGACTTCGCGCTTGCGCTGCCCCACGAGCACATTTTTACGGAGACCGGGGACGCGCCCGCATGGGCGTATCCCAACGCGGATCCCCCGGACGTGCTGCGCGTGATGAAGCCCCATCTCATTGCCGCGCGGGAACGGGGCGTGGGGCTCATCTGCGAGGCGACGCCCATGGGGGTTGGCCGGCGCGCGGACATTGTGGCACGCGTTGCCCGGGAAAGCGGCATGCCGGTTGCGCTGGCCACCGGCTTCTATCGGGAGCCGTGGGTCACTGAGGAAACGCGCGGCGCCGGCGTTGAGGCGCTGGCCGCGCGGATGACCGGCGAGTTGAACGCGGGCATCGAGGGGGCGGACGTGCGCGCGGGCTTCATCAAGTTGGGCACATCGGACGAAGGGATGACGGATTGCGAGGCCAAGCTGCTGCGCGCGGCCTGCGCGGCGTCCCGGCGGACGGACGCCTTGATTTGCAGCCATACGACCAGCGGCGTTGTGGCGGACCGGGCGCTCGACATCCTGGAAGGGGAGGGCGTCAGCCCAGCCCGGTTCGCCTGGTTCCACGCGTCATCCGAGGGCGATTACAGGACGCTCCGGCGCGTCGGCCGGCGCGGCTCGTATCTCGGCGTCGACTATGATCCGGACGCGACACCGTCCCTCCTTTTGCGCCTGCTGGACGACGGGTTTGCGCAAAGGATTTTGCTGAGCATGGATTCAGGCTGGTACAACCCGCGCTTTGCGGGCGGCGGCGCGGTGCGAGGCTATGTGCGGATGCTGGACGAGCTGTTTCCGAAACTGCCCGCGCTGGGTGTGGACGGTCGGACGCTGCGTGCCATCACCCACGACAACGTCTTTGCGGCATACGCGCGGTAGCCGCCCGCGCCGTTCCGAAAAGCCGCCAAGGAAGCCGTGAAGCCCGGCTGCGGGTGTGCGCTTCGGAGGCGGCTTGTCGCGCGCGCCGCCCGTGCCGCAGGTGCTGGATTTGTTCTCAATCGATCGGATGAATGTGCGGCAAAACGGTGGTGAAGGGCGGACAATTCCGCTTCCGCAAGTGCCGCATGTGAAAAGGATATGGGGTGCGCGTGAATCTGAATTGATTCCTGTCATAGTTTCTGATATAATAAACCGGGCTTGAACGGATGTCGTTATCCGCCATCCCGTTACGAACAATGAATGAATATACGGGGCTCATCATGACCGCGCAAGAGAAATTCATCGAGATGTACCCGACGGCGACCGAAATGGCGACCTCCTTTTGCCCCTATCGGATTTGTCCCATCGGCGCACACAGCGACCACCAATTCGGGAAGATCACCGGCTTCGCCATCGACAAGGGCATCACAATCGCGTACATGCGCACCGAAAACGGGATCGTCGAGCTGACGAGCCTGAATTTCGAGGGGCGCGTGCAGTTTCATATGCAGAAGGTGCCAAAGAAGCAGAACGACTGGGCGGACTACCTGCGCGGCGCCACCGTCGCCCTGGGAAAGCTCGCGGAGATGAGGCAGGTGGAATTGCCCTACGGCATCTACGCAGTCATCGAAGGCTCGCTGCCCATCGGCGGGCTGTCGTCCTCGGCGGCCGTCATCATTTCCTACCTCTCTGCGCTCTGCCGCGCCAACGGCTTCAGCCTCACCCAGGAGGAAATCATCCGCGTGGCGCTCCGGGCCGAAAACGAATACGTGGGCGTCAACGTCGGGAAGCTCGACCAGTCCTGCGAGGTGTTCAGCAAGAAGGGTCACCTTCTGTATCTGGATACCAGGGATGATACCTACGAGCTCATCGCGGCCAATCCCGCCATGAAGCCTTACAAAATCGCCATCTTCTTCAGCGGCGTGGAGCGGACGCTGGCGGGCAGCAAGTTCAACATGCGCGTGGACGAGCTCAAGTCCGCCGCCTACGCCCTGCTGGCCTATGCGGGCATGGAGTACGGAAAGTACGAGGACGCCCGGCTGCGCGGCGTGCCCGTGGACGTGTTCGAGACCTACAAGGACAGGCTCCCCGAAAACTGGCGCAAGCGCGCGACGCACTTCTACACGGAATTCGCGCGGGTGGAGCGGGGCGCGGAGGCCTGGCGAAAGGGCGACATCGAGGCGTTCGGCAGACTCTCGTTCGAAAGCGGCCGCTCCAGCATCTATGATTACGAAACCGGCTCGGACGAGCTCAAGACGCTCTACGACATCATGCGCTCGACGGACGGCATCTACGGCGGCCGGTTCTCCGGCGCGGGCTTCAAGGGCTGCTGCATGGCGCTCATCGATCCCGCGTTCGAGGAGCGCATTCGCGAAAAGGTGACCCGGGAATATCTGAAGGTGTTCCCGCAGCTGTCGGAGAAGTTTTCCGTGCATGCCTGCGAGAGCGCGGACGGCGTCAGACTGTAGCCGGCGCGAAGCGGAGGAAGACGAATGATTTGTGCGGTTCTGGCGGCGGGGTATGCCACGCGGCTTTACCCCCTCACGGAGAATTTCCCCAAACCCCTGCTCGAGGTAAACGGCAAGACCATCCTCGACTGGCTGTTGGACGACTTGGACGCAGCGGGCACGGTCTCGCGCTATGTGGTGATCTCGAACCATAAATTTGCGGACCATTTTAACGCCTGGGCGGCGAAGGCGCGGCTGTCCGCGCCGGTCACCGTTTTGGATGACGGCTCCGTCAGCAACGAAACGCGGCTGGGCGCCGTCCGCGACGTGCGGTTCGCCATCGACGCCATCCGGGCGGACGGGGACATGCTCGTCATCGCCGGAGACAACGTGCTCGACTTTTCGCTGCGCCGCTTCATGGACTATGCGGCGGGGAAGGGAACGAGCTGCCTCATGCGCTACCGCGAAACCGATGTCGCGCGGCTGCGCAAGTGCGGGGTCATGGAAATCGATGCCGCGGACCGTGTGCTGCGGATGGAGGAAAAGCCCGGGGAGCCCTTCTCCGAATGGTGCGCGCCGCCCTTTTATCTCTACAAGAAGGCGGATCTGCCCCGCATCGCCGAGGCCATCGAAACGGGCGTCAATGTGGACGCGCCCGGGAGCCTCATGGCATGGATGGCGCAAAGGACCGCCGTACACGCCATGGAGATGCCGGGGAAGCGGTATGACATCGGGAATCTTGAAAGCTACCGGCAGGTGTGCGATGCCTACCGGGGCGTGAAAGAGGGATAATATGACGTATCTGATCACAGGCGCGGCGGGCTTCATCGGGTTTCACCTGTCGCGGCTGCTTTTGGAACGGGGCGAGAAGGTCGTGGGGTTTGACAACCTGAACGACTATTACGACGTGCGGCTCAAGGAGGCGCGGCTGGCGCTGTTGCGCGCATACCCGGGCTTTGAATTTGTAAAGGGCGACCTGGCGGACAACGCCGCCGTAGAAGCCCTGTTCGAGGCGCACAGCCCCGAAATCGTGGTCAATCTCGCGGCGCAGGCGGGGGTGCGGTATTCCATCGACAACCCGCGCGCGTACATCGAAAGCAATGTGGTGGGCTTTTTCAACATCCTCGAGGCCTGCCGCCGCCGTCCGGTGAAGCACCTTCTGTACGCATCGTCCTCCTCCGTCTACGGAAATCAGGAAAAGACGCCCTTCTCGGTGACGGACGACGTGTCCAAACCCATCAGCCTGTACGCGGCCACCAAGAAGACCAACGAGCTCATGGCCTACACCTACAGCCACCTTTATCAAATTCCCACCACCGGGCTGCGCTTTTTTACCGTCTACGGACCCTACGGACGTCCGGACATGGCGTATTTCTCGTTCACGAACAAGATCATGAACGGGGAGACCATCAAAATCTACAACGGCGGCGACATGCTGCGGGACTTTACATACGTGGACGACATCGTCAAGGGAATCGACAGCATGCTCGGTTGCCCGCCGGCGGGGGAGGACCCCGCGAAGGTGTACAACATCGGGAACAACAAGCCGGAAAAGCTCATGCGCTTTATCGAGGTGCTGGAAAAGGCGCTGGGGCGCGAAGCGAAGAAGGAATTCCTGCCCATGCAGCCCGGGGACGTTTACCAGACCTACGCGGACGTGGACGACCTGATCCGTGACTTCGGGTTCAAGCCGGAGACGGGCATCGAGGAGGGCCTCGGGAAATTCGCGGCGTGGTACCGCGCCTTCTACGGCCGGGCGGCAGAATGCGGAAGCGAGGGCCGGTAAAATGACGACGAAGCTGACGGATCTCAAGATCGCGGTGGCGGGGACGGGTTATGTGGGGCTGTCCAACGCCGTTCTTCTGGCGCAGAACGCAAGCGTGACGGCCGTGGACATTCAGAAGTCCAAGGTGGATATGATCAACGCGAAAAAATCCCCCATCATCGACTGCGACATCGAGGAATACCTCGCCACCCGGGAACTGAACCTGGTTGCCACCACGGACGCGGAAGCGGCCTACCGGGACGCGGACATCGTCATCATCTCGACGCCCACCAACTACGACCCGGTAAAGAACTCCTTCGACACGAGCTCGGTGGAATCCGTCATCGTTCAGGTCATCGAGGCGAACCCCGACGCGGTGATTATCATCAAGTCCACGGTGCCGGTGGGATATACGGAGTCCGTCCGGGCGCGCTATTCGTGCGACAACATCCTGTTCGCGCCGGAGTTTCTGCGGGAGGGCAAGGCGCTGTACGACTGTCTGTACCCCAGCCGCATCATTCTGGGGGTGCCTGTGGGGAACAGGCGGCTGGAGAAGGCGGCGCAAACATTCGCGGCGCTTCTTCAGCAGGGTGCCATCAAACAGGACATCGAGACCCTGTATATGAACCCCACGGAGGCGGAGGCGGTGAAGCTCTTTGCCAACACATACCTCGCGCTGCGCGTCAGCTTTTTCAACGAGCTGGACACCTACGCGGAGGTGCGGGGACTGAGCACAAGGAGTATCATTGAGGGCGTGTGCCTCGACCCGCGCATCGGGACGCACTACAACAATCCGTCCTTCGGCTATGGGGGGTACTGCCTGCCCAAGGACACAAAGCAGCTCCTGGCCAACTACGACGACGTGCCCAACAACATCATCGCCGCCATCGTGGAGGCCAACCGCACGCGCAAGGACTTCATCGCGGAGCGGATTCTCGCCCGGCAGCCGAAGACCGTGGGCGTGTACCGGCTCACCATGAAGGCCAATTCCGACAATTTCCGGCAGAGCAGCATTCAGGGCGTCATGAAGCGCATCAAGGCAAAGGGCGTCGAGGTCGTGGTATACGAGCCCACGATTGAGGAGCCGCTGTTTTTCAACAGCCGGGTGATCCGGGACTTTGAGGCGTTCTGCCAAATGAGCGACGTGATCGTTGCCAACCGGTACGACGAGGCCCTGAAGGACGTCAGGGAGAAGCTCTATACGAGGGATCTGTACTTTCGGGACTGAGGAATATCACGCGGGGAGGTGCGATATGGAGTTTGGCGAGGTTCTCGCGCTGCGCTGCAGCTGCCGCGATTACGACGGTCGGCCCGTGGAGCGCGAGAAGCTTTCCGCGTGCATGGAAGCGGGGCGGCTCTCTCCCTCCGGCTGCAACAGCCAGCGCTGGATGTTTATCGCGGTGGACGACCCGGCCAAGCGGCTTTGCGTCGCGGAGGCGCTGGAATCGCCGCCCGAGATCGGGATCAACCGCTTTGTGCGGGAGGTGCCCGCGTTCATCGTGGTGCTCAATCACCCGCCGCGCAGGCAGTTGGGCGAGGTGCAGCGGAAGATTCTCGCGGCGTTCGATCACCCGGCGATGGACGTCGGGATTGCCGCGTTGCAGATTTGCCTGACGGCGACGAACCTCGGCCTTGGCTCCATCATGCTGGGCTGGTTTAACGAGCAGGCGATTCGGGCGGCGCTGAACGTCCCGGATGGGCTGTCCGTGGGGCTGGTCATCGGGCTTGGCTATTCCAAATCGGCGTACGTGCGCAGGCCGGGACGATACCCCGCGGAGCAGGTTTGCCGCTGGAACGGATACGACGGGGAATGAAAAACCGCCCAACGGCGGTTTTTTTTGATCGGGATGCGTCCGGATCAACGAATCTCCCCAAATCTACGGAGTCCCTTTGATTTCGTTTTCCAGAAACGAAAGGAAGACATCCGAGACAGTCGAAACCGAGACATTGTGCTCCTGCTCGATGTGCGCCCTGCGTGGGAAAAGGCGCTGGATCATGCCGAAAAGCCCGTCGATCAGGATGCTTCCCAGCACCTTGCCGTCCAGATCGCCGCGGATGCTTCCGTCCGCCTGCCCCCGGGCGACGTGCGCGTGGATGCCGATCATCATATGCTCCGCCATGTCGCTTGCGTACCGCCGCGTTTCCTCAACGTCCGGATAGTCGCCGGAATAGATGGCGTCGAATTCATCGAAAAAGCGCGCGACATTGGCATTCTCCTTGTAGTAGCCCAGCAGATAGGAAAGGTGTTCGTGCACCTCGGCAAAGCCGTTTGGGCAGTCCGCGGATGCCACGTGCCGCGCCGTGCCGCGGGCAATGGAGTCCATCAGCTCCCGCGATACGGAAAAGACGAGCTCGACCTTGCTGGGAAAGTACAGATAGAGCGTGCTGCGGCTGATGCCCACGCTCCTCGCGATGAGGTTCATCTGCGTGTCGGCGATGCCGATGCTCAGAAAGCGATTGCGGCCCTCCTCGATTATGGCCGCCTTGATTTCATCCTCCGACATGGAATTGTATCCCACAAGACCGCCTCCCGGTTCATGTGAAACCGCGCGTTCAAACGAGCTGTTCCCCAATCTTTCCTTTTCGTACGCCTGTCATGATACAGCAAGAAGGCCGTGCTGTCAAACGTCCCCGCGCCGCCCCGCGCAGAGCGCGGGAACGTGATTTTTCTGTTGACAGATGCTTAACGCTCCGTTATAATCATGATAGTCGGACATGCGTCCGACGCTTGCTTCCGAACCCTTTTTTTCCACCTGGAATGCCATGCGGGAGGGATCAGATGACCACCAAAAAGGAGAAGGCCATATCGCTGGTGCAGTACGACGAAGCAAATCTTTACAGGCGGCTCGCGACGGACGGCAACGTGTCTGGTCTGCTTTCTCATTTTGGCTGGCCGGATGGGGAATGCCAGACGTATGTGCTTTTATTGACCACAAAAGGCGGCGAGGACGGCATGGCCGACCGCATCCGCATTTTTTTCATGGCGCGGCTTTCAAAGTACGCGCTTTGCACCATCCATGGAATGGGCAAACAGCGTTTTCTCATGCTGGTGCAGCCGAGGGCGCAATTCCCCGCGCAGCAGTGGCGCACGGCGGTTGTGGCCCTTTGCAACATGCTTCTCAAGCAATTTGACCATGTCTCGCGCATCGACGCCAGCGGGGAATGCCGCCTGCCGGGCGCGCTCAACGCGGCTTACAGGCGCCTGGTCGCTTCTTGCGGAGCGTGCCCGAACGACGCGTTTCACATGGAGGAGGACGCCGCGTCCATCCTTTCCGCGGAAGAACGGGAAAGGCTCGTCGCCTGCGTGAGGCAGCTTCTTTCGGAAGGGGAGGCGGACGGCGCGGTGACGATTTTGCGCAGCGCGTGGAAGCGCAGCCGGAGGACGTCGGGGCCGGCACTGTGGGAATTGATCGCGGTCTCCATCATTGCCGCGTCCCCCCTGAGTCCGTGGGAAATGGACAACATGTTGTGGGAAAATCTTCTGTTTACGGGATGCGAACCGGGAAACGAGTTGGCAAAGCAGTGGCTCGCGCATGCGCGGGCGTTTTACGGCGAGCTGACCGCGTGCGGCGGGCCGTCCATTTATCGGGTCATGAAGATTCTGCGCGCCGAATTTCCGGACAAGCTCATGCTGTCCGACCTCGCGCGTCGGGTGGGGATGAATCCGACCTATGTCAGCAGCCAATTCTGTCAGGTGACGGGGCGGCGGTTTGCGGACGTCATTACGGAAATCAGGATCGAACACGCGCTCAGGCTTTTGACGGAGGACCCCCGCCTTAAAAACGGGCAGCTTGCGGAAGTATCGGGTTTTTTCAGCACGACTTATTTTTGCGAGGCGTTCAAAAAATGCGTCGGCAAGACTGTTCGGCAATATGTAAAGGAAGTCTGCATGCGGTAAATGCCGCGGTCCCCTCATTTTCAATCCGCGGGCGGCTGCGGCGCGCGGCGCTTCATCATCGACTGGAAGGACGCTGCCGACGCGCTCGACAAGCTTGAGGCCGCCGGGTTCCCCATCTGAATCACCCACGGCTGCCACGACGGGCCCGTCAAACACGACAAGTTCCTCGCGCCCGTCATCGGGCGGTTGCGCACGATGCCCAACGTGGATGCCGCCCTTCTCAAGTGGGTGCGCAACCGCGATTATTCCGTTCCCGCCATCAACCTCGGCATCCAAATGGGCCAGTGCTGCATCCGCGTCCAGATCGGTCAGAACCTCATGTATTGCGACGGGCGTCCCTACGACCCCGATCATCCCGACGGCGTGTCGGCTGGATTGGGGCAATCCCACGGGCGGATGAAGGGATTTCCTTCCCGGACGGGCGGGCGCGCGGTGCCGTCCGCCCGCTTCGCGCGTCGGCTGGTGATGATATGACAATGTGCGCCGTTCGCCAATCGGAATTGGCTGCAATCAGTTTTCGAATTGCCTTGACAGAAACCAAGCACATTGGCTAATATAAAACAATCAGGATTTGTAAACGAGGCGGACAGCAAATGGCAAAAGCGCAAAAGAACCACAACAGAATTTGGAGTGCCGTGAAGCTCTCCCTTTCCGCGTACTGGCATGTGTGCAAGGCACTTGTGATCTGCTGCGTGCTGGCGGTCTTTTTTCGCGTGGCGCTTCCCTATGCGGGGATCTACATGCCGAAGGTCGTCATCGACCTCATTCAGCGGCAGGCGGGCGCATCCCAATTTCTGCTTTCGGTGGGCGCGTTGGCCCTTGTGATGGTTGCGCTGGGCTACGGAAAGAGCTATACCGACGGCATCGTGGACAACTGCATGGGCACCACGGGCATTTTTTCATTCATGCTCAGAACCCTGTCCAAACAGATCCACATGGATTTTGAGCAGTTGGAGCATCCCGATTTCAAGGCGGTCATGGACAAGGCGGAAAAGGCGGTGCAGAACAACCACACCCTGGCGATGAACATTCCGCGCACGCTGGTGCAGCTTCTCTCCAACGCGTTGGGGTTTCTGCTCTACGCGGGCGTCATTGCCCGGGTCAACCCCGTCATTCTGCTGGTGCTTTTGTTTTGCGCGGCGGCCAACTGGTGGGCGCTGGCGCGCGCCCGCAGATACAACGAACTGACCCGCGAGGCCCGCAGCAAGCTGAACCGCAAATATCTTGCCCTGCAAAATACCATGCGCGATCCGGCGTCCGCCAAGGACATCCGCATGTACGGCGCGTATCCGTGGCTGAGGGATTTTCTCAAGGCGCTGCGCGGACAGTACCGCGGGGCGGAAAAGGCGGTGCTTACCAAACAGATGCGGGCGAGCCTCATGGACGGCGCGATGATTCTTTTGCGCGACGGCGTCGCCTATGCGCTGCTGTTGTCCCTCTTTCTCCGGAACAGGCTGGAATTGGGCGAGTTTGTGTTCGTGTTCGCCGCCATCGGCGCCATGAGCGGCTGGATTTCCGGCATTCTGGTGGCCGCCAGCGACCTCGCGAAGTCCGCCGTCGAAATGTCCGACATGCAGGCCATGCTGGAATATCCAGACCGCATGAACACGGGCGCGGGCGCACCGCTGCCGGAAAAAGAAGCACTGCCGCCGGAGATCCGGTTTGCGGACGTCAGCTATACATATCCCAAGGCGGAAAAGCCCGCGCTGCGCCACTTGAGCCTCACGATCCGCCCGGGCGAGCGTCTGGCGGTGGTGGGCGCGAACGGCGCGGGCAAAACGACGCTTGTGAAGCTGCTCTGCGGGCTCTACCTGCCCACGGAGGGCGAGATTTCCTACGCGGGCAAACCGCTTGTCGCCTACAACCGCGACGCGCTGTACACCCAGTTTTCACCCGTGTTTCAGGACATCCACCTGCTTTCGACGGACATCGCCGGAAACGTGAGCCAACAGCCGCCGGAGCGCACCGATTCCGTCCGGGTGAAGGAATGCCTCCGATTGGCAGGACTGGGCGGGAAGGTGGAAAGCCTGCCGGAAAAGGAGAAGACCATGCTCGTCCGGGCGGTGAACGCCGACGCCGTCGAATTGTCCGGCGGCGAAAAGCAGAAGCTGGCCATGGCGCGGGCGCTCTACAAGGACGCGCCGGTGATTCTGTTGGACGAACCCACCGCGGCCCTCGATCCGCTGGCGGAAAACGAGGTCTATCAAAAATACGCCGAACTGACCCGGGGCAAGACAAGCGTGTACATTTCCCACCGGCTGGCGAGTACGCGTTTTTGTGATCGGATCATCCTGATCGACGGCGCGGCGGAGGCGAATTCCATCGCGGAGATTGGGACGCACGAGGAATTGATGCGGCGCGGGGGAATCTACGCGCGCATGTTCGAGACCCAGGCCAGTTATTATCAGAAAAACGGCGCGGGGGATGCGGACGGCACGGAGGGCATGGCCGATGAAAAATAAAGAAAAAAAGCCCCGCTTCGCGGACAATGTCAAGTGGACGCTGCAAGGCTGCCGACTCATCGCGCGCCTGTCACCGACCTATCTGCCGGCGCTTCTGGGACAGTCGTTTGTCACATCGCTTTTGCCGATGATGCAGCTTTTCTTTTCCGCGCGCATCCTCAACGAGCTGGCGGCCGGCCGGGACGCCCGCCGCATCGCCGCTTACGCCGCCGCCACCGTGGTTTTGAGCTTCGCCCTTTCGGCGCTCAAGGCGGTGCTCACCCGGGAGGTGGACCTGTCCACATTCTGGTGCGCCTATTCCGACATGCTGGGCATGGAGGCGGAGCAGTTCGCGAAAATGGACTTCCCCCATACGGAAAACAGCGAGATCTCGGAACGGCTGGCGGTCATGGACACGAAGGCGCGGGGAAACGGGCTGGGACTGATGAACCTTTATTGGATGGCGCAATCGGTGACCACGGGTTTATTTTCGCTGATTTTCGCGGGCGTTTTGCTCGTGGGAATGTTCCGCAGCAACGCGGTTTATGAGCATACATTCGCCACCACGCGGTTTGCCACGCTGCTGCTTGTCCTCTTGGTCGGCGCGACCCTTCTGCTGAACGTCCTTTTCCGGCGGAAGGAAAAGAAAATGCTGGATGAGGTGTTTCAGGAAAACACGAAGGCCAATACCGCCGGCGCTTATTACGACGATTATTTCAAGGCCGACAAGGCCGCCAAGGACATCCGCCTGTACCGGCAGGGAGACATGCTGGAGCGCATCTTCGCCGAGAGCTTCAACGTGAAAAGCTGGCTTCGCTTTTTCTTCTTCGAGGGCCGGCTGGACGGCTTTTCCGCCGCGGGCATGGCCGTGGTGGGCGGGGCTGTGTACCTGCTCATCGGCCTAAGGGCGCTGGCAGGCATGTACGCCGTCGGGTTTGTCGTTCAGTATGTCGGCGCGGTGACCGCGCTCGTGACGGCCGTGACGACGCTTTTCGGCGCCCTGGGACGCGCGTACAACAACGCGGCGTATCTTTCGCCGCTGCTTGACTATCTCAATCTGCCAGGCGTGCTGGCCAAGGGAACAAAGCCTGTTCCGGACGAGGCCGAATACCGCTTTGAGTTTCGCAACGTCAGCTTCCGCTATCCCGGCGCGGAGGCATTCGCACTGAAAAACCTGAACATGACATTGGACGCCAACCGGCGCCTGGCGGTGGTGGGGAAGAACGGCAGCGGCAAAACCACCATGATCAAGCTGCTTTGCCGGTTGTACGACCCCACGGAGGGAGAAATCCTGCTCAATGGCGTCAACATTCAGGACTATGATTTTGGAGCGTACCGCCGCCTGTTCTCCGTTGTGTTTCAGGATTTCAAGCTTTTTCCGCTGGCGCTTGGCGCGAATGTCGCCGTTTCAGACGCGCCGGACCGGGAAAAGGCCCTCGCCTGCCTGCGGGACGCGGGTTTCGGCGAACGCCTGGCGACGCTTCCCCAGGGGCTCGATACGGTGCTCTACAAGGAATTCGAGGAGGAAGGCGTGCAGGTCTCCGGCGGGGAGGCGCAGAAGATCGCGCTGGCCCGGGCGCTGTATCAGAACGCCGGCGTCGTCGTCCTGGATGAGCCCACCGCGGCCCTCGACCCCATCGCGGAATTCGAGGTGTATTCGACGTTCGACAAGACCATCGGTTCGAAAACGGCGGTCTTTATTTCGCACCGCCTGTCCTCCTGCCGGTTCTGCCACGACATCGCCGTCTTCGACGGCGGGGAGCTTGTGCAGCGCGGCGGCCATGAGGAGCTGCTTTCCGATGAGGGAGGCCTCTATGCGGCCCTCTGGCACGCGCAGGCGCAGCATTACGTCGACGCGGAATAGGAGCTTTTGAAGGGTTTCATCAGAAGGGGGGGATCGGAATGCAGCTGTCCGTTTTGCAGCAGAAACCGCGCTTTTCCTATGATCCGGAGCGGGAAGCGCCCGCGCTTCCGTTCCTTCGGGAACAGGCCGCGCGGACCCTCGACGATACCTTTGAGATGCTCGGGGAGGCTGCCCGGCGGGGAAGTCGGCTCGCCGTGACCGTCGAATGCGTCAACGCCCACATGAGCTGTACTGACCTGCGCCGGCCCTTTGCCGAGGCCTACGAGGGCCTTGACGGCGCGGTGGTGGAGCGGTTTTCAAAATGCGCGCGGCGTGAGGGGATGCACATCGTGGCGGGGCTTTACCTGACCGTGGATGGCCGGACGTACAACTGCGCAGTGCTGTTCGACGCCGCCGGAAAGATCGTGGGCATCCACCGCAAGGTCCACCTGCCCGCCGGGGAGGAGCTGCAGATTACCCCCGGCGACCGATTTGAGGTGTTCGAGACGGAGCTCGGCCCCGTCGGCATGCTGGTCTGCTGGGACATGCAGTTTCCCGAGGCCGCGCGCACGCTGGCCCTCAAGGGCGCGAACCTCATCGCCTGCCCGACGTGGGGCTGGGAAAACCTGTACGGGCTTTGCCGGGCGTACGAAAACAGTGTAACCATCGCGGCCGCCATGGGCGTGAACGCCTCGGGCCTTACCTCCGCGGACTGTGACCCCAGCTGCGTCGTCGACAACATGGGCCGCATCGTCGCCGCCGCGCCCCGGGACGCAAGCGCTGTGGTGACGTGCGCGGTGGACCTTTTGCGGGAACCCGCGCCCCAGTACGGCTCGGAGCGGTATATCGACTCCGCGAGCATGCGCAGGACCCGGCTTCTCCAGCGACGACCGGAAACCTACGGCCTTCTTACGGTCCCCACGGCGGAAACGCCCTGCTACCGCAGGTATTTCCCGCCGGGAGGCGGGGAAGGCGGGGTCTGATCGCGGCAAAACCGTCCGGCTTGCGTTAAAAAAGTACACCGACCTCCTAAAGAGAGAATGGTGTACTTTTTTGTGACGGGGTTTTTTAGAACGGATCGACGAATTTTCTGCCTTCGGTCCAGGCAATCATGTTGAGCACCAGGAAGTTCCAGTTCTGAAAACCGTGGGTGACGATGGGCTCGCAGGTGTCCGGATTGTAGTATTCGTGCAGGGAGCCGTTCTTTTCCAGGTCGCGGCCGAACAGGCGGATGGTTTTTTCGGCCAGTTCCCGCGCGTCCTCCTCGTAGCCGTACTTCAGAAGGCCGGAGAACAGCATGTAGTTGCTGATGCCCCAGACTGGACCGCGCCAGTTGGAGGGGTTGTTGGACGCGCGCAGATCGTACTGCTTTTCAAGCCTGGACAGGGAACGGATGCCGCCCCTGCAGTTGAAGGTTCGGGCATCGCGGGAGCGTTCCGCCACGCGCGCCGCCTGTTCCGCCGAGGCGATGCCCGCCCAAAGAGGCAGGAAGCTCGACCAGCTGTCGATGCGCAGGGGCAGACAGGCGTAATCCCGCGGCGCGCCCCTGTGCAGCCATTCGCTGGGGTCCACCGGGCGCAGCGCAAAGTCGACGCTGTAATAGGCGCCGTCGCGCTCGTCCCAGCAGTGGCGGTTGACGGCGTCCGCCAGATCCTGCGCCTTGCCGCGCCAGAGGTTTGCCCCGCGCATGTCGCCGGAGAGCTCCATCAGAGAGCCGTACGCCAGGAGCTCGCGGTACAGAAGGCTGTTGAGGTAGATGGAGCCGCAGCTCCCGTCAGGCCTGTAAAAGACCGAGGGATCGTTGTCCACGCCCACCGCGAAATCGTCCTGCCAGTAGGCAAGGCCCGTGGCCTTTTCCGTGTGGCTTTCGAGATAGCGGCGCAAAAACGCTTCCAGCTTCCCGAAATAGGGCTTCACCCAATCGGTGTTGCCGCCGTCGCGCTGCGCCAAAAACGCGATGTGCTGCGCCAGAACCGGTTTGTGCATGTTGGTTTTGAACGCCTTTTCCTTTTCGGCGTTCGCGCGCAGGGGGCCGTCCTTGGTCACGCAGATGGGCATAAACCCATCGTCTGTCGCGAGTTCCAGAAAATTGAGCGCGCAGCCGCGCTCATAGTCCACAAATTCGCCGCGTCTGCCGCTGTCCGCTTCCACCTGGCCCATCACGACGCTGGTCAGCCAGGAATCCCAGTCCCACAGCGACGCGGAGTAGTATGGGCTTTCCGGGGAACAGGGCACGATGTAGGGATGCTTCAGAATGCCCATCGGCTCGCGCGTCATGCCGCGGCTGGTCTCGTAAATGAGCTCTTTCAGGGACTCCGCATAATTACCCATACCGCACCTCCACAGAAAATCTTCACGCAACCAGATTATAGCAAAACAACGCGGGACTGTCCACCCGCCAATGCGCCGTATGCGCTGAAAGATCAATATTGCGCACAAAGAGAGCAACATATATGTAAAAGCTTGACGAATGATTTGAACCGTATTACTATAAAATTGGGTTAGGGAATAATTACTGTATGAGGAGGTACCCGGAATGAGGAGCCTGTCACGATTGCTCGTATTGACAATGATCCTGGGTATGTGCGCGTTCACCGCGTCCGCGGAGGGCACGTTCGGCGAAGCGCCCATGCTGACCGCGCTGGTGGAGGCAGGCGAGCTGCCCGCGGTGGAAGACCGTCTTCCCGAAGTTCCCAAGGTCGCGGACGAATTGAGCGCCGCGTATGTCGATCTCCAGATCGGCGGCTACGGCGGCACGCTGCGCACCGAAACGTTCAACGTCAACTGGAACGCACACATTTTCATGGGTGAGGACGAAAATCTTCTCACACAGATCGACATGACCAGCGGCGTGATCACCCCCAATATTCTCGCGTCCTATGAGGTCAATGACGACTACACGGAGTTCACGTTCACCCTGCGCAAGGGGCTGAAGTGGTCGGACGGCGTCGAAGTCACCATGGAAGACTTCGAATTCTGCGTCAACGACTTTCTGTTCAACACGGAACTCAACCCCGTTTTGAGCACCACATACCGCACCGGCAACGCCCCGACCGGCACGCCCATGACATTCGAGGCAATCGACGACACCACGTTCAAGATGACCTTCGACGGTCCCTACGGCGGGTTTCTTGCGAAGCTGAGCACCGCCTCGAGCTGGGCGAATTACACAAACACGCTGAAGCCGGCCCACTACCTCAAGCAGTTCCACAAGGATTACGCGGAAGAATGCCACGGCTCTCTGGACGCGTACTATGAGTTCATCAAGCCGTTTGCGGCGGTTCTGGGCTATGACGACCCCACCGCCGAGGGTGTCTGGGTTTATGTGTTCAACCAGGTGGACATTTCCAACTGGGAATCCACCGACCCCAACGACTGCCTGACCTCCGTATACTTTTCCGGTCTCATCGACGCAAACTTCCCGGTTCTTTTCCCGTGGATCATGGAATCGAACGGCAACAACATCCAGACATACGTCCGCAATCCATACTACTGGAAGGTGGACGAGGCGGGCAACCAGCTGCCCTACATCGACCGGCTGCTCTCGACCTATGTTGAAAACGAGGAAACCTTCTCCCTCGACATCATTGCGGGCAACGTCGATTTCTCCGGCGTCACCAATGCCAACAACATGACCCTCTACCTCGAAAACGAGGCGGCGGGCAACTACCGCTACATTTCCGCCAACGACCCCGCCACCTTCGGCTCGGTTGACATCAACATCAACTACGGCCTGAACGCCGACGGTACCGTCAAGGATGACGCGGCCTCCAAGGCCTGGCAGGAAATGGCCACCGACATCCGCTTCCGTCAGGCGCTGATGTACGCCATCGACGCGGCGGAAGTGTCCGACACCATTTACAGCGGTCTGGCCATCGCCAACGAATACTATACCTGCGACCACGACACCGAGAAGGCGAACGCGCTGCTGGACGAAATGGGCGCGCTGGACGTCAATGGCGACGGCTTCCGCGAGACGCCCACCGGCGCGGATTTCCAGTGGCAGATGTGGCTGACCGAAGGCAATGACTTCCCCTCGTTTGCGGAGCTCTATGCCGAGTACTGGCGCGAGCTCAATCTGAACGTCAGCATCTACGTCACCGAATCCTCCCTGCTCACCACCTCCATGGAAGCCAACGAAATTCCCATGCGCATTTTCTACTGCAACGGCCCGAGCTTCTGGCTCTACCTCGATTGGGACATCGACATCTGGGCGCCGTTGTATGACGCGTGGTTCAAGGCGGGCGGCATGTCCGGCGAGATCACCGATCCCGCGGCATACCTCGAGCCCACCCAGGACATCAAGGACTTCTATGAGCTCGTGCTCTCCATGATGGAAGTCGACGCGGACACCGCGGCGAACGTGATCAATCCCCAGTGCTGTCAGTACATCGCCGACAACCTGTACATCATCATGCCGGTGTTCAACTGCCCCAGCGCCATCTGCTACAGCAACGACCTGGGCAACGTGCCCACCGGCGGCACCACCATCACCCATACCATGAACTTCGACATGGAGCATTTGTTCTTCACAAACCCCGAAGAGCACTGATCCTCAGGGCAACACCGCCCAAATCCTACGCGGGCGTGCGGCGGTATTTCCGCCATCTCGCGCCCGCAGAATTCTTGACGCAGGCGGAAAGTCCGCCTCTGGCCGCTGCGCCGTCGAATTCTGCATGCACAATCTGCGGGGGCGGCACTGCCGCCGAAAATTCATCGCCCCGGCACCCGCAACCTTTGTGCGGTGTTGCATTAGAGCAAGACGCAGAAATACCGAGAGAAGTACAGCGGCGGATTTTCGCGCAAGGCAAGGGGCCGAGGCACAGGCGTAGCGGCGCTACGTCAGGCCGATCGCGACGCCGAAGGTTTGATTGCCTGTGGCAATCAAAGGCGCGCCGTTGAATTTGTCGCATGAAATGCGTCAAATAAAGTCCCGTCGGGACCGCATCGCTGAACGCAAAGCGGCCGTGCGACCGGGCTGTTCAATACTTCGTATTGCACAGCCCGCCTCTTGGGCGAAAAGGTGCGCCGGGCTTCTCGGTTTTTCTGGGGATTGCTCTAAGACGGCGGCCGCCGGGAACGAAAGTTTCCGGCGGTTTTTTTGCGGGACGCGGCGCTTCAGCGTTCGTCCACATCCACGGGGACGACAACCACAGGGCAAGGGGCGTGTTTGACAAGGTGTGTGGCGACGGAACCCATGAGGTTCGTAAGCGCCGAGTGAGAGCGACGGGCGACGAGGATGACGTCGACTGCGCGTTCCTTAGCGTAACGGAGAATGACGTGGCCGGGAATGCCAAAATCGACGACCTTTTCCACCGCGTATTGGGGAATGAGCCGGGCGACCTCGTCGAGCAGGGGCATGCTCTCTTTGGCCATCCGGTCGAGAAGAACGGAGCTGGTGCTGTCGACGTCCTCGCGCACGAGCAGCAGCGTCACGGCCGCATCCTCCGGCGGAAACAGGTTCACGAGCGCTTCCGCGGACGACGCGCCCTTTGCGCTGCCGTCGACAGGGATCAAAACATGCTTCATACTGTGCCTTCCTTCCGCCGGCTCCTTGCGGGCCGACTCTCCTGCCAGTATTATAACGCCATGCGGCGGAAATGGAAACACCGCTCCCGGTTGATTTCATCGGACACCGCATGATTGGATGGCGGAATCTTTTTCAATTGGCCGTTTATTTCACGCCAATTCTTTGGTATTATGGCAGTACGAAGCAGCCAAAGGGGTAAAATGGTATGAAAATCGAGCTTGACCGGGATGCCAAAACGCCCGTATATATTCAGTTATCCAATCAGCTTCGCCGGCAGATTCTGTCCGGTGAGTTGCCCGCGGGTCAGCGCCTGCCCTCGGAGCGAAAACTCGCCGCGCATCTCGGTGTCAACCGGACGACGGTTTTCAGCGCCTTTGAAATCCTGAAGGCGGAGGAACTGCTCCAGGCCACCGTCGGCAGCGGGACGGTGGTGCGGCGCGCGCCCGAGGAAGGAGGCGAAAGGCCCCTTTCCGCCGAGCCCGCCTGGAATCAGTTGTTCAGCCAATACACCGTCCGCTCCGAATCCGGGCTTGTGGGGGAGCTTCTGGGCCTTGCCAGCCGGACGGACGTGATTTCCTTCGCCACGGGGATCGCCTCGCCGGACTGCGGTCCGGCGGAACTTCTGCGCGGCATCGACGGCGCGCTGCTCTCCAAAGAAAACATCCGCGCGCTCCTGCACTCTCCCACCGAGGGCTTTCTCTCGCTGCGCGCGGCCATGTGCGGCCTGATGCGCAGGCGCGGCGTCTTTTCAAATCCGGAGGAGGTCATGATGCTTTCGGGCTCCCAACAGGGCATCGATCTGGCCGCCCGCGTATTTCTCGACCCCGGGGACATCGTCGTGCTTGAGGAGCCGACCTACTTCCCGGCGATTCAGGTAATGAGAAGGGCGGGGGCGCGCATCATGACCGTTCCCGTGGACGACCAGGGCATGCGGATCGACGTGCTGGAGCAGCTTCTGGAGCGCTATCGGCCGAAGCTGATTTATACCATTCCCACCTACCAGAATCCCACGGGGGCGGAGATGCCTCTCGAACGCCGAAGGCGCCTGGTGGATTTGGCGGCGCGGTACAACGTCATGATCCTGGAGGACGACGCGTACGGCGACCTGTGCTATGAAGGCAGTCAGCCGCCGCTTCTCAAGGCGCTGGACGGCGCGGGGCATGTGATCTATCTGAGCACGTTTTCCAAAAACGTCTACTCGGGGCTGCGGCTCGGTTGGGTCGTCGCCAACCGGAGGATCATCCGCGCATTTTCCGCCGCGAAGCAGCTGACGGACCTGCATTCGAGCAGCCTCTCCCAATGGATGATCGAGCGGTTTGTGGTGAGCGGCGGGATGGAGACGCACCTTCGCCGGATCTGCGTGGCATACCGGGACCGGCGGGACGTCATGCTTTCGGCTCTGAAACGCTACGCGCCGGACGGAATGTGCTGGAATGTGCCGAAGGGCGGTTATTACATCTGGTGCCGCCTGCCCCAGGGCGTGTCTGCAAACGCGCTCGTTTCCAAAGCCGCCGAGCAGGGCGTTGCGTTCATTCCGGGTGCGCCCTTTTTCGCGTCGGGGGAGGGGGACGGTTATCTCCGGCTCAATTTTACGTTTGCGCCCAAGGAGAAGATCGACGAGGGAATCCGCCGCCTGTCGCTGGCCGTGCGCCAAAGCCTGGACGAGGGGCTGGCCTGCGCGGACGAGGCGATTCTGGAGTTCAACCCGGTGGTGTAAATCGGAGTAGATCCATAAAGAGAGGGGTGAAAGCATGAACGATCTGTATGCAAGGCGTCTTTCGCAGCTTCGGGTTTCCGAAATCCGCGAAATCCTGAAACTGACGGAGCAGCCGCAGATCATCTCCTTTGCGGGCGGGCTGCCCGCGCCGGAATTGTTCCCGGTGGAGGAAATCATCGAAGCCAGCGTGCGCGTGCTTCGGGAGGACGGTCCGGCGGCGCTGCAATACAGCACCACGGAGGGATATGCGCCGCTGCGCGAATGGATTGCCGCGCGCCTCAACAAAATGTGCGGCACATCTCTTGGCGCGGAGAACATTCTCATCACCGGCGGTTCGCAGCAGGGCCTTGATCTTACCGGGAAGGTGTTTCTGGACGAGGGCGACACGGTGTTGTGCGAAAACCCCACCTATCTGGCGGCCATCAGCGCCTTTCGGGCCTACGGCTGCCGGTTCAAGGAGGTACCCACAGACGACGAGGGGATGCTGGCCGACGCGCTGGAGGCGATTCTGGACACCGCGGAAAGAGTCAAGCTCATCTACGTCATCCCGGATTTCCAAAATCCCACCGGGCGGACGTGGAGCGCGGCGCGGCGGAGGTGCCTGTATGAACTCGCGGAGCGTTACGGCGTCGCCGTCATCGAGGACAATCCGTACGGCGAGCTGCGGTTCGAGGGGGAGAGGCTGCCGTCCGTGAAATCCTTCGACGCGTCCGGCCGCGTTTTCCTTCTGGGGACGTTCTCGAAAATCTTCTGCCCCGGTTACCGAATCGGATGGATCGCCGGGGACCGCGAGGTGATCAAAAAATACGTGCTGGTCAAGCAGGGCACGGATCTTCAGTGCAATACTCTGGCACAGCGCGAGATCATGCGCTACCTGGAGCTCTTCGACATTGACGCGCACATTGAGATCATCAAAAGCGCCTATCGCAGAAGGCGCGATGTGGCGATGCGGACAATGGCGCGTGAATTCCCGGACGAAGTTTCCTATACGCGGCCCCAGGGCGGGCTGTTTGCCTGGGCGACGCTGCCTAAGCACATCGACGCGCGCAAGCTTCTTGCAACAAGCCTTTCCCAGAATGTCGCCTTTGTGCCGGGCGGGGCGTTCTTCCCCAACGGCGGGCATGAAAACACTCTGCGCCTCAACTACTCCAACATGCCGGAGGAACGCATCGAGGAGGGCCTCACGCGTCTGGGAAGGGTTATTTCCACGTTTTTGTGATACATCGACGCCGCGCCGCGTTTCGTTCGCGCCCAACAGGGGGGTGCGAACCGGAATGCGGCGTTTTCACATGCATATGAAAAATCCGTCTGAAAACACTTGCTTCCAGACGGATTGTGGTCAGGGTGTCCGAGAACGCGGCCGGAAAAAATCTTGACAAGACCAAAAGGAAAAAGCGGGGCTCGCGTCGAATGATATAACGGAGATCGACGCGAGGTGATCATGATGTACGAGAGCGGGCGAA
>JAEYRW010000093.1 GCA_023435435.1 Bacillota bacterium | reverse complement strand
GTGTTGTATCTTCCTGCAAAATGTGGTAAAATCATTCGCGCGGGGAGGGATCCGATTGGCGGCGGACGACCTATATATGATCTTTCACGGGTTGAAGGTGCACGTGAAGGTGGCTGAGCCCGAGGCGGCGCTGCAACATCGCCTGCTTCTGGTTTCGTCGCCTATTACAAGCACGTTCAACTGGCGGAAGATCACCCCGGAACTTTCCCAGCTGGGTTGTCTGACCGTGATGATCGACCTGCCCGGCTTCGGGGAGAGCGCGTGCGGCGAGGGTGTTCCCCACGACGCGCGGCTGCACGCCAACGTGGCCTGGGGCGTGGCGGACGAGATCGACTACTCGCTGGGGAACAGGATGTCCACATGGCACCTTGTGGGTCACGGCGCGGGGTGCGCGGCGATTTTGGAAATGGGGAACCTGCACCCCGAATCGGTGCGCTCACAGGTACTGGTTGCGCCGACTTTGGCGGAGGGGGACACCTACCGCGTGGGGAAGATGCCGCGGGAGAAATGGTACGAGCAGTACATCGAAAATCCGTCGGGTTTCCGGCGGTTCATGGACGCGCTGTTCGCGCGCCGGGCGGACGATTACATACTGGACAACATGCGCAAGCCCTTTTTGCGGGAAGGCGCGAAGGCGAGCTTTCTGAACATGCTCGGCGCGCGTGCCACGCCGCGGCCCGCCAAGGGCTTCGCGCCGGTGATGGCGCTTTGGGGCGAAAAGGACATCCTTATGGACGAGCGCGCCCGCAGGGCGCTCAGGACGCTTGCGCCGGAGGCCGAGACGCATCTTTTCAAGACCGCCGGGCACATTCCCATGGAGACCCACAGTCAAGCGCTCAGGGACTATCTCCGGGGGTGGCTCCGGTACGTGGGGTGATTTTTTGGGCAAACTCGAACCATACGCAAAGAAGCTTTCGTACAGCTACTGCCTGGGGTTGTTCCCGTCCTTCGCGCTGATGGAGGCGCGGCCCGAAGCCGTGAAGCGGCTCTTGGTGCATCCCGCCGGCGCGGGAAACGAGGGCGTCGAAAAACTGCGCGCGCTGTGCGAAGAAAAGGGCATCCGGGCGGAGGAAGCCGAACGCGCGCTGCGCCGGGAATCCAAAAAGGACAACACCTTCGCGGCGCTGGTGTTTGACAAGTACGACTGCGCCCTCGACCCGAAGGCCAACCATGCGGTTCTGTGTCAGATTTCGGACGGCGGGAACCTGGGCACGGCGCTTCGGTCGCTGCTGGGCTTCGGCGTCCGGGACGTGGCGGTGATCCGCCCGTGCGTGGACCTGTTTGATCCCCACGTGCTGCGCGCGTCCATGGGCGCGTTTTTCAGGATGCGCGTCGCGGCGTTCGACGATTTTGGCGCGTACCGGGCGGTGGCGGGGCGGCGCACGCTGTATCCCTTCATGCTGGACGGCGCGGTTCCCCTGGCCGAGGCTGTGAATTCCCGGGGGGAACCGTACTCCATGGTGTTCGGAAACGAGGCGACGGGACTTCCGGCGGAATTTGCGCGGATCGGCAAAACCGTGTTCATTCCCCAGTCGGCGGACATCGACTCGCTCAATCTCGCGGTGGCGGTGTCCATCGGTGCCTATGCGTTCACAAACGGAGGAAACTAGAATGCAAAAATTCAGGGTGGGCCTTGTGGGGTGCGGCGGCATCAGCTCCGCGCACATCCCCGTGCTCAAGGAAGCGGAAAACCTGACCATCGCGGCGGTGTGCGACTTAAAGCGGGACCGGGCGTTGGCGGCGGCGGAAAAGACGGGCGCGGACATCGCCCGGGACTTCGACGAAATGATCGCGCGGCCGGACATCGACGCGGTGCACATCTTAACGCCCCACTTTCTGCACGCGCCCATGGCCGTCGCGGCGCTGGAAGCCGGGAAGCACGTTTTGACCGAAAAGCCCATGGCGACCACCCTTTCCGACGCGCGGAAAATGATCGCGGCGGCGCACGCCGCCGCGGCGCGGCTGGGCGTCATCTTCCAAAACCGCTATAACCCCGCGACGGTGGCGCTGAAAAAGCGCATTGCTTCCGGCGAAGGCGGCGCGCTTTTAGGCGCGCGGGCCACGGTTGCCTGGAAGCGCGAGGCGCCCTATTACCTCGAATCCGGCTGGCGCGGGCGCATGGACACCGAGGGCGGCGGGAGCCTCATCAACCAGTCCATCCACACCCTCGATCTGCTTTCCTACATTGCGGGGAGACCCGTGGCGCGGGTGCGCGGCCACGTTTCCACCGACTTTCTGGACGGTCAGGTGGACGTGGAGACCTCCTGCCACGCCGTGGCGGAGTATGCGGGCGGCGGACGGATCGTCGTGTTTACCACCAACGATTATGCCCTGGACGCGCCGGTCGAGATCGAGTTCGCGTGCGAAAAGAAGCGCTGGAAGATCGTAGGCGACGATCTTTACGACGCCACCGACGGCATGACGATGATTCTCAGCGGAAAAAATCCCACCGTCGCCGAAAAGGCGTATTGGGGCGCGGGCCACGCCGCCGAAATCCGAGATTTCTACGACTGCGTCGAGACCGGGCGGCCCTTCCTGCTCGAGGGCGCGGCGGGCTACCCCGCGCTGAACCTTGTAAAGGCCATCCAGCAGTCCTCCGCCACCGGGGAATGGGTGGAACTCGACGACCCAAAGGAGATTTGAAAATGGATTATTTCAAGCAGGCCCACGACGCGGCGGCGGAACTCTTCCATGCCAACGCGAAGCACTTCAATCCCGTCAGGCTCATGGCCGTCGGCGCGTCCTCCAGCGAGGTGGGCGGTGGAATGATCGGCCATGATTCGTCATATGAAATAGGCGAGCGCGTCGCCGAAGGCATCCTCGCGGCCGCGTCCGAGCTCGGGTTCGACTGTGCCTTCCAGTGCTGCGAGCATCTCAACCGCGCGTTGGTCGTCGAACGCCGCGTCGCCGAGGCCCGCGGCTATGAGATCGTGTGCGTCGTGCCGCAGCCCAAGGCCGGCGGCTCCGTCGCCACCGCCGCCTATCGACGCATGGAAGATCCCGTCGTCGTTGAGCTCGTCTCGGCCGACGCCGGACTCGACATCGGCCGCACCATGGTCGGCATGCACCTGCGCCGCGTCGCCGTCCCCGTCCGCCTCCAAACCGAACGCGTCGGCGAAGCAATCGTCATCGCCGCGCGCACACGGCCGAGGCTCGTGGGGGGCGAGCGGGCGAGGTACGAGTAGGGACGGGGGAACGCCGGGGGCCTTGCCCCCGGTCTCCCGCGCAAGGGACATTGTCCCTTGAGAATCCCGAACTGGGTTATAAATAATACAGTGTCCGTCGCGCGCGGGGGCCCAAGCCCCGCTTGCGCGAATCCGCATATGCAAACCCGGTCGACCGGGGCTGGGTCCCTGGGCGATCCGATGGGCTATCTCTATTTTTCCCCACAATCAGTTCGGGATTCCAAAGGGCCGGTGGCCCTTTGGCGGGGGGGCGGGGGCAGAGGCCCCGCCGGTGGACCCCCCGCCCCTGG
>JAEYRW010000059.1 GCA_023435435.1 Bacillota bacterium | reverse complement strand
TTCCCGGCCTTTTGGTTTGGCTGTAAAGGTTATTCCACGTCCTGAAGGGCGTCGTAGCCTTCCTCGCCGGTTCTGACCTTCACAGCGTTCTCGATGTGGCTGACGAAGATCTTGCCGTCGCCGATGTTTCCGGTGTAGAGCACCTTCTTGGCCGTGTCGATGACCGTGCGCGCGGGGACCTTGCTCACCACGATCTCGATCTTGATCTTTGGCAGGAGGTGCGTCTCGAACTCGACGCCGCGGTAGAACTCCGTGCGCCCGCCCTGCACGCCGTAGCCCAGGACGTTGGTGACCGTCATGCCGGTAATGCCGATCTTGTCGAGCTCGGTTTTGAGCGTCTCGAAGCGGCTCTGCTTGGTGATGATCTCAATCTTGGTCATGCGCGGGCCGTTGGGAAGGGGCATCTCCACCGGCGGCGCGACCACCACGGGCACGGCCTTTTCGATGGGTACCGCGTTGGGGGCGAAGGCACCGTCCGCGGATTCGATGTCCATTGTATTGTCGTAAGTAACAAAGTCGGGATACGCCTGGTTGCCGTGCTCGCCCAGGTCGAGGCCTTCGATTTCTTCCTTGGCGGTGACGCGCATGCCGACGGTTTTTTTGATGGCGAGCCATGCCAGCGCCGAGGCGGGGAATACGAACGCGCCCACGCAAAGTGCGCCCAGTGCCTGGTGGCCGAGGAGAGTCAGCCCGCCGCCGAAGAACAGGCCGTTCAGCGACGAGATGCCGCCGATGCCGTCCTGGGCGAACAGGCCTACGAACAGGGTGCCCAGCACGCCGTGCACCAGATGAACGGACAGCGCGCCTACCGGGTCGTCGAGCTTCAGTTTGTCAAACAGGATGACGGAGAGGACCACCAGAATGCCGGAGATCGCGCCGATGATGAGGGAACTGGGCACGCTGACGAACGCGCACGCCGGGGTGATGGCCACGAGGCCCGCCAAAAGGCCGTTGATGGACATGCCCAGGTCGGGCTTTCCGATGACGATCCAGGCGGTTGCCGTGGCGGTCAGCAGCGCGACGACGCCCGCGGTGTTGGTGGTCACGACGATGTGGGAGATGGAAGTCGGATCAGCCGCCATGGTGGAGCCGGGGTTGAAGCCGAACCAGCCGAGCCAGAGCACGAACGCGCCGATGGTGGCAAGGCTCATGCTGTGGCCGGGAATGGGATGAATCTTGCCGTCCTTCGTGTACTTGCCGATGCGCGGCCCGAGGATCATGACGCCCGCCAGCGCCGCCCAGCCGCCGACGGAGTGCACAACCGTGCCGCCCGCGAAGTCGAGCATGCCGATGGCCTGAAGGAAGCCGCCGCCCCAGATCCAGTGGCCCACAATGGGGTAGACGATCATGGTCAGGATCAGGGAGAAGACGATGAAGGAGATGTACTTAATGCGCTCGGCCACCGCGCCGGAGACGATGGTGGCCGCGGTTCCGCAGAACACGAGTTGAAAGAAGAACTTTGCCCACAGCGGCACCGTGGCCCATGAGATGGCGCCGTACACGCCGGAATAGGCCGCGCCCGTGGCGGGAGAATTGTCCGCGCCGCCGGCCATGAACAGGCCCTTGAGGCCAATGAAGCCGTTGCCGTCGCCGAACATCAGACCCCAGCCCAGGAGCAGGAAGCCAAGGGAGGAGACGGCGAACACGATGAAGTTCTTCGAGAGGATGTTGACCGCGTTCTTCTGCCGTGCGAAGCCGCTCTCGACGGCCGCGAAGCCGAGGTTCATGAAGAAAACGAGCGCGCCTGCGATGATGACCCACAGGGTGTCCATTGCGATTTTGGTCGTCATATTCTCCCTCTTTCCATTGATCCGTTCCGCTGTTTCCACGCGTTCGGGCAGACAAAAAGACACCACACCCCTCGTCGGGATTTGGCGTCTTTGCCATGCGGAATATTCAGAATTTACTCCGATACAATAGCATAGGCCGCGCGGGCTGTCAAGGACGCGCAAGGTAAAGTTTCGAAATTACTGTGAGGATGCACAGAAACGCACTGTAATTAACGACAAAAATCCCCGCCGGAGAAATGCTGCGGAGAATTTTTGATTTCGCCGGCGGGATGCGGAAATGAAAGATGAATACGCGAATGATTCAAAAAAAGACCGACCGCCCTCCATTTTTGGATTGGCGGACGGTGGTGTGGAATCCGTCAGCGTCCCGCGCGCGCGCCGATTCCGAGCAGTTTGAGCATTTTGGCGGGTGTGGGGGGATTGCCCCGGTAGAATGCCATCATGGTGTAGATCCTGCCCGCGATGAGCACCAGCACGAACGCGAAGGCCGCGATAAGCCCGAGGGAGAGAAGGCCCTGCGCGATGGTCATGTCGCCCAGGAGCACGCGGCTCGGGGCAACCAGGATCGCGGTGAAGGGAATGTAGCCCAGGATCGGGCTTTTGGAGACCATGCCCGCGCTCTCGCCGGTAAAGATGCAGGCGAAGAAACTTCCCACCAGCACGATGGTGAACAGGATGTTCGTCACGGAGAGGTCCTCGGGCTTCCCGGCCATCGCGCCGCCGATGGACGCCAGCGCGCAATACATGAGGAATCCGGCGATCAGGATCGCCACCGCCAGGGCAAACCCGGCAGGGGTAAACAACCCGGACATGCTGCCGAGAAGGTCGAAGAAGCTGATGATGCCGAGCGTCGTTTGGGGATTGACCAGCTTCACGAGCCAGCTCCCCAGGGCGAACCCGCCCACCGTCGCGCCCATCCACAGGCAGGATTGCAGGATGCCGGCCAGCGCGATGGACAGCGTTTTCCCGAGGATCATGGCGGCAGGCTTCACCGAAACGAGGAAGAGGTCCATGAGCTTCGACGTCTTTTCCGCGATGACGCCGTTGGCGACGCCCTGTCCGTAGATGAGCATCATGAAGTAGAGAAGCATCATCACCACGTAAGGGAGCACCATCGCGAAAATGGAGCGCACGGATTCCGCCATGTCCGTCGGATCGGCCGCCACGGCGCTGGCGGTGTAGGCGGGCTGGGCCGCGCTTGCGCCGGAAGCGAGGAAGGGATACACCGACGACAGGTATGTGCCGAACGCCTCTGCGTCGGATTCCTCGATTTCCGTGTCGTCCGGCAGAAGCACGGAAAGGACGTCGCCGTCCACCGCGACGATGACGGAATTGGGGTTGCCTTCACACAGCGACCTGGCCTCGTCGAGGGTCGCCGCGCCTTGGTACTGCACCCCGGCGTACACGCCCGCGTTCATTTGCGAAAGCGGCGCGTAGTCGAGGCCGTCGGTGTGTACGGCCAGCGCGATTCCGGTGGATCGCGCCACAGAACCCGACTGGCTGTCCGCGAACAGCAGGATTCCCGGAATGGCCAGGAGCAGCAGGAACGCCACGAGGATCGTCGAGATGAGGTACCCCCGCGTCCGCAGATGCGCGTTCAGCGTGAAAAAGAATACCTTCGTCCAGTTGCGAATCACGCGCGCTCGCCTCCCTTCGCGATGCCGAAAAGCTTTGTGAATTTGATCCGCTCGCCGCGGTACATGAGCAGCGTCGCATACACGCGCCGCCCGAACCAGGCAAGGAACAGGAGCGTGAGGAGCTGGAGCGCCCATGCGCCCAGAAGAACGCCCAGTGAAATGTCGCCCAACAGGTACCGCGCGGGCGCGACGAAGACCGAGAGGAACGGAATGAGGGACGTGACCAAAGCCACAGTGCCCGACGCAAAACCCATGAACGCGGTCGCCGCGAGGTAGCAGAACAGCGTTGTGAGCACCACCGCCATGTTTGCCTTGTTCATGTCGTCCATGTCGGAACAGCTCGCGCCGGAGATGCCCGCGATGATCGAGTAGGTGAAGTATCCGAGCAGAATCGAGACGATCACCGCCACCAGGCTGAAGGCGTTCAACTGCGTGAACGCGGAAAGCGCGCCGGAAACCGTTGAGAACGGGTCCGTGTGGAACGCGTATTTGGCAATGAGCGACGCGCCGTAAGTACTCGCCGCGATGAGCCCCATCTCGATGAAGATCAGGCACATGGAGGCGAGAATTTTTCCGACGAGGAGCGCCAGGGGCTTGACGCTGACCATCAGAAGCTCGACGAGCTTAGATGCCTTTTCCTCGAGCACCGCGCGCACGATGTAGGACGTGGAGAACGTTACCAGCACCATTACGAGAATCGAATATGCGTAGGAGACCGTGAACCGCGCGCCGGTGCCGGCTCCCGCTTCGGGCGAGGGGTTGAGATATTCATCCACAGTCGCGACGCGGCTGGAATAGGAGGCCGTGCCGCCCGCCCGCGCGGCATTGAACGCGGAGAGCGCGGCGTTTTCGAGCAGGGAGAGCTCATCGGAGGTATAATCCCCGGTCGCCTCGATCACGTAGGCGTCGCCGCTTTGCGCGATGGAGACAGCCGCGCCGCCCGCCCCCTCGGTCAGGTCGCCAAAGTAGGGGTCCGCCGCCGCGATGTCCGCCGCGCTGACGGAAATGCCCGTGGCGTTATCGATGGTGACCCGCCTGATTTCGCTGACGCCGTACGCGCCGTGCATGGAGGAACTCATGATGAGCATGCTCATCATGACGGTCACGACCATCACGATCATCGTGGCGATGGTCGATTTCCCTTTCAGGAACTGCGCCAGCGTAAAGCGGAAGACGGCGCCGGTTCCCGCAAACTCAGTTTTGCGCATCTGCACGTCCCACCTTTTCGACGAAGATTTCGTGCAGCGAGGGCTCGCGCAGGTCGAACGCCACGATGGTGATCCCCGCCTCGATGAGCGCCTTGAGCAGTGCGTTTGCCTGTTCCTCGCCCGCAACCTTCAGGTTATACTCGTTTTCCTTCTCGGACTCGATCCGTGCGCCGGAGCGGGCGATGATGTCCGAAACATCCCGTTCCACCTTGAGGCGCAGGTTCACGCGGCCGTAGGATTTCTTGATTTCGTTGAGATTCCCCTGCAAAACCGTGTGACTCCGGTCGAGGATGGTGATCTCCGTGCAGAATTCCTCCACGGTCGCCATCTGGTGGCTGGACATGATGATGTATTTTCCCTTGGCGATCTCCTCGCGGATGATGGACTTGAAGAGGTCCGTGTTCACCGGGTCGAGGCCCGAAAGGGGCTCGTCGAGGATGATGAGCGCGGGGTCGGAGATCAGGGTCGTCATCAGCTGGATTTTCTGCTGGTTGCCCTTTGAAAGCTGATCCGCCTTCATGGATTTGCCGGTGGCGGGCGCCGCAGGCGCGCCCTTGAGCCCGCCGCCGCCCAGCATTGAACGTCGGGCCGTTTTCGGGGGGTACAGGTATTCGTTTACCTGGAGGCGGTCCGACCAGTAGCGGATGCGCTTTTTGGCCTCGTCCCGGGAAACGTTCCGAAGGGATGCGAAGTAAAGAAGCTGATCCATGAGGGTGTACTTGGGATACAGGCCGCGCTCCTCGGCCAGATAGCCGACATTGCAGCTCCGCGTGGAAAGGGGACGGCCGTTCCAGCTGACTTCGCCCGAATCGCGGGAGAGCATGTCCAGAATCATGCGGATGGAGGTCGTTTTTCCTGCGCCGTTTGTTCCAAGCAGCGCATAGACGCCGCTTTTGGGCATCTCAAAGGAGAGCGCGTCGACCACCAGCTTGTCTCCGTAATGCTTCGTGAGGTTTCTGACAATCAAGCTCATAATACGCTCCTGATCACTTATTTCATCATCCATTATGGCCATTCCAATGTAAAGTGTCAATCAATTGCGCCCATTTTTCGCCAATCATTGGCTCAAATGTCGCATAGAGCATGCGAAACCGACGCCGGGAGGCGCTGTCCCCCGGCGTCCCTGCCAAAGTGACACCGTCCCTTTGGAATCCAATACTGGGTAAGAAACGATTACATTGTCCGGCGGCGGTGCGGGGCCAAACCCTGTGCCGCCGAGTTTGTCTTTTGGCGGGACAGCTTTCTAACCTGATCCGAGACACCCAAAACAAAGTTCGGGCCGGTCGGGGCCTGGGCCTACGACCGGTCCGACGGACGATATTGAGATTTTCAAAAACAGCTTGGGATGCTCGAGGGACATTGTCCCTTGAGCAAGGGGTCCGGGGGGCGGAGCCCCCCTGCGTCACTCGTCCGTTTCGTAGCAGCGTACGACTTCGCCCCAGAACATGGTGTGAAAATCGCTCGCGGGATAGGCCATTTTGGCGACTGCGGGATCCATGCGATCGCCGGTCATGTCCTGTGTCAGGAGCACCTTGCATTCGAGGTGCAGGCCGCACTCGGCGACGATGGGCGCGGAGACGGTAAGGCCGGGCTGTGCGGTGAGCCCGTGGCCGGAGAACTTGTCGTAGTCGCGACCGGATTTGGAGCCTGCAAAGGCAAGCTGGGCCTTGAGCGGCTCGCGGGTGGGCGTGCTGATGGTAAATTCGCCGGATTTGGCGAGCAGCGGGTAGGTGTGCCGCTGAGGTCTTACGAGGCAGACGAACACGGGCTTGTTCCAACAAAAGCCCATGGTAGCCCATGCGATGGTCATCGTGTTGGCGGGCTCGCCCGCGACGGTGAGAAAGACGCCGCCGTTTGCCAGCTTCTCCTGAATCCGCCCCATCGCCTCCGAAAATTTCAGCTCCTTCATGAATGCCTCCTTTCACGTCGCCCGCCTTCCCCTTGGGGAAACGCGGGTTGCGGGCTGCGGAGCGCTGCGCGCTGTCCTCGCCCTCCAACCCCGCATGCGCGGGGCCTCCTTCCGTCGCCCGCCTTCCCCTTGGGGAAACGCGGGTTGCGGGCTGCGGAGCGCTGCGCGCTGTCCTCGCCCTCCAAC
>JAEYRW010000018.1 GCA_023435435.1 Bacillota bacterium | reverse complement strand
GGCCTCATCCCCGCGCGGTCCGAATCCGTGTTCGGATCGGCCGGGGCTGGGCCTCCGGCCGATCCGACGGAGAAAAGGGTGATTTCCCCTGTTGCAGGATTCCAAAGGGCGGCGGGACCTTTGGCGGGAATCCAGGGGGCGGCGCCCCCTCAGGGTGAACACATGAACGAAGAAAGCGCGAACCCCGGGAGGTCTGGAGGGCCGCAGCCCTCCATGTTCAATCAAAAGCGCCGGCAGAGCGGCGCTTTTGGCTTCGACCCGAGGGCGCGCTTGCCCGCCCGAAGTCGAACCAGTACATGCAGCCGGATTTCGCCCGGAATCTGCGTGAGAAAATTCAGAAATCCGGTTCCTCATTCCTTTGGCTTGCGTATGAACTTCGTTCATGCGCAAGCCCTGGGCGCCCCCTGGCAGTGTTTGACATTTCTCATGCCTTTGCCTTATAATAGCGCAAAGGGAGTGAACCGAATGAGCGAGGAAAGCGTGTTGCCGGTGCGGGAGCGGCTCATTTACGCGGGTATGCGGGAGCTGAGCCAGCACGGCATCCAGAACTTTTCGATCCGCCGGATTGCCGCCGCCTGCTCGCTTTCCTGCGCGGCGCCGTACAAGCACTTCAAAGACAAGCAGGCGTTTGTGACGGCGATCATCGAGTACATCAACGATCTCTGGGGCGTTCAGCAGCGCGCGATCATTGAGGCGCACCCGGGGGATTTGCGCGGGCAGATCGTCGAGATTTCCAAGGCGTACATCCGCTTTCTGATGGACAATCCCAACTTCCGTTCCGTCATTATGCTTCGGGACGATTCCCTCGACGCGGATTACGCGCGGCTTCGGGGAGAGATGACACAGCTGACGAGGGACGTGATCGGGCAGTACTGCGTGTCCGTCAACATGGACGAGAAGACGCGCAGGCGGAAGACATACGTCGTCCGCTCCCTCATCTACGGCGCGGCGCTGCTGTTTGACAACCAGCAGCTCGCCTATAATGAAGAGAACATGGGCTCCGTGGAGTATGCCATCGACCGGGAATTCGACCTGCCGTAAGAACGGTTTGATCCCATACGAAAGCGGAACGCGGCCAATCTTGACAGCTTAACACAAGTAAGCTATAATGGGCCAGTTATCACTGATAACCTTGCCCCAATCAGATTTCGGAGGCATTCATGCGCGATTATGCGATACTGACGGATACGTCGTGCGATCTGCCGGACGCGCTGGCGAAGGAGCTCGGGCTCACGGCGCTGCCCCTCACGGTCTCCATCGACACGCGGGCGTACCACGGGTACCTCGACTGGCGCGAGATGTCCGTCTCGGACTTCTACGGCATGCTGCGCGCGGACGCCGTGGCACGCACGTCCGCCGTGGCACCCTTCCAGTTTGCGGAGGCGTACGAGGAAATCCTCTCGTCCGGGCGCGACATTCTGGTCATTTCGCTGGCCTCGGCGCTTTCGGCCACGGCGCAAAACGCGCGGGAAACGGCGGAAGCCGCGACCGGGAAGTACGGCGGCGCCATCGAGCTCATCGATTCGCGCTCGGCGTCCATGGGCGAAGGGCTGCTGGTATACCTCGCCGCGCGGGCAAAATGGTCCGGCATGTCCCTTTTGGAATGTGCGGATTACGCCCGCGACATGATCCCCCGGATCTGCCACTGGTTTACGGTGGGCGATCCCCGCTATCTGAAGCGCGGCGGGCGGCTCTCCGCCAGCGCGGCGCAGGAGGCGGGCGAAAAGCTGCACATCATGCCCGTCATGCGCATGGACGGCGAGGGCCGGCTCGTGGGCGCGGGACGGGTGCGCGGCAGGCGCGCGGCCATCCGGACGCTGGCCGACAAGGCCCAGCAGGAGGCGGAGGACATCGCGGATCAGACCGTGTTCATCAGCCACGGCGACTGCGCGGCCGACGCGGAGGAGTTGAAAACCCTCGTGCTGCGCGCGGGCGCGCGCGAGGTCATCGTGGGTCCCGTGGGCCCGGTCATCGGCGCGCACGCCGGGCCGGACACCCTGGCGATATTCTTCATCGGTAAAACGAGATCTTAGGAGGATAAATTCATGGACAACCTGTTCGGAACCATCGCGGAGCTCATCGCGGCGCACGTGGACTGCGACGTCAACACCATTACCCCCGACACGAAATTCGCCGACCTGGGCATCGATTCCCTGGACACCGTTGAAATCGTCATGCAGCTCGAAGAGAAGATCGGCAAGGAAGTCGAGCTGGAGCAGAAGGTTGAGACGGTCCAGGAGCTCGTCGATTACATCGGCTCCAAATACAATGATTAATTCGCCCCTGACGGCTCTTTTGGGGATCGAGTATCCGATCCTCCAGGGCGGCATGGCGTGGATTGCCGACGGATGCCTCGCGGCGGCGGTCTCGGAGGCCGGCGGCCTTGGGATCATTGCCGCGGGCAACGCCCCGGCGAGCTATGTGCGCGCGCAGATTGAGATTGCCCGCGCGAAGACCCAAAAGCCCTTCGGCGTGAACATCATGCTCATGAGCCCGTTCGCCGACGAGGTGGCAAAGGTGGTCTGCGAGGAAGGCGTCAAGGTCGTAACCACCGGCGCGGGCAATCCCCAGAAATACATGGCGGCCTTCAAGGACGCGAACATCGCGGTGATCCCCGTGGTTGCCTCGGTGGCGCTTGCCAAGCTCATGACGCGCGTGGGCGCGTCGGCGGTCATCGCCGAAGGCGGTGAAAGCGGCGGCCACGTGGGCGAGCTTTCCACCATGGCGCTGGTGCCCCAGATCGCGGACGCGACGAACCTGCCCGTCATCGGCGCGGGCGGCATCGCCGACGGGCGCGGCTTCGCGGCTGCGCTGATGCTGGGCGCCTGCGGCATCCAGATGGGCACGCGGTTTTTGACCGCAACGGAATGCAACGCCCATCAGAATTATAAAAATAAGGTTCTGCGGGCCAACGACCTCTCGTCCGTGGTCACCGGAAAGCGGCTGGGGCACCCCGTGCGCGGGTTGAAAAATCAGTTCACGCGGGAATACCTCAAGGCCGAGTACGGCGGGGAGACGGATGACGAGCTCGAGAAGCGGGGCACCGGCGCGCTGCGCATGGCCGCCGTCGAGGGCGACACGGACAACGGCTGCGTGCTGGCGGGCCAGATCGCGGCGATGGTCAACAAGGAACAGAGCTGCGCCGAGATCATTGAAGACATGATTCGCGGCGCGGAGGAAGCGCTCGGAGGGGCGGCGAAATGGCTAAGCTAGCGTTCGTGTTCCCCGGCCAGGGCGCCCAAAAGGCGGGCATGGGAAAAAGCCTCTACGAGGCCGACCCGGCGGCAAGGGCCGTTTTCGATTCGTTGGAAGCGGTCCGCCCCGGCACCCTCGCCCTATGCTTTGAAGGTCCCGAGGACGCGCTTTCCGAGACGAAAAACACCCAGCCCTGCCTCTACGCGGTGGAGCTCGCGGCGACCCACGCCCTCATGGCGCGGGGCGTGCGGCCCGACGCATGCGCAGGCTTTTCGCTGGGCGAGGTTTCGGCACTGGCGGCGTCCGGCGCGGTGGATCTCATCGAGGGCTTCCGGCTGGTGTCGCTGCGCGGGGAACTGATGCAGGCGGAGGCCGGGAAGACCGAAGGCGCCATGGCGGCGGTTCTGAAGCTCTCCGCGGAGGACGTGGAAAAAATCGCGGCTGCGCACGGCGTGTACCCCGTCAATTACAACTGCCCCGGGCAGATCACCGTTTCGGGCGAGAAGGCCAAAATGCCGGATTTCCTCGCGGCGGTGAAGGCGGCGGGCGGGCGCGCGGTGCCCCTCAAGGTCAAGGGCGCGTTCCACTCTCCCTACATGGCGCAGGCGGCGGCCCAGTTCCGCGAGGCGCTTGAAAAGGTCGCGTTCAGAAAGCCCAAGGGCCTTCTCTACGCGAACAAGACGGGTCTCCCCTACGGCTGGGCCTTTGCGGAGGCGCTGGCGGATCAGATCAAAAGCCCCGTCCGCTGGCAGGCGGAAGTGGAGCACATGATCGAAACCGGGTTCGATACGTTTCTCGAGGTCGGCCCCGGAACGACGCTTTCCGGGCTCATCGGGAAGATCAACCCGGGCGTCAGGGTTCTGGGCGTCGAGGATGCCGAATCACTGAAAAAGGCGGTGGACGCGCTGTGCTGACGGGAAAGGTCGCGCTGGTGACGGGCGGCTCGCGGGGCATCGGGCGCGCCGTGGCGGAGAAGCTCTCCGCGTTGGGCGCGGAAGTCGCGATTTTCTACGCCGGGAACGAGGCCGCGGCAAGCGACTGCGTCGGGGCGATCCCCACCAAGGCAAAGGCCTACAGGGTGGACGTCTCGGATTTCGAGGCGGTGAAGGCGGCGGTGGGCGCGGTGAAGGCGGACTTTGGGCGGATTGACATCCTGGTCAACAACGCCGGGATCGCCCGGGACGGGCTTTTGCTCACCATGAAGGAAACCGATTACGACCAGGTGCTCGATACCAACCTCAAGGGCGCGTTCAATCTGATCCGGCATGTGAGCCCCCTCATGCTGCGGCAGCGGGCGGGGAAGATCATCAGCATAAGCTCGGTCATCGGCCTCATGGGCAACGCCGGGCAGGCCAACTACGCGGCGTCCAAGGCGGGCCTCATCGGCCTGACGAAATCCGCCGCCCGGGAGCTGGCGGCACGGGGCATCACCGTCAACGCCGTGGCGCCCGGCTTCATCGAAACGGACATGACGAAATCCCTGCCCCAGGAAGATCTTCTTTCCCGCATTCCCCTCGGCCGCGCGGGCGCGGCCGGGGCCGTGGCGGAGGTGGTGGCCTTTCTGGCCGGGCGCGGGGGCGATTATATAACGGGAGAGGTCATCCGCGTCGACGGCGGAATGGCGATGTGATCGTATGAATCGTAGAGTTGTAGTCACCGGCATGGGGGCGGTCACCCCCGTGGGCCTCTCGGTGGAGGCCATGTGGAAGGCGATGCTGGAAGGGAAAAACGGCATCGCGCCCATTACGCGCTTTAACACCGAGAATTTCAAGGCCAAGCTCGCGGCGGAAGTCAAGGACTTCGACCCGCGCGCGTACCTCGACAAGGCCGAGCTGAACCGCACCGACCGTTATGCCCAGTACGCGCTGGCGGCGGCGGAGGAGGCGGTGGCCCAGTCGGGCATCGTCGGCACGCTTCCGCCGGCGCGCGTGGGCGTGTACTTTGGCAGCGGCATCGGCGGCCTCGAGACGCTTTCCAACGAATATCAGAAGCTCATGGAGAAGGGGCCCCGGCGGGTGTCACCCTACTTCGTGCCCATGATGATTTCAAACATCGCCTCCGGCATGATCGCCATCAAGTACGACTGCCAGAACGGCGCGATGCCCTCCGTCACCGCCTGCGCCTCGGGCTCCAACGCCATCGGCGAGGCGCTGCGCGCCATCCGGCACGGCTACGCGGACGCCATCATCGCGGGCGGCGCGGAGGCGTCCATTACCGAAATCGGCGTGGCGGGCTTTATCAACATGCAGGCCCTCACCACCGCGGACGACCCCGACGCGGCGTCCCTCCCCTTCGACAAGCGGCGCGCGGGCTTCGTCATCGGAGAAGGCGCGGGCTGCCTGGTGCTGGAGGCGTACGAGCACGCCGTGGCGCGCGGCGCGGAAATCCTGGCGGAGGTGGCGGGCTACGGTTCCACCTGCGACGCCTACCACATCACGGCCCCCCGGCCGGACGCGGCCGGCGGCGCGCGCGCCATGAAGGACGCCATGGCGGAGGCGGGCTACACGGATGCGGACGTCGTTTACGTCAACGCCCACGGAACCGGCACGCCCCTCAACGACGCGGCGGAGACGGTGGCCATCAAAACAGCGCTGGAAGGCGCCGCGAAGGATGCTTGCGTGAGCTCCACCAAGTCCATGACCGGGCACATGCTCGGCGCGGCGGGCGCGGTAGAGGCCATTGCCAGCGTGCTCGCGCTCCGGGACGGCATCGTTCCGCCCACCATCAATCTGCTCGAAATCGATCCGGCGTGCGATTTGGACGTCACGCCGCTGGTCGCGAAAAAGAGGGATCTGACCCTCGCAATCTCCAATTCTTTCGGCTTCGGCGGGCACAATGCCTGTCTGGCATTTCGCGGCGTGCCCAGCCGTAAATGAGGTGATCGCATGGAAGAGACAAGCATCCGCAAGTACGCGGGCCTGATGCGCGAGTTGGGGCTCACCGCGCTTGAAGTGAGCGAGGACGGCAAGAACGTGCGGCTCGAGATGGGCCAGCAGGCCGCGCCCGTGGTTGTCGCGCCCCAGGCCGCGCCCGCCGCAGCCCAGGCGTCCGCCGCCAAAGCCGAGGCGGGGGTGACCGACGTCACTTCGCCCATGGTGGGCGTGTTCTACACCGCGCCCGCCGAGAACGCCGAGCCCTACGTCAAAGTGGGTGACCGGGTGAAGAAGGGTGACGTTTTGTGCATCATCGAGGCGATGAAGCTCATGAACGAGATCGCCTCCGACGTTGCGGGCACCGTGGTCGAGGTATGCGCGGGCAACGCCCAGGTTGTGGACTTTGGGCACGTGCTCCTGCGCGTCAAGGTGGACGCATGACCAAAGACGAGATCAAGCGCATCATTCCGCACCGGGACGACATGCTGCTTCTGGACGAGGCAGTGTGCGAGGACGGCGTCGCCCGGGGAAAATACCGCGTCAAGGGCGACGAGTTCTTCCTGCGCGGCCACTTTCCGTTCAATCCCGTGGTGCCGGGCGTTATTTTGTGCGAGATTCTGGCGCAGTCGGCGTGCGTTCTTTTTGAGGGCGCGCTCACGGGCGGCAAGACGCCCATGTACACCGGCATCGACAAGGCGCGGTTCCGCTCCCCCGTGCGCCCCGGCGACGTGATCGAAACCGAGGTGCATATCGTCCGTGAAAAGGGCGCGTTCCGCTTCTGCGAAGGGGTGGCGCGCGCGGGCGGCAAAATCTGCCTGACGGCGGAGTTCTCCTTCGCCATCGTGGGGGCATAATGTTTTCAAAGATTCTCATCGCGAACCGCGGCGAGATCGCCGTGCGCATCATCCGCGCCTGCAAGGAGATGGGCATCTCCACCGTCGCGGTGTTTTCCGATGCCGACCGCGAGGCGCTGCACGTGGCATTGGCGGACGAGAGCTTCTGCATCGGCCCGGCGTCCGCAGGGCAGAGTTACTTAAACGAGGAGCGCATCGTGGCCACCGCGCTGGTTTCCGGGGCGCAGGCCATCCATCCCGGCTACGGCTTCCTCTCCGAGAACGCCCATTTCGCGGCGCTGTGTGAAAAAAACGGAATCGTGTTTATCGGCCCCAGCGTCGAGAACATGGAGAATCTGTCCGACAAATCCCGCATCAAGGCGCTCATGGCGGACGCGGGCCTGCCCGTGATCCCCGGAACCGACGTGCTGCCCACCCTCAAGGACGCGCGCCAGGCGGCGGAAAAGATCGGCTATCCCGTGATGCTCAAGGCCCGTTCGGGCGGCGGCGGACGGGGCATCCGGCTGGTCAAGAGCGAATCCGAGCTCGAGAACGCGTACCTTTCCGCCACGGCGGAGGGCAAGGCCGCGTTCGGCGACGGCGCGGTTTACATGGAAAAGTACGTCAATCCCGCCAAGCACGTGGAGTTTCAGATCATTGCGGACGAGCTGAACAACTGCGTGTGCCTGGGTGAACGCGATTGTTCCGTGCAGAGAAACCACCAGAAGCTCATCGAGGAATCGCCTTCCCCGGTGGTCTCCCGGGAAGCGCGCGACGCCATCATGAAAAAGGTCGTCGACGCGGTCATGGCCGTGGGGTATGTGGGCGTGGGCACGCTGGAATTTTTGCGCGGCGCGGACGGCAATTTCTATTTCATGGAGATGAATGTCCGGCTGCAGGTGGAGCACACCGTCACCGAGGCGCTGACGGGCTTCGACCTGGTGAAGTGGCAGATTCGCGTGGCGGCGGGGATTCCCCTCACGTTCATGCAGGACGACGTGAAGATTCGCGGCTGCGCCGTGGAATGCCGCATCAACGCGCGGATGCCGGGCAAGGTTTCCTTCCTGCACGTGCCGGGCGGGCCGTTTGTGCGGTTCGACACGTTCCTGGTAGCGGGTTACAATGTTTCGCCCCACTACGACCAGCTGCTCGGAAAGCTCATCGTTTACGCGGGCACGCGGGAGGAGGCGCTCCGGAAGCTCTCCGCCGCGCTGTGCGAGCTGGTCATCGACGGGGTTTCCAACAACATTGAGGAGCAGATCGACATCGTCGCCGATCCGCGCTTCAAGGACGGCACATACGACCTCAACTTCTTCAAAAAGGACAAAGCATAATGCCCTTATTGCGTTTTTTGAACAAGCCCAAGAATGAACTGGAAAAGGGCGGACGCCAGTCCGCGCCTCCGCCGGTTGCGGCGGCCGAAAACGAGCCTACCCAGACCTGTCCCAACTGCCGCAAGCAGATCGAGCTGACGCGGCTTTGGGAGATGAACAAGGTCTGCGATTGCGGCTATCATTTCCGCATGGGCGCGCGCCAGCGGCTCAAGTTCATTCTCGATGAAAACAGCTTCACGGAGACCGACGCCTACCTCATGAGCCGGGACGTTTTGGAATTCCCCGGCTACGAGGGAAAGCTCGATTCGGCGCGCAACGCCTCCGGCGAGAAGAGCGCCGTGGTGTGCGGAACGGGCGCCATTCTCGAAAAGCACTGCGCGGCGTTCGCCATGGAAGCGAACTTCATGATGGGCTCCATGGGCGCGGCAGTGGGCGAGAAGATCACGCGGATCTTCGAGCTGGCCACGTCCGAAAAGCTGCCGGTGGTGGGCTTTACCGTGTCCGGCGGCGCGCGCATGCAGGAGGGCATCGTCTCGCTCATGCAGATGGCCAAGACAAGCGCGGCGGTGAAGCGGCACGCGGACGCGGGGCTTCTCTACATCGCGGTTTTGACCGACCCCACCACCGGCGGCGTCACGGCCTCCTTCGCCATGGAGGGCGACGTGATTCTGGCGGAGCCCGGCGCGACCATCGGGTTCGCGGGCGCGCGGGTCATCGAGCAAACCAGCCGCAAAAAGCTTCCGGCGGGCTTCCAGACCTCGGAGTTCCTCATTGAGCACGGGTTTTTGGACGCGATTGTGCACCGCGCGCAGCAGCGCGAGACGCTTTCGAACCTCCTGCGCGCGTACGGGGAGGGCGGTTTATGGAAGAAATGACGGCATACGACCGGGTGAAGATCGCCCGCGCAAACGGGCGGCCCACGGCGGTCGATTACATCGCGCATCTTTTTGAGAATTTTTTTGAACTGCACGGCGACCGCCGGTTCGCGGACGACCCCGCCATTGTGGGCGGCATCGCGCGCATTGCGGGGCTCCCCGTCGTGGTGATCGGCATCGAGAAGGGCAGAAATTCCCGGGAGCGCATGGAGCGCAACTTCGGCGCGCCCAATCCCGAGGGCTACCGCAAGGCGCTTCGGCTCATGAAGCAGGCCGACAAATTCGGCATCCCCGTCGTCAACCTCATCGACACCTCCGGCGCGTACTGCGGCATCGGCGCGGAGGAGCGCGGCCAGGGTCAGGCCATCGCGGAGAATCTCGTTGAAATGATGGGGCTCAGGGTGCCTGTGCTCTCCATCCTCATCGGCGAGGGCGGTTCGGGCGGCGCGCTGGCGCTGGCGGTGGCGGACGAGGTCTGGATGCTTGAAAACGCCGTCTATTCCGTCATCTCCCCCGAAGGCTGCGCAAGCATCCTCTGGAAGGACGCCGCCCGCGCGGCGGACGCGGCGAACTCCCTGAAGCTCACCGCCCAGGACGCGCTGGCGCTGAAAATCATTGAGCGCATCGTACCCGAGGCGGGCCTGGGCACCGAGGAATTCTACGAAACATTCAAGTCGGAAATCGTCGCCGCCATCAGGGGCATCGATCCCTCGAAGCGCTACGACCGGTTCCGGAAGATTGGGGATTTGAGCGAGGGGTGACGCCGGCCGGGAGCTCTGCCCCCCGGTCCCCCGCCAAAGGGCCTCAGGCCCTTTGGAATCCCATACTGATTTTGGGGTAATGCAAGAC
>JAEYRW010000057.1 GCA_023435435.1 Bacillota bacterium | reverse complement strand
GGCCCAAGCCCCGCGCCACCGAATTTGCATGTGTTGTGATTTGGGGGAGAGGAGGCCCGGGAAGCGACGCATAGCGTCGCGCTGATTGAGATGACGCGCCGCGGCGCACGGGCGGGAACGGGGTTAGCCTCGCTCCGCCAGCATTTCTTGATACCACTTTTCCTTGTGTTCGAGCACGTCCAGCTTCGCCTTGCACTCCTCCAGTTCGGCTTTCGCGCGTTCCTTTTGCTCCAATATGATGTGGTAACGTTCCTCCAGCGTGCAGTCGCCCCGCTCGCACAGCTCGATGTAGTGCCGGATGCCCGCGATGGGCAGGCCCGTTTTCCTGAGGCACATCACGATGTTCAGCCAGTCGAGCTGCTCCTTCGTGAACAGTCTTTCGCCGTTTTCGCCCCGCGCCACGTCCGGAAATAAGCCCGCGTTGTCGTAAAACCGGATTGTGTGCACCGAAACATTGTACAGATCCGCCACCTGTTTGACTGTGTAGAACGCCATGTTAAAACTCCCTTTCAGGGTATTGCATTCGAGTAACTCTAATGATGTATAATGATTTTATCACAAACGAGCGCGCGTGTAAACGCTCGGACGGAGGTGCTTTTTTATGGGTTATCTTGGCAAGGACATTCCCAAGCTCGGGTTCGGCCTCATGCGGCTGCCGATGATCGGGCAGGATGTGGACATCGAGCAGACCAAGGTCATGGTCGACAAATTTCTCGCAAAGGGCTTCAATTATTTCGACACGGCCTACGGCTACATCGGCGGAAAATCCGAGGAGGCGGTCAAAGAGGCCATTGTGAAGCGCCATCCCCGCGAAAGCTTCTACCTCGCCACCAAGCTCCCGGCCTGGGCGGGCGCGAAGAACGCCGACGAGGCGAAGGCCATGCTCACCACCTCCCTCGCGCGCACCGGCGCGGGCTACTTCGACTTCTACCTGCTCCACAACCTCGGCGACAACCGCACCAAGGTGTTCGACGATTACGGCATCTGGGACTACGTGCTCGAGCAGAAAGAAAAGGGGCTCCTCAAGCACATCGGCTTCTCCATGCACGACAAGGCGGACGCGCTGGACGAGATTCTCACCAAGCACCCCGAGGCGGAGTTCGTACAGCTCCAGATCAACTACAACGACTGGGAGAGTCCATCCGTCGAGTCCCGCAAGTGCTATGAGGTGGCGAGGAAGCACAACAAGCCCGTCATCATCATGGAGCCCGTCAAGGGCGGCTCCCTTGCGACCCTGCCCGATTCCGTGGCGGACATCTTCCGCGCCGCGAACCCGGAGGCCTCCCTCTCCTCGTGGGCGATGCGCTTCGCCGCCTCTCTGGAGGGCGTGATTACGGTGCTTTCCGGCATGTCGAACGTCGGGCAGATGGAGGACAACCTCAAGACCATGCAGGACTTCAAGCCCCTCACGGCCGAGGAACGCAAGCTGGTGGAGAAGGTCAACGAGGCGCTTTCTGCCATGCCCCGCGTTCCCTGCACGTCCTGCCAGTACTGCATGAAGGGCTGCCCGCAGGAGATCAACATTCCCGGCATTCTGGGCAACATCAACACGTATCTCGTGTACAACAGCCTTGCCAGCGCCAAGGGCGGCTACGGCTGGGCGACCATGCGCGGCGGCAAGGCCAGCGCCTGCATCGAGTGCGGCCAGTGCGAGGACGTCTGCCCCCAGCACATCGGCATCATTGAAGAAATGAAGCGTGCCGCCTCCCTGTTTGAATAAGAATCGGACGGCGTAACCCCAAGCCTCCCTCCGGCATACGATGAATCGAAGGATTCTGCCGGGGGGAGGTTTTGTGATGCAGACGCCGGAAGAGATGCTCAAGCGTACATATGCCGCGAGGCCGCGAAAGGCGCCGGAACCCGCGCGGGAAGCGCCGCGGCCGGAAGTGCCGCGGCCGGAAGCGCCGGGGCGCAGGCTCGTGATGAACCCCATCAAGCAAAACGGCGTGTATCGCCAGCTCATGGTCAGTCATGACCGGATGCGCACCAGGCATCTTGGCTGATCGCCGCAACCCGGGCAAAGGAGGCCGAGATATGATCCGCAACGATTACAGACGCGCGCTCATCATGCTGCGCTCACTCCTGAACGGTTACGCGGGACACGCGCGCATCGAGGTGCGCACCCTCGCGGGGACGCTCTCCGCGCTGGCCAGCATTCCACAGGGCGAACGGAGCGTGTACGCGGCGCTCGTGGGCAGTCACAAGGGGAAATACTTCGCGGCGCCGCTGGGCGCGTTCCGGCGCGACATGCGCGGGCAGGGCGTCATGACCGCCACGTTCGATCCGCGGGATGTGGGTGGGCGGCCGCTGGAAGCTTACGACCTTCTGACCCTCGTGGAGGTCGCGAACGACAAGAGGGACATCGCCATGGTAGGCAACCTCAACGGCAGTGTGGACGTGGATTGGGGCAAGGCCAGGGACGCGGCCTGTGCGCTCTACCGCACGGACGCCGCGCCGGTGAGCGAGCTCCTTTCGGAAAAGGCGGAAGAGGAACCGGAGGAGCAGGAGAACATCATCTGGGATTTGACGCCTACGCCCCAGGCACAGGAAGAAGCCCAGGAGGAGACCGAGCCCGAGGAACTGAAGGAATTGCCGCTCGTTGAAGAGGAACCCCAGGCCGCGCCCGAGGAGGTCTCCCCAGAAACCGGGGAAGGCGTGCCGCCCATGGAGGGCGAAGGCTGGTCGTTCATCAAAATGCCCATGCTCAAGGGCTGCGGCGTCGAGTATTCTTACATAGGGGTCAGGAGCGCATGCACGCCAGACGTAATCTGCTACGCGCTGCCCGCCCATCAGACTCCCGAGCCGCCGCCCGGCCTGGACGATTACGAATGGGTCGGCGAAAACGGCTGCGGTTGGTGGGTCTACTGCCAATCGCCCGAGCAGGAGGACTGATTACGCATCCCGGCGTTTCGCCGGGATGTTTATTTATGCACACGTATCGCGCATCATAGAAATTAAAAAAATTCAAAAACAATCAAAAAACAGTAAAACAAAGGCGGATTTGCAAATACAAGCATTTTGGAATGCGATTTTTAACGCCAAACCCTTGACAGGCCGATGCGGGGAGGGGTATGATAGAGGAAATAAAAGGGCAGGAGGCGTATAAATAATGATCGAATACAACAAGAGGCGTAACCTGCTGATGGAATTTGACTACAAGTATGAGCTGCAGGATGTCGAGGAACCCGTACTCTATCGCGACCTGTTCCCCTATGGCGAAATTCCGAAATGCACCTTCAACCAGCGCCTCACGCCCATGAACCCGCCGGACGAAATCTGGATCACGGACACCACATTCCGCGACGGACAGCAGGGCTACGCGCCCTACACCCCGGCGCAGGTGCGCGACCTTTACAGGCTTTTGCACCGGCTTTCCGGGCCCAAGGGTGTGGTGCGCCAGTCGGAGTTTTTTCTTTATTCCGAGGCTGACCGCGAGGCCATCCGGCTTTGCCGCGAACTGGGCTACGACTTTCCGGAGATCACGGGCTGGATCCGCGCCAGCAAGGAGGACTTCAAACTCGCCCGGGACATGGAAATGAAGGAGTGCGGCATCCTCGTCTCCTGTTCCGACTACCACATTTTCAAAAAACTCAAGCTGACGCGCCGCCAGGCAATGGAGCGTTATCTGGGCGTCGTGAAGGACGCGCTGGACGCGGGCATCTTCCCGCGCTGCCACCTGGAAGACATCACCCGCGCGGATTTTTACGGCTTCGTGGTGCCGTTTGCCTATCAGCTCTCGCTGCTCATGCACGAAAGCGGCATGCCCATCAAACTGCGGGCGTGCGACACCATGGGCTACGGCATTTCCTTCCCCGGCGCGTCTCTGCCGCGCAGCGTGCCCGGCATCGTCTACGGCCTCAACGTGTACGCGGGCTTCCCGTCGGAGCTGCTGGAGTGGCATGGCCATAACGATTTCTACAAGGCCGTCACCAATTCCACCACCGCGTGGCTCTACGGCTCGTCCTCGGTGAACTGTTCCCTTCTGGGTGTGGGCGAGCGGACGGGCAACACCCCCCTCGAGGCCATGGTCATCGAGTACGCGCAGATGCGCGGTTCCCTGGACGGCATGGACACCACCGCCATTCAGGACATCGCCGAATACTTTGAGCGCGAGCTGGGCTACCACGTGCCGGAAAAGATGCCGTTTGTGGGCCGCGACTTCAACGTCACCCGCGCGGGCATCCACGCCGACGGGCTTCTGAAGGATGAGGAGATCTACAACATTTTCGACACCTCCAAGCTTCTGAACCGTCCGCCCATGGTGGCCATCTCGAACACCTCCGGCACGGCTGGCATCGCCGTGTGGCTCGCGGCGCGGCTCAAGGGCGAAAAGGTGGACAAGAAGGACGAGCGCGTGCTGAAGCTCAAGGACTGGGTCGACAAGCAGTACGACGCGGGGCGCGTGACCTCCATCGCCGACGATGAGCTCAAGCGCGTGGCGGCTGAATACGGAATTCTTTGACGAGGGGTTTTTGACATGAATCTGACGGAAAAGCTCATTGCGGCCCATTTGGTCTCCGGCGAGAGGAAGCCGGGCGCGCAAATCGGCATCAAAATCGACCGGACGCTCACCCAGGATTCCACGGGCACCATGGCGTACCTTCAGTTCGAGGCCATGGGCATCCCGCGGGTCAGGACGAAAAAATCGGTGGCGTACATCGACCACAACATGCTCCAGGAGAGCTTTGAAAACGCCGACGACCACAGGTACATCGAGACGGTGGCCACCGGACACGGCGTCTGGGTGTCCCGCCCGGGCAACGGCATCTGCCATCAGGTGAACCTCGAGCGGTTCTCCGTCCCCGGCGAGACTCTTTTGGGGTCCGACAGCCACACCCCCACGGCGGGCGGCGTGGGCATGCTCGCCATCGGCGCGGGCGGCCTGGACGTGGCGGTGGCCATGGGCGGCGGGGAATATTACATCACCATGCCCAAGGTCTGCAAGGTGTACCTCGTGGGCCGGCTTCGGCCCATGGTGTCCGCCAAGGACGTGATTCTGGAGGTTCTGAAGCGGCTGTCCGTCAAAGGCGGCGTGGGGAAGGTCATGGAATACGTGGGCCCGGGCATCAAGACGCTCTCGGTGCCCGAGCGCGCGACCATCACCAACATGGGCGCGGAGTTGGGCGCGACGACGTCCGTGTTCCCCTCTGACGAGGTGACCGAGGCGTTCTTCCGGGCACAGGACAGGATGGACGACTTCTCGTTGATCGGTCCGGACGCCGACGCCCAATACGACGAGGGAATCGAGATCGATCTGTCGGCCCTGGTTCCCTTGGCGGCCCAGCCCCACAGCCCGGACAATGTGATCGAGATTTCGAAGATTGCGGGGATGAAGGTCGATCAGGTCGCCATCGGCAGCTGCACCAATTCCTCCTACGCGGATATGATGAAGGTGGCCGCGATTCTGGACGGCAGGACCGTGCCCCAGGGCGTGAGCCTGGTCATCGCGCCCGGGTCCAAGCAGGTGCTCACCATGCTCGCCCAGAACGGCGCGCTGGCGAAGATGATCGCGGCGGGCGCGCGCATTCTGGAATCCGCGTGCGGCCCGTGCATCGGCATGGGACAGGCGCCCGCCACGGACGCCGTGTCCTTGCGCACCTTCAACCGCAACTTCTACGGGCGCAGCGGCACCAAGTCGGCAAACGTCTACCTCGTCAGCCCCGAAACGGCGGCGCTTTCCGCACTTTCCGGGGTGCTCACCGATCCGCTGGCCTCCGGCGTATCGGTCAGCGTCGAAATGCCCGAAAAGTTCCTCGTCAACGACAACATGATTTTGCCGCCCGCGCCGGAAGGGGTGAACGTGGAGGTCGTGCGCGGCCCCAACATCAAGCCCTTCCCGCTGAACGGGGCCATGGGGGAGACGGTGTCCGGCAAGGTGCTGACCGTCGTCGGCGACAACATCACCACCGACCACATCATGCCCTCCAATGCCAAGCTTCTGCCCTTCCGCTCGAACATTCCATACCTCTCGGAATATTGCCTCACGCCCTCCGACCCGGATTTTCCCAAGAAGGCCAAGGCCGCGGGCGGCGGGTTCATCGTGGCGGGCGCGAACTACGGACAGGGCTCGTCCCGGGAGCACGCGGCGCTTGCGCCGCTGTATCTGGGCGTCAAGGGCGTCGTCGCCAAGTCGTTCGCGCGCATTCACGCGGACAACCTCGTCAACAACGGGATTCTGCCCATGACCAGCGACGCCATCCTCTCCGAGGGCGCGCAAATCGAGATTCGGGACGCCCGCGCGCAGGTGGAAAAGGCTGTGGAAACGGGCACCGTTGAAATTCTGGTGGCGGGAAGGCCCCTCACCGTCGGTCTCGCCGTTTCCCCGCGCCAGAAGGATTTGCTGCTGGCGGGCGGGCTCATCAACTTCACGAAGGGAACGAGCAAGCAATGACGCACGACGTGGTGTTCATTCCCGGCGACGGCATCGGCCCGGAAATCGCGGAAGCGGCCAGGCGCGCGGTGAACGCGACCGGGGCCGAAATCAACTGGCATACATACGAAGCGGGCGGCGCGCAGATTGAAAAGCACGGGACGCCCCTGCCCCCCGGGACGATGGCGGCCATCCGCCAGTACGGCGTGGCGCTCAAGGGGCCCATCACAACGCCCATCGGCAAGGGCTTCCGCAGCGTCAATGTCATCATGCGCAAGGATCTCGATCTCTACGCCAACATCCGCCCCGCGCGCACGCTGCCGGGGGTGAAAACCCCGTTTGAGAACGTCGACCTGGTGGTCATGCGCGAAAACACCGAGGATCTGTACGCCGGCGTGGAGCACATGATCGGCGACATGGCGGCGGAATCCATCAAAATCATCACCCGCAGGGGTACCGATCGCATCGTGCGCTTCGCCTTTGACTACGCCGTGCAAAACGGCCGAAAGAAGGTCACCTGCGTTCACAAGGCCAACATCATGAAGTGCACCGACGGGCTTTTTCTGGACGTGTTCCGGGAAATCGCCGCCGAATACCCCCAGGTCGAATCCGACGACATGATCGTGGACGCCACCTGCATGCGCCTGGTCCAGATGCCGGAGAAGTTCGACGTCATGGTCATGCCCAACCTCTACGGCGACATCGTGTCCGACCTCTGCGCCGGGCTGGTGGGCGGTCCGGGGCTTGCGTGCAGTGGGAACATCGGAAACAGGCTCGCCATCTTTGAGGCCGTGCACGGTTCCGCGCCCCAGATCGCAGGCCAGAACATCGCGAACCCCGCGGCGCTCATGCTCTCCGCCGCGCTCATGCTGCGCCACCTCGGCGAGCAGGCCTGCGCGAAGAAGCTCGAGGACGCCATCGCCCAGGTCATTTTCGAGGGGAAGGAAACCACCTCCGACCTCGGGGGCGGTGCCGGCACCCGGGAATTCGCAAACGCGGTGATCAAAAAGCTCGGGTAACCGCATATCATGGAATGCCGCCGTTCCGGGACGCCCGGCGCGGCGGATTTTTTGTTGAATGCAGGAAAAAGTAGAAAAATCATATATGTTATCTTTCACTGATCTATATTGACAGTATATTGTTGAATGTCGTACAATCTTTTTGCTACAAACGGCGCGGATGGGGGTATATATGAAGAACATAGGCATTGAGCTTCGTTCGCTCGGGAACCTCGTCATGCGCTTTATTGAAAACCGGGCGCGGGCACAGTCCTGTGACCTTCTGACGGGGTCCAACGGTTGGATTCTGGGCTATCTTCTCCAGAACGCCGACCGGGAGGTGTACCAGCGGGAGCTCGAGGAGGAATTTTCCATCACGCGCTCCACGGCCTCCAAGGTCGTCAACCTCATGGAAAAAAAGGGGCTGGTGGAGCGGAAAATCGCCGAGCACGACGCCCGGATGCTGAAGCTGGCGCTCACCGAAAAGGCGGAGGCACTGGCGCTGAGCATGCGGCGCGAGTCGGAGAAGCTGAGCCGGATCCTCACCCGGGATTTCACCCCAGCGGAAATTGAAGCCATGTACGATTATATCGAGCGCATGAAAAAAAACCTGCGCGAAGAGGGATAGCATGTTCTCACTCGGACTCGACATCGGATCCACCACCGCAAAGGCGGTCCTCGTGCGCGCGGGGGAAGTCGTCTTTCAAAAATACGAGCGCCACTTTTCACGGGTGCGCGAAAAGGCGCTTTCCCTCGTGGAGGAGGCGCGCGCGCTGGCCGGGGACGAGCCGGTTTCCGTCGCCATTTCCGGTTCCGCGGGCCTCGGGCTCGCGGAGGCCATCGGCGTGCCCTTCGTGCAGGAGGTGTTCGCCACCAGCGAGGTGGTGAAGCGGTACGAGCCGGACGCCTCCTGCGTCATCGAGCTGGGCGGCGAGGATGCCAAGATTATCTTCCTCGACGGCGGCGTGGACGAGCGCATGAACGGCTCCTGCGCGGGCGGCACCGGCGCGTTCATCGACCAGATGGCGACGCTCCTCGACGTCACGGTGGAAAAGCTCGACGAAATGAGCCTTTCCTGTACCCGCATCTACCCCATCGCCTCCCGCTGCGGCGTGTTCGCCAAGACGGACATACAGCCTCTCCTCAACCAGGGCGCGCGCAAGGAGGATCTGGCGGCGAGCATCTATCAGGCTGTGGTCAACCAGACCATCGCGGGCCTTGCCCAGGGCAAGAAGATTCGCGGCAAGGTTCTTTTCCTCGGCGGCCCCCTTTACTACTGCAAGGGCCTCAGGGCGCGGTTCGTGGAGACGCTGAAGCTGTCCCCCGAAAACGCCGTGTTTCCCGAGTACGGACGCTTTGCCGTGGGCATCGGCGCGGCGGCGTACGCCGAAAAGGCGGGGGAGACGATGACCATCGCGGCGCTGGAGGAACGGATTGCCACCCGCCGGGGCCATGACATGGGCCGCGGACGGCTGAAGCCCCTTTTCGAAGACGAAGCGGACTATGCCGAATTCATGCGCCGCCACGCGGAGGCGGGCGTGCCGGAAAGGGACATTGCCGCTTACGAGGGCGACGCGTTTTTGGGCATCGACTGCGGCAGCACCACCACGAAGCTCGTGCTGCTGGCGACCGACGAAAAAATTCTCTATTCGTATTACGCCTCCAACCGGGGCGCGCCGGTGGAGATCGTGAAGGAGCAGCTTCAAAAGATTTACGCCCTTTTGGGCGATCGCATCAAAATCCGGGGAAGCGCCGTCACGGGCTACGGCGAGGAGCTCATCAAGGCAGCGTTCAACGTGGATTGCGGCATCGTGGAAACCATCGCCCACTACACGGCCGCGCGCCATTTCCAGCCGGACGTGGATTTCATTCTGGACATCGGCGGGCAGGACATCAAGTGCTTCCGCATCAAAAACGGGGCCATCGATTCCATCATGCTCAACGAGGCGTGCTCGTCGGGCTGCGGCTCCTTCCTCGAGACGTTTGCCCGCGCCATGGGCATGACCATCGAGGACTTCGCGCGCAGGGGGCTTTTCGGGAAAAGGCCCTCCGATTTGGGAAGCCGATGCACGGTGTTCATGAATTCGTCGGTGAAGCAGTCCCAGAAGGACGGCGCCACTGTGGAGGACATTTCCGCCGGGCTTTCCATCAGCGTGGTAAAAAACGCGCTCTACAAGGTGATCCGCGTGGGCTCCGCGGGCGAACTGGGAGAGCACGTGGTGGTGCAGGGCGGTACGTTTTTGAACGACGCGGTTCTGCGCGCCTTCGAGCGGGAGCTTGGGAAAAACGTCATCCGTCCGGCCATCGCGGGACTCATGGGGGCCTTCGGCGCGGCGCTGTACGCGAAAAAGTGCGAAGCCTCGACCCTCGTTTCGCCCGACGCGCTGGCGGAATTTACCCATACCGCCTCCTCCGCCGTGTGCGGGAAATGCACCAACAACTGCCACCTCACCGTCAACCGCTTCGGGGGCCGGACATATATTTCCGGCAACCAGTGCGAGCGCGGCGCGGGGCTTTCCAAGGCGGGCGGCGATCTGCCGAATCTGTACGCCTTCAAGCGCGATTTCCTGACCGGCCTGAAATCCGAAAAGGGCGCGCGCGGGAAAATCGGGCTGCCCCTGGCGCTGGGCATGTACGAGCTTCTGCCCATGTGGCACGCGCTGTTTACCCGCCTCGGCTTCGAGGTGGTGGTTTCGGACATGTCCACCCGCAAGACCTACGAGAAGGGCCAGTTCACGATTCCATCCGACACCGCCTGCTATCCCGCGAAGATCATGCACGGCCACGTGGACGAGCTCATTGAAAAGGGCGTGGACGCCATATTCTATCCGTCCCTCACGTACAATGTGGACGAAAAGGCGTCCGATAACCACTACAACTGTCCGGTGGTGGCCTACTACGCGGAGCTTCTGAACGCCAATATGGAGGAGCTCTCCCGGGTGAAGTTTCTGTACCCCTACCTCAACATCAACGACGGCGCGCACCTCGCGCGGACGCTTTACGCCTACCTGTCGAAATTCTTCCCCGGTCTTACCCGGCGGGAGGTAAGCGCCGCGGTGCGCGCGGCCTTCGCGGCCCGGGACGCATACGCCGCCGCGGTGCGCGCGGAGGGAGAAAAGGCGCTCCGCTTCGCCCGGGAAAACGGAAAGCGCATCATGATCCTCGCGGGCAGGCCCTATCACATCGATTCCGAAATCTGCCACGGCATCGACAAGCTCGCCGCCTCCCTGGGCTTTGTGGTGGTGAGCGAGGACAGCGTGTATCAGCTGGCCGAGGCGCAGAGCGTGAAGGTATTGAACCAGTGGACGTACCACGCGCGCCTTTACCGCGCGGCGGCCTTCGCGGCCGGTCACGAAGACGTGGAGCTGGTGCAGCTCGTCTCCTTTGGCTGCGGCGTGGACGCCATCACCACCGACGAGGTGCGCGCCATTCTCGAAAAGAGCGGCAAGTACTACACCCAGCTCAAGATCGACGAAATCTCGAACCTGGGTGCGGTCCGGATCAGACTGCGCAGCCTCATGGGGGCGCTGGAGGAGAAAAATGCGCTACGTTGAATTCACAAAGGACATGATCAAGGATCACACCATCCTGATTCCCAACATGCTGCCCATGCACTTCAGGCTCATCGCCCAGGTGCTCAGGACGTATGGCTACAAGGTGGAGCTCTTGGAGACCAGCGGGCATCAGATCGCGGACACCGGGCTCAAATACACCCACAATGACACCTGCTATCCCGCGATTCTGGTCATCGGCCAGTTCATCGACGCGCTGCAGAGGGGCGGGTTCGACCCGGACAAGACCGCGCTCATCATGTTCCAGACGGGCGGCGGCTGTCGGGCGTCCAACTACATCTTTTTGATCCGAAAGGCGCTTGAAAAGGCGGGCTACGGGCATGTGCCGGTGATTTCGCTGAACCTTCTGGGCCTCGAGAAGCATTCCGGGTTCCGGATCACAATTCCCATCCTCAGACGCATGATCTACTCGCTCATCTATGGCGACCTTCTCATGACGCTCGTCAACCAGACGCGGCCCTACGAAATCGAAAAGGGATGCGCGACGCGTCTGGCGGAGGACTATACGAAAAAACTCGCCGACCGGATGCACGCGGACGGCATTTCGTACCGGAAGGTCAAGGCAAACTGCCGGGAAATTCTGGACGCCTTCGCGGCCATCCCGGTGGAGCGGACGCCCAAGGTGAAGGTCGGCGTGGTGGGGGAGATTTACGTCAAATATTCGCCCCTGGGGAACAACAACCTCAACGACTTCCTCGTCTCCGAGGGCGCGGAGGTAGCCATGCCCGGGCTTCTGGACTTCATGATGTCCTCGAGCTACTGCCACATCATGGATTACCGGATGTACGGCATGCGCAAAATCGAGTACCCGCTTCAGAAGCTGGCGCTCCGGTACATGCTCAAAAAGCAGCGCGACATGATCGCCATGATCGAGCGGCATGGGGTTTTCCGCGCGCCCACGGACTTTATGAAGACGGTCTCGCTCATCGACGGCTACATCAACATCGGCGCGGAGATGGGGGAGGGCTGGCTTTTGCCCGCCGAGATGCTGGAGCTCTACGAGTCCGGCGTCAAGAACATTGTGTGCGCCCAGCCCTTTGGATGCCTGCCCAACCACATCGTTGGAAAGGGCATGATGAAGCCCCTCAAGGAAAAAAATCCCGGCATGAACATCGTCGCCATCGACTACGACGCGGGCGCAACGGTGGTGAACCAGGAAAACAGACTGAAACTCATGTTGGCCAACGCGCGCGACGCGCTGGAGACCGAGGCGGGGGAGAAGGACGTGACGGCGTGAGGCTGGCGCTTCTTTCGGACGTGCACGCCAACCACCCGGCCTTCGCCCGCGCCGTCGCGCTCTCGGAACGGGCGGGGGCCGAGGGCTTCGTGCTCATGGGCGACTACGTCTGCGACTTCGCGCACCCGCGGAAAACGTTTGATTTGGTGGCGGAGTTGCGCAGAAGGTACCCGACCTGGCTCATCCGGGGGAACCGGGACGAGTATCTCCTGGACCACCGCGCGGGAAAATCTCCCGATTGGCGGGACGGCACCGCCGGCGGTTCGCTTCTCTATACCTACGAGAATCTGCGCGAGGAGGACTTTGCGCTGCTCGAATCGCTCCCTTCCTGCCTCGAAGTCCGCATGGACGGGCATCCGCCCTTTGCCGTTTGTCACGGTTCGCCCTTTCGCGCGCGCGAGATGATGATCGAAGACGACGGGCGCATTGGCGAGTGCCTCAAAGTCGTTTCAACGGACAGACTGTTCCTGGGGCATACCCACCGCGTCCGGCGCTTTCGCGCGGACGGCAAAGAAGCGCACTTTTGCGGCAGCATCGGCCTGCCGGACGGTTTTGGCGGCATGACCCAGTTCGCGTTGCTCGACGACCGGACGGGCGCGTGGGAGATCGAGCACGTCATGGCGGAATACGACGTCGAAGCGGCCGTTGCCGAAATCGAAGCGTCTGGGCTCGCGGCACGCGCGGGCCTGTGGGCGCGGGCGGTGGCGGTGATGGCGCGCACGGGAAAAAACGCGCCGGATTTGCTCGTCCGCACGGCGCGGGAGCTTGCGGGCGGATGGAAAGGCCCCATTCCGGAAAGCTGTTTCGTCGAGGCCGCGCGCAGGATCGGCATCTTGCCGTAAAGAAACCGCCCGGCGCCGGAAGGGGCCGGGGGTTCGTATGGTCGTCGGCGCGGG
>JAEYRW010000173.1 GCA_023435435.1 Bacillota bacterium | reverse complement strand
AAGACGGCAGACGCTTTGTGGGCGTCTGCCGCTTGTTTATCTCTGTTCCGACAGTTTTTTAAGTGCCGCGCGCGCTTCCGCGGGCGACCTTGCTTCCTTGACCACCCGGGCGACGGCGTCGTAGCCGAGCTTTTCCGCGTAGGCGGTGGCAAAGGCGAAGGAATTCTCAAGGTGGCGCGCGCAGGCCTCGGCGTCCGCTTCCAGCGCGTCCACACATTTTTCCCGCAGAAGCGCCGTCGCGCGGGTCATGAGCCGCAGGCTTTCCAGCAGGCTGTCCGCGATGAGGGGGAAGAAGGCGTTGAGCTCAAATTCCCCGTGGGCGGCGGCCATTGTGACGGCGGTGTCGTTGGCGATGACCCGGATGGCGCACTGAATCGCCATTTCGGGGATCACGGGGTTGACCTTGCCGGGCATGATGGTGGAGCCCTGCTGGAGCGCCTTGAGCCGCAATTCCCCGAATCCCCCGCGCGGCCCGGAGGCCATGAGCCGGATGTCGTTTGAGATTTTTATGAGGTTTACCGCCAGCGCCTTCAGAAGCCCGCTGACCTCCGCGAACACGTCGTTGTTCTGGGTGATGTCCATGGGGTACTCAGCGGGCGCGAGGCCCATCTGGGTAAGCCGCCGCAGATTTTCCACCACCTGAAAGCGGTAGTTGCGGGAGGCGTTGTCGGAAAGCCCCACCGCTGTGCCGCCGAGGTTTACCTGCCGCAGCCGCTCCTCCATTTTGTAGAGCCGCCAGCGGTCGCGGGAGATGGCCTGGGCGTAGGCGCCGAATTCCTCACCCAGTGTGATGGGTACCGCGTCCATGAGCTCCGTGCGCCCGAGCTTTTTGATTTCCGCAAATTCAGTCTCGCGCTTTTGCAGGGATTCCTGCAATTTCGCGCAGGAATCGCTCAATTCCCGGAGCATTTTGATGGCGGCGATTCGCAGGGCCGTGGGCATCACGTCGTTGGTGGACTGGCCCCGGTTCACGTCGTCGAGGGGATGCACGCCGCCAGCGAGATATGCGAGCACCTCGTTGACGTTCATGTTCATGGACGTGCCCGCACCGCCCTGAAGGGCGTCCAGCGGGAAGGCGTCGTCGTGCTTTCCCGCGAGCACGTCGTCGCAGGCGGCGGCGATCCGGCGATAGTCGTCGGGCTTTATGCCCAAATTGATATACGTCTCCGCCGCTGCCTTTTTTACCAGCACAACGGCACGGATGAGCTCCATGTCCACCCGGGCGTTGCCGAGGTCGAAGTTTTCAAGCGCGCGCTGGGTGTTGATGCCCCAGGGCACGTCCGGGAGGCTCCTTTCGCCAAGGCTGTCGCGCTCTGTGCGCATGCTCATCCCTCCAGTTCGTTCAGCAGGTGGGGGAATACCGCCAGGCTGCGCTTCAATATCCCCTGCATGTAGGCGATTGTGACGCCATAGTTGGTGATGGGCACGCCCTGATCCGCCGCGTCCTTTGTGCGCGAGAGCACCTCGCGCTCGGTGAGCATGCAGCCGCCGCAGTGAATGACCAGCGCGTAGGGCGTCAGATCCTCGGGGAAGCTCTTTCCGGCGCAGGTCTCGATGGAAAGTGCCTTGCCCGTGTAGTTTCTGAGCCAGCGGGGGATCTTCACCGAACCGATGTCGTCGCACTGGCGGTGGTGGGTGCAGCCCTCCGCGATGAGCACCCGGTCGCCGTCCTCGAGTTTTTCGATGGCCGCGACGCCGCGCACCGCCTCGTCCAAAAGTCCCTTCACCCGCGCCATGAGAATGGAAAAGGAGGTCAGCGGAATTTCCGGCGGCGTATCGGCGTTGGCCTTGGCAAACACCTGGCTGTCGGTGATGACAAGAGACGGCCTTTTCGCGAGGCCCGCGAGAGTGTCCCGCAGCTCGTGCTCCTTCACGACCACGCAGGTGGCGTCCGCCTCGAGGATGTCGCGGATGGTCTGCTGCTGGGGCAGTATGAGCCGCCCCTTGGGCGCGGCCTTGTCGATGGGCGTCACCAGCACCACGAAATCGCCGGGAGAAATGATGTCGCCCACGATGCGCAGCTTGCCGTCATCCGCCGGGGCCATGCGCGAAAGCCGCTCCTTGAGTTCCTCGATGTTCTCGCCCGTCTTGGCGCTCACCAGGAGCCCGTCTGCCGGCACGTCACCCCGGAAAAGGTCCGATTTGTTGTAGCACACCAGATGGGGCACGTTCTTCTGCCGGAACAGTTCAACGAGTTCCCGGTCGCATTCGGCCAGTCCGGCCTCCGCGTCCACGACTAATACCGCCATGTCCACGGTGTTCAGCACGCGCCTGGTGCGCTTGACGCGCAGTTCGCCCAGTTGGCCTTCGTCGTCGATGCCGGGGGTGTCCACAATCACCACGGGGCCAAGGGGCAAAAGCTCCATCGACTTGTACACGGGGTCGGTGGTGGTGCCCCTGACATCCGAGACCAGGGCGATTTCCTGTCCCGCAACGGCGTTCACCAGGCTCGATTTGCCCGCGTTCCGCTTGCCGAAAAAGCCGATGTGCACCCGCTCGGCGCGCGGGGTATCGTTCATGCCCATTCCTGCTTCCCTTCCCGCGCCTCGTAGTCGCAGCGCCCATCCTTGATGGCGTAGCCGAGCTTCGCAAGCTGCTTTTCGATCTTTGTGCGGCCGTCCTGCACGTCGTCCGACGTGCCGATCTTATTGTCGTAAAGCATGTACTTTTTTCGGTTGCCGGCGGGGGAAAGGTTGGGCATCACAACGTTCGCGCCCGCCAGGATTCCCTTTTCCCGGCCTTCGGGGTCGATGGTTCCCAGCGCCGTCGTCGCGGGGAGCAATACGTCCTTCAGCGTGATCCGGCACAGGCTCAGGAAAAACAGCGTGTCGCGCACGGTCCCCGCCGGGCGGCCCTCAAAGGGCGTGTGCGCCGACGGGATGAACGGACCGAGGCCCACCATGTGGGGCCTGAATTCCGCGATGAAGGCCATGTCCCTGGCGAGGGTTTCACTCGTCTGGTCCGGCGCGCCGATCATCATGCCGCAGCCCGTCTGGTAGCCGATTTCCTTGAGGTTTTTCAGGCATTCCATGCGGTTTTTCCACGAAAGCTCCGGCGGATGGAGCTTCCCGTAGTGCGTCTCGTCCGCGGTCTCGTGGCGCAGGAGATACCGGTTCGCCCCCGCGTCGAAAAGTTTTTGATAACTCTCGCGGCTGCGCTCGCCCAGGGAAAGCGTGATGGCGCAGTCGGGGTAGCCATGCCGGATTGCCGAGACGATTTCCACCATCCGCTCGTCGGTGAAATATCCATCCTCGCCGCCCTGCAGGACGAATGTCCGGAAGCCGAGCCGGTGCCCCGCCGCGCAGCAGGAGAGGATTTCCTCCTCCGTCATGCGGTAGCGCGCGGCGCGGTCGTTGCTCTTGCGGATGCCGCAGTAGAAGCAGTCGTTTTTGCAGATGTTCGTAAACTCGATGATGCCCCGCAGAAAGACGAACCGTCCAAACCGCGCGAGGGCAATTTCATGGGCCAGATGAGCCGCGTAGGCCTCGTCCTCCCGCGTGCGGGTGCCGATGAGTGCGGCCCAGTCGTCGAACGGCAGGTTACCGTCCCGGCCCAGCGCGTCGATGCGCTCTTTGTTGTTCAAGCTTGCGTCCTCCGATTTGATCGTCTTTTATTCGGTCTTTGCCTTGGTGACGACGTTTGAATAGGCGGTTTTGGTGGAAACGTGGGGGAGCCGCCCGATCTTCCCCGAGAGCGCGGAGACGACCTCCTGAGGCGCGTCGATGGCGATGGAGATGATGCTGATTCCCTTTTCGCGATAAGGAATGCCCATTCGGCCAATGATATATCCGCCGTATTCATGCAGAAGCTGATTGACGGCCTGAACGGAATCCCCGTCCTCTACGATGATGGCGATGAGCGCCACGCGCGTTTCCATCGGAAAGTCCCTCCTAAAATCAAAATCCGCGTCCCAAAGACGCGGAAAAAAGACAACACATGTCCCGATTCAGCATCTTTCATCTCAAATCATTTCGATGTCAGCATGCGTATGGTCGGCGCGGAGCGCCTCATGGGCACATTATATACCAAGGGAATTGGCTTGTCAAAGGATGATAGAATCTTAACCGTCGCGATCGGACGCGCCGCCCCGTAAAACGGGGCGGCGATTGATAAAGCACAATGTCCTTTTTTGAAAGGCGATCGCGAACGGCGTCCGCACATTAACGCGCCAGAATTTCTCCGTCCTTGGGCACATAGTCGGTCATGGTGTGGTCGAAGTAGCTGGCATAGGCGGTCATGTCAAAGTAGCCGGTGCCCGTGAGGCCGAACAGGATGGTCTTCTGTTCGCCGGATTCGCGGCACTTGACGGCCTCGTCGATGGCGCCCTTGATGGCGTGGGCGGACTCGGGCGCGGGCAGAATGGTCTCGAGGCGCGCAAACTGCACGGCTGCGTCGAAGACCTGGGTCTGTTCGTAGGCCACGGCCTCCATGTAGCCGTCGTGGTAGAGCTTCGAGATGATGGGGGCCATGCCGTGGTAGCGCAGCCCGCCCGCGTGGTTGGGCGAGGGGATGAACGCCGCGCCGAGGGTGTACATTTTCGCCATGGGCGTGATCTTGCCCGTGTCGCAGAAGTCGTACTCGTATCTCCCGCGGGTGAGGGAGGGGCAGGAAACGGGTTCGACGGCGACAAAGCGCGTGTCGGACTTTTTGCCTTCCAGCTTGTCGCGCATGAAGGGAGCCATCAGGCCGCCCAGATTGCTGCCGCCGCCCGCGCAGCCGACCACCACGTCCGGGTAGTCGTCGAATTCCAAAAGCGCCTCGTAGCTCTCGAGCCCGATCACCGACTGGTGCAAAAGCACCTGATTGAGCACCGAGCCCAGCGTATAGCGGCAGTTTGGCGTGGTGACGGCGCGTTCCACCGCCTCGGAAATGGCGCAGCCGAGGCTGCCGGTGGTGTTGGGGTCCTTTTCGAGGATGGCCCGGCCCGCGTTTGTCTGGTCGCTGGGGCTGGCGATTACCTTGGCGCCGAAGGTGCGCATCACGTCCTTGCGGTAGGGCTTTTGATTGTAAGAGCCCTTGACCATGAATACGGTGAGGTCGAGCCCGAACGCCGCGCATGCCTCCGCAAGAGCGGTGCCCCACTGACCCGCGCCCGTTTCCGTGGTGAGGCTCGTCATTCCCTGCGCCTTGGCGTAATAGGCCTGCGCCAGCGCGGAGTTGAGCTTATGGCTGCCCGAGGTGTTGTTGCCCTCAAACTTGTAGTAGATGTGGGCGGGCGTCTTGAGCGCCGCCTCGAGCCGGTATGCGCGCACGATGGGCGAAGGCCGGTAAATGCGGTACATGTCGAGAATGGGCTGGGGAATCTCGAACGCGGGCGTATCGTTGTCGAGCTCCTGCCTGATGAGCTCGTCGCAGAAGACGGGGCGCAGATCGTCGAACGTTACGGGCTTGCCGGTGCCGGGATTGATCAGCGGGTCCGGCTTCTCCTTCATGGCGGCGCGCAGGTTGTACCAGAACTTGGGCAGCTTCTCCTCCGGCAGGTAGTAACGGTAGGGGATACTCTTCATTGGGTCGTCCTCCTTCGAAATAATGTGCCGGTCGCGGGCGTGAGCCAATTCCGCACCTTCATTCGCCATCGCGAGAAATCTTCTTCCGTTCTGCGTTGTCGCGCTCCGTTCAACGTAGCGCTGCTACGCCTCACTTCGGTTTCTGGCAGACCCAAAAATCTTTTGCCGCTTTGGGTGGACGAAGGTTCTCCATTGGCACAAAAAATAGTCTGCCCCAACATATGGGACAGACTTACATCTGCGGTGCCACCCGTATTGTCGCTCCGAAAAGCGACCGCTCGCTTTCGCATACCAGCATATGCGCTTCGTTGGTAACGGATGAAGCTCCCGTCGGATACTAACGGCCGCGCCGCTCGCTCCGCCCTCAGCGGTCCATTCTGATCGTCCCCGCATGCCACCATCTCACTGCCGGTGACTCCCTTTGAATCGGGTGTGCGTCATACTACTCCGCATCACAGGTTTAAACAAAGAATAACCCATTGGGATTTTTTTGTCAAGATCCTTCGACATAATTAACATCTGCTTGAGCAATTCCTCGAAATCCGCCGAACACATGGGACGCGCGAAGTAATAACCCTGCATGAGCCGGCAGCCGGCGCGGGAAAGATACTCCGCCTGCTCCGCCGTCTCCACACCCTCCGCGATGACGGGGATCTTCAAAAGCCGCGCCATGCGGATGACGGAACGCAATATGCTGTCGCCGCGCGGTGTCGACCCGCTGTCCCGCAAAAAGGCCATGTCGAGTTTCAGGACGTCCACCTCGACGTCCCGGAGCATGTTGAGGGAGGAATACCCGCTGCCGAAGTCGTCCATTTCCACCATGAAGCCCATGGCGCGGAGCTTTCTGACCGCGTCGATGAGCTGCTCCGGGCTTTGCATGTAGGCTGTTTCGGTGATTTCGAGCCGGATGTGCTTCGGCTCGAGCCCGTTGCGGTCGACCAGCTGGCCGATGGTTCTGTAAAGGTCCGGATCGTTGATGTCCGCGCGCGAGACGTTCACCGACAAGGGAACGATGGGGAGCCCCATGCCGAGCCAGCGGCGCTGAAGCTCGCAGGCCATCGCCCAGACGCGCTTGTCGATCTGCGTAATAAACCCGTTCTTTTCAAAGATCGGCACAAAGTCCTTCGGGGTAAGCAATCCCTTTTTCGGATGGTTCCAGCGCAGCAGCAGTTCCGCGCCGGTCATCGTTTCCGTGAGGTAATTGTATTGCGGCTGGAGATACGGCTCGAACTCGTTGTCTTCGAGGGCGCGCGCCATGTCGTTGGCGATGAACTGCTCCTCCAGCATTTTTTTGCGCATTTCCTCCGTATAGCGGGCCAGATAGGCGCCGTACCTCCCCTTGATGGAGTTGAGGGCAAGCAGCGCGCGGTTGCTCATGGACATGATGTCCAGAGATGGGTCGTCGATGGGATAGATGCCGATTTTCGGTGAAAAATCAAAATCCGGGTTGTGGGATTTGAGCCATTTCAGAATTCTGCCGATGTTCGGAATGACGTCGTATTCTTCCTCGGAGGTGATGCAGGCGAAGTGCTCCGCCTCGATGTGGCCGCAAACCGAGAGATCCGTATGGTAGGTGACAAAAAGATCCTTTATGGAGGCGATGAGCCGGTTGCCGGCCGCGACGCCGTACAGATCGTTGAAGGCGCGGAAATTTTCGATGTCGAAGCGCACGAACAGAAAGCGGCGGTTGCGGTTTTCGTCCAGCAGCTTGCGCGCCAGACGTTGGAACTGGTGCCTGTTGTAAAGCCCGGAAACCGGGTCAAACTGCATCATGAAGGTGTCGGTGACGTCGCTGCGCATATGGACGATGACGTCCCGGTCGTCGTCAAGATATGAAAATACCCACTTTTTGCGCCGGATTTCGTCGCCTTCGTGCATGGAGTAGGAAAGCTCGTACCGATCGCTCTGGGCGAGGGCCGCCTTGATCGCGTCAAGGGACATGGACCGGACGCAGTCCTCCACTTCAGGTCTGATGATATATTCGCGAAGATATTCCTCGTATTCTGTGGGATAGTTCAGGCGATCACCCGCCGACGCACATTGGGTGGCGTGGGCCAGGCTGACGACCGTAAGCTCGCCCGTTTTCGCGTCGATGAGGGACACCAAATCAAACTCCGTCCGCGTGAGCCGCTCAATGATGGTGATGGCGGTGCGAAGCTTGTCGATGCCGCGTTCGGCGGCGAGCTTGTCGGATATGTTATACGCCGCGCCGAGCAGAAAGGCCCCGTCGGGCGCGACGCGGCATTCGAGGCGCGCGAGGATCATCTCGCCGCTTTCCGTCCGAAGGCGCGCGAAAAACGCAGGCAGGTCGGCGTTGGCGTCCTTGGCCCGTGCAAGCAGAATCGCGGCGTCGTCGGGATGAATCCAACCCTTGGCTTTGTGACCGCCGAGCAATCCGTCAAAGCTGGCGGAGGAACGCGCGATGGGCAGACCCTCCGCCAGCCGCGCGACAAAGATTCCGCCCAGGCGGATGGGGCGCCGGATGGGAGGGTCGAGCCGGAAATCGGTGTTGTTCGGGCCTGTGCGCGCATTCCGACTCTTGTTGGTAAGTAGGACAAGCGCCATCATGAGCCGTTTTGGAGACGAAATTTCATAAACGCGCGCCTCGATGCGCATGTCCGCGCCGCATCCGCAGGCGATTTCACTTCTTTTGTTTTGGTGCATTTCGTGGACATACGCGGGGGAAAGCGCGGCGATAAATGCGCGCGAGGCATCGTCCGAGGCGATGAAATCGATGAGATGGCGTTGAATGGCGCCGACGTCCACGGTTTCCGGAAGGGAGAGGCGGCTCGCGGAATTCAGCTTGATTTTGAGGGCCGTCCAGCTGTCGACGTCCACGAGCACGGAGGCCAGCACGCCATCTCCGCCATCCGCGGGATTGGCGATGACGCCGCTGATTCCGACGATGCTGCCGTCCGGCGCGGTAATCCGCCTGCGGGTCACATGAATCATGTCAAAGCGTGCCGTGTCCGCGGACACGCTGTCCAAAATCGTCAAATCGTCGGCATATGCCATCTCCGCGATGGGGCGTGGAAAAAGGTCGAGGTCGGTTTTCCCCACCACCGATTGCGGGTTGCGCAGTCCGAACATGTCGCAGAAGCCCTGCGACGCACCGACATATCGGAGGTGTTTGTCCTTTACATAGACGATATCAGAGGTCCCGTGCAGGAGGGTTTCGAGCGTCGAGCGCAAAATGCTTTCGGCCTCGCGTTCCCCAATCGCCATATCTTCGTCCTCCGATACACTCGATGCCTCGAGAAATTCTCATTGACTTCATCATTTTATCACAATCGCCGCTTTCGCACAATGCAAAATCTCATGTAACTGGTTAAATATGTCAGAAGCTGAAAAAAAAGTTGAAGAATGCCGGTCTGTCTGGAATCTTGAGACACTTGTCCTGCCGATTTTTGCCGTGTAACCAAATCGCCCGTCTGGGCACATAAAACGCGATTCCGTTTTTCCGGTCGATCCCGCGCAATTTTATGATGAAAAAACGAAAAAAGGCCCTTTACAAGTGGTCGTCAATTTGGTATAATGACTTTCGTCGCGAACGGCGGCACGCCTGCGGGGCATTAGTACAGTTGGTAGTACGCTACACTGGCAGTGTAGAGGTCAGGAGTTCGAGTCTCCTATGCTCCACCACAATCTGTCTGAAAACACTAGTTTTCAGACAGATTTTTTATATGTATTGCACAGATTGGCCGTCCCGAAACTCGAATTCAGAGAGGCGAGAGCTGCTCCTCACCCTCTTT
>JAEYRW010000170.1 GCA_023435435.1 Bacillota bacterium | reverse complement strand
GTTTTGGGGCGGGCAGGCAGGGAAACGCCGTGACCTTGCCGGGTCTCCCGTAACACTAAATCGGATCGGTCGGGACTTAAGCCCCCGACCGATCCGACGGACGGCGGAAACATTACCCACCCAGTCTGGGATTCTCAAGGGCATCCGCCCTTGCGCGGGAGCCGGGGGCAGAGCCTTCGGCGTCACTCCTCCACGCCTCGATGGCAGCGCAGGCCTGTGCAAGCGGATCCGCGTACATGTCGAGCCAAAGGATGGATTTGTCCTTGCGGAACCAGGTCATCTGGCGCTTGGCGAAGCGTTTGATGGCGCGGGAGAGTTCGTCCAGCATCGCGGCCTCGGTGGGGATTTCGCCGGTGAGGTATTCGGTGAGGTAGCGATACTCGAGGCCGAGTTTTTTGAGAAACGCCGGCGTCGCGCCGTTTTCGAGGAGCCGGCGCACCTCGCCCGGCATGTCGGCGCGCATGCGGGCCTCGAGGCGTCTGTCGATGCGCGCGCAGATTTCCGCCCGGGGCCAGGTGACGCCGAGCTGAAGCACGTCGTAGCGCGGGTTTTTGCGGGGTTCGAGGGCATCGCCCGACTTCAGCCGCTCGAGAAGGCGCATCACGCGGTTGCGGTTTTGAGGATCGACGTCGGCGTCGGGCAGCTTTTCAAGGAGCATCCGGTGGAGGGCCGGAGTGTCGTATGTCTCGAGCTCCTCGCGGTAAGCGAGATCGGGCGCGGGCCCGGAGAGCTCGTAGCCCTCGGCGACGCTTGCGACGTAAAGCCCCGTGCCGCCCACGATGAAAGGGAGCCTTCCCCGGGCGCGGATGTCCTCGATCGCCCCGTAAGCCATTTTCTGAAAGTCCGCCATGGAGAAAAATTCGTTGGGCTCCCGCACGTCGATGAGGTGGTGCGGGATGCCCTTCATTTCTTCCGGCGTTATTTTCCCGCTGCCGAGATCGAGTCCCCGGAACACCTGGCGGGAGTCGGCAGAGATGATTTCGCCGCCAAACCTGCGCGCCAGTTCAACGCCTAGCGCGCTCTTGCCGGACGCGTTGGTGCCCACCACGCAGACGATTTTAGCCTTTACCATGTGAATTCGTGCGCCCCGCTTCCGACGATTTTCGTGCCCATGGGGAGGACGACCTCCGCGCGGGTGTTGGCGGGCACGACGATTTTGTACGTCACCCTGCCATTCTCCCGCCGCCAGCCCGCCTCAATCTTCCCGTAGACGGACTCGTAGCCGCCCTTTGCGAAGTCCATGTCCCCGACGCACGGCGCCAGGCGGAACATCCGCCAGCTTTCCCCGCGCCGGATGCCCAGGGCGTACATGTACATCCACGCCCCCACCGCGCCCAGCGAGTAGTGGTTAAACGAGTTCATGCGGTTGTTGCCGCCGAAACCGTTCTCCCGGGTGACGGAATTCCACCGCTCCCAGATGGTGGTGGCGCCCTCGGTGATGGAATAGAGCCATGAGGGATAGGCGGTGTTCTGGAGAATTTTGTACGCAACGTCGGCATGCCCGCCGTCCGTCAGCGCGGGCAGCAGCGGCCCCGTGCCCACAAAGCCCGTCGTCACCGCGCACCCGAGCTCCCTTGACTTTTCCGCAAGCCTGTCCGCGGCGGCCTTCCGATCATCAAACAGCCCGAAGGCCAGCGGCACGGCGTAGGACGCCTGGGTATCGTTGATCTCGCCGCTTATGCGGCGGGTCCTTTTTGTTTCCGGATCGACGAACGCGCGGTTCCAGTTTCCCTTGATCTCGGCGGCCAGCGCCTCGTAGGGAGCGGCATCCCGGTCCACGGCCCGGGCCATTTCGGCCATGACGGTGGCGTCGAAAAAATAGATCGCGTTCCATAAAAGCGGATTGTCGGTGGACATGTCGGTGGCAAGCCAGTCGCCCAGCGGGCCCACGTCCTCCAGAAGGCCTGGGGTGCCCTTCCCGCGCAGAAAATTGATGTAGCGCGCCATGGCGTCGAAGTTTTCCTCGACCACGCGCCTGTCGCCGTACTGCCGGTAGATCTCGTAAGTCACGATGATGCCCGCGCTTCCCCACTCGATGCCGCCGAAGCCGCCGCCCACGGGCGCGATGTCCGCGAACCGCCCGTCCGGAAGCTGGCAGTCCCGGGCACACTCAAGGTAGCGCCGGAGGAAGCCGTACACGTCCGCGTTGTAAACCGCCGTGCGCGAAAACACCTGCGCGTCCCCCGACCAGCCCATGCGCTCGTTGCGCTGGGGACAGTCTGTGGGAATGGAAAGGAAGTTCGCGCGCTGGCTCCAGAGGATGTTCTCGTAAAGCCGGTTGACGAGGGGATTTGAACACGCGAATTCGCCCGTCTGCCGGGTGATCGAGGAAAGCACGAGCCCCTTCACATCCGCCGGAGCCGGAGGCGCTCCGACCCCGGTGATCTCCACATAGCGGTAGCCGTGGAATGTAAAGCGCGGCGAAAACACCTCCGGCCCGTCCGTCGCGAACACGTACCGGTCGATGGAGAGCGCGTCGCGGTAGTTCTCGGTGAGAATCATGCCCGCCAGGTCGCCGTATTCCGGAAGCGGCGGGTACAGCACCTCGCCGTAGCGGATCACGGCCTCCGCGCCGGGCACACCGGTCAGCTTGATTTCGGGAACGCCCACCATGTTCTGGCCCATGTCATAGACGTATACGCCCGGGCGCGGCTCGAACATGGCCTGCGCGGTGCGCGTCATGATGTGCTTCACGGGCGAACCGGTAGAGAGGGAAAGCGCGGGTTGGTTTTGCGTCGGCACCGGCCAGCGCATGAAGCCGCCTTCCGACAGAAGCTCCGAAAAATCAACTGTGGGCACTTCCACGGCCCTTTGCCAGTGGGGCGCTGCCGGGCGCGCGTCATAATGCGCACCGTAGAACCAGCCCGCGAACTTCACCGGGCCGTCCGTGCGCGCCGACCACGCGCCGGGGGCGGAGACGAGGGTTTCCTCGGTTCCGTCCTCTTTTTCGATGACCAGCATGGAAAGGAAGCTCGGGCGGTCGCCCCAGTAATTGCAGTTCATGAGGTTGAATGTCTGCGCCTCGCTCCACCAGCCGGAGGCAAGCGCCACATCCAGCCTGTTTTCGCCCGGGCGCAAAAGCGCCGTCACGTCGTAGGCCTGATAGCGCAAATGCCTGTCGTACTGGGCCGCGCCCGGCTCAAACCAGCTATCGCCCACCCGCGCGCCGTTCAATTCCGCCTCATAGACGCCCCGGGCGGTGGCGTACAGCCGCGCGCGGCGGACGGGCGCGCCGAGGTGAAACGCCCGGCGCAGAAGCGGGATTCCGCCGTGGGAGAAGTCGGCGGTCAATTCGGCATCGCGGACCATGAGCCGGTCGTTTTTCACAAATTCGCCGAACGGACCCGGGGTCGCGGCCTCCAGCCGCACAAGCTGCGCCTTGGGCGGGCGAAGGTTTGAGATCGCGAAGCGCACCACCTCGCATTCGCCTTCCGCAAAGAAGCCGCTTTCGCACAGGAGCGGGTAGGTGGTCACGTCGTTCTCGCCCGCGGGATTTAATTGGCGCGGCGCCATGATGAAGGTTGGCATGCCTGGCCTGCGAAAGGGCAGCTCCCGCTTCACCTCGTCCACCTTTGCGCCGTCGAGGTAGGCGTAGGCATTGTTGCCTGTCACGTCCACCCGCAGCGCATGGGGCATCGCCGGATCGAAGCCCGGAATCTCGACGGCGGCAAAGGGCGCGTCCGCGCGGTCCGCGGAATGATAGCCCACCCGGTAGATCTCCAGCATCCCCCCACGGGTCAGCCGGTACTTGATGTAGTTTTCGCCCGCGAGGCCGTCGTCGTTTTTGTTTCTGTCCTGAAGCCGGGGGTCGTTCTTCCCGAAAATAACGCCCGTCGCCTCGCCTCGCAGAAAGAAGTCGAGCTGGACCGAGAAAATGGCCTTGGCGCGCGCGGCAAGGCCGATTTCCGCCGCACCGATCCACTTCGCCCCGTTCCACGCATGGCCCGTTTCGTCCATAAGTCCCGTCTCAAACGAGGCCGAGGCGAACGCCTCTCCGCCCTCATAAAACGACGAGACCGTCCAATCGTACCGCGTCCGGGGCATGAGATTTTCGCCCGCGTATTCAATCCATTGGCTCTCGCCGCTCTCCACTTTTCCCGTATCCCAGACGGTTTTTTTGCCCTCTTTCACGGTCACCCGGTAGGCCGTCTGCATAACGTCCCTTCCGTCCGACTCGATCCCCCAGCCGAAGCGCGGTCTTTTTTCGTCGATGAACGCGCATCCCCGCTCCAGTTCGACCGTGAGGTTTTTTATTTCATATCTCATAGATTTCCTCCGAATCATTCGGCACCATTCTATCACACCGGAGCCGGTTTTTCAATCTTAACAATCGCCGCCTTGACAATCCGCGGCCTGTGCGTTATTATAATACCACGTTAGCACGCTAAAGCAAATCGAACGGAGGATCATTCAATGAAGAAGATCACATCCCTTCTGGTGGCTCTGACACTGGTTCTGACGGCCGTGAGCGCCATGGCCGAGACGGTTACATTCACCGTGGGTTTCGACCCGGACTATCCGCCCTACTCCTACATGGGCGACGACGGCGCGTACACGGGCTTTGACCTTGAGATGGCCCAGGCCGTCTGCGGCATTCTGGGCTGGACGTATGCGGAGTACCCGGTGAACTGGGACACCAAGGATCTCGAGCTGAACGCAGGCGCCTGCGACTGCATCTGGTCGGGCTTCACCATCAATGGCCGCGAGGACGATTACACCTGGTCCTTCCCCTACGTGGACAACTCCCAGGTGATCCTCACCACGCCGGATTCCGGCATCGTGACCGAGGCCGATCTCGCGGGCAAGCTCGTGGGCGTGCAGATCGCCACCAGCGCGCAGGAGCTTCTTGAGAGCGAGGACGAAGGCGGTCTGAAGGCGTTGGCCGACACCTTCGCGGACACCCAGGTGTTTGATTCCTACGTCACCGCCGCCGCCGAGCTCAAGGCGGGCTCCGTCGACGCGCTCATCATCGACATCGGCGTGGCCAAGTTCTACGTCAATTCCGAGCCCGACAATTACGCCATCGGTGATTCCGTTGCCTCCGAGCAGTACGGCATCGGCTTCCGCATCGGCGATACCGAACTCTGCGCGCAGGTGGAAGGCGCGGTCATGCAGCTCGTCAACGACGGCACCTACCAGACACTCGCCGAGAAATACGGCCTTGAGGACTTCATCTGCCTGGAGCCGACCGCTGAGTAACGCCAGGGGCGCTGTCCCTGGACCCCGCCAAAGGGACCCTGTCCCTTTGGAATCCCAAACTGGGATAAAACACATTTGGACGTCGGTCGCCGGGGGGTCCAAACCCCCGGCGACCGAGTTTACATTGTGGGTTTCCTATGGTAGAATGAGTGGGATACGATGGGTTGAGGTGTTTGAATGGAATTTTCCGTGATTCTTGAGAAGATGAGCGTCGGGATGGGGCGCGCGAGCCTGATCTTCTTATTGACGCTGGTTTTGTCGGTGCCGCTGGGCGTCTTGGTGGCGCTGGGGCGGATGTCCAGGAGCCGGGTTCTTTCGGCGATTATCCGCGTCTACATATCCGTCATGCGTGGAACGCCCCTCATGCTTCAGCTCATCGCGGTGTATTTTGGGCCCTATTATCTTTTTGGATTTTCCATCCGTGGGTTTCGGTTCTACGCGGTCATCATCGGCTTCGTCGTCAATTATGCCGCCTATTTCGCGGAAATCTTCCGCTCGGGCATCGAGTCCATGCCCCTCGGCCAGTATGAGGCGGCAGCGGTCCTGGGCTACTCCAAGGGCCAGACGTTTCTGAGGATCATACTGCCCCAGGTGGTCAAGCGCATTCTGCCCGCCGTGACCAACGAGGTCGTGACCCTCATCAAGGACACCTCCCTCGCCTTCTCTCTCGCCTATCAGGAGGTCTTTTCCATCGCCAAGCAGATCGCGGCGTCCCAGACGTCGTTTCTGCCCTTTGTAATCGCGGGCGTGTTCTACTACATCTTCAACGCCATCGTGGCGTTCGTCATGGAGCGGATCGAGAAGAAGCTCCGGTACTACCGGTAAGGGGGCGCATGCGTGAAAATTCTTGAGATGAGCCATGTGAAAAAGGCGTTCGACGGCCAGGAAGTGCTCTCGGACATCTCCCTGACCGTCGCGGAAAACGAGGTCGTGTCCATCATCGGTCCGTCCGGCTCGGGAAAATCCACTTTACTGCGGTGCGCCACGCTTCTCGAGACCATGGACGACGGCTCCCTTGCCTACCTCGATCGGTACGCCGCGCGGTCCGAAAATGGAAAATCCGTCTATGCGCCCCGCGAGGAACTTACAAAAATCAAGAGCGAATTCGGCCTGGTGTTCCAGAATTTCAACCTGTTCCCCCACTACTCGGTCATGAAAAACGTCACCGAGGCGCCGATCCTCGTGCAGAAGCGGCCCAGGGACGAGGTCTGCGAGGAGGCGCGGGCGCTTCTTTCCAAGATGGGGCTTTCGGAAAAGGAGAACGCTTATCCCTTCCAGCTTTCCGGCGGGCAGCAGCAGCGGGTGTCCATCGCACGGGCGCTGGCCATGAACCCGCGCATCCTGTTCTTCGACGAACCCACCAGCGCCCTCGACCCGGAACTGACGGGTGAGATTCTGAAGGTCATTCGCGATCTGGCGGCTGAAAAGATGACCATGGTCATCGTCACCCACGAGATGGGCTTCGCCCGGGACGTGTCCGAGCGGGTCATCTTCATGGACAACGGCGTCATTGTCGAGGAGGGCGCGCCGGCGGAGATCATCGAAAATCCCAAGCAGGAGAGAACCATCCAATTTCTGAGCAGGTTCCAAAGGTGAACTGCGCATTTATCAAAACCTCGCCCACCGGGAACATGACGGTCCTCATCCTCTCCCCCGTTCCGCGCGGGGAGCAGCCCGCCGTGGCGGCGGCGCTCATGGGTTACGAGAGCGTGCATGCCGAACAGGCGGGTTTTTTTGAGCCCGCAACCATCCCCGGCGCGCGAGCCCGGCTCCAGATGGCGGGCGGGGAGTTCTGCGGCAACGCGGCCATGAGCCTTGCGGCCTGGCTCGCCCGGGAGGGCGGCGTCACAGACGGCGAGATTCCCCTCGAGATCTCGGGCGCGGCTGAAATCGTCCGCTGCCGGGTTCGATTGGCCGAGGACGGAATCTATCGCTGCGCCCTTGGCATGCCCCTTCCCGCGACGCTGGAGACGGCGTGCGGCTTTCCCGTGGTGCGGCTTCCCGGCATCGCCCACGCAATCGTCGAGGGCGCGGACGTCGACGCGGAATCGCTCGTCCGGCGGATCGCGGACGCGACAAACGAGGAGGCGGCCGGTGTGATCCTGCTTTCCCCCACCGATCTTGCCATGCGGCCGCTGGTGTACGTGCCCGCCGCCGGGAGCATGGTCTGGGAGCGCGGCTGCGGCAGCGGCACCGCCGCCGTGGGGGCGTATCTCGCCCTGAAGCGTGGCGCGGACGTCGATCTTTCCATTCGCCAGCCGGGCGGCGTCATCACCGTGCGCGCGGCCTGCGGGGACGGAAAAATCGCGGCCCTTGCCATTGAGGGCGGCGTCCGCATCGTCGCGGAGGGCATCGCGCACATATAGACCATTCCGCATATCCGGCGAGACATGCGGGCGGCAATCTTTCCATTCGCCGGCCGGGCGGTGGCAACGGCGCGTGCGCAACATGATGGGATCGAGAAACACGCCCCTCATCATCGGTGGTTGGCATCCGCGTCGTTACGGAGGGCATCGCGCATGCGGCGCCGGAACCGCCCTTCTTCTCGTCGCGTCCGAAACGCCCATCGACTTTCAGCACACCCGAAAAACGGAGCCGAGCATCCAATCCCGCACGGCATCGCCGCCCCCGGAGCCAACAAAAAGCCGCGCCCGATTGGATCGGGAACGCGGCTTTCTTGTATTGCTATTTCAAGGTGATGATGACCCTGCGGTACGGCTCCTCGCCCTCGGAATGGGTGGTGACCTCAGGATCGTTCTGGAGCGCGGAGTGCAGGATTCTGCGCTCGTAGGGGTTCATGGGCTCGAGCGCGACGCGCTTGCCGGTCTTGCGGGCACGCGAGGCCATGCGAACGGCCAGCTTGCGCAGGGCTTCCTCACGCTTGGCGCGGTAGTTCTCGGTGTCCAGCGACACGCGCAGATATTCCTCGCGGCCGCGGTTGACGCACAAGCTCGTCAGATACTGGACGGAATCCAGTGTCTCGCCCCGGCGGCCGATGAGCATGGACATGTTCTCGCCGGACATCTTCACGCGCAGCTGCTCGGGCGTCTCCGCGATTTCCATCTCGACGGGCGCGCCCATCTTCTCGGTAAGCTCCCTGATGAAATCGTGTGCCTGTTTCGCGGAAGCGGAAAGGGCCTCAAAGGGCGTCGCGACGAAGGGTTCTTCCTCGAAGAGTTCCTGATTGAGCGGCTTCTCCTCCTGCGTCGCGGGCTTCTGTTCCTTGCGCGGGCGGGGTTTTGACTTTTTTTCGGCCTTGGGCTCGCGCGGCTGCTCTGCCTTGGCTGCCTCGGGCTTATTTTCCTTCCTGGGCGGGCGGTCGCCGCGCTGCTTCTTGGGGGCGGCAGTGGCGTCGAGGGACATTTGCGGCATGTCGATTTTGAAATCGTCCCGGGCGGCGTCCTTGCGGGTGAGCCGGACGCGGGCGGGCTTTCCGAACATGCCGAAGATTCCTGGGCTTCCGATCTCCAATACCTCGATGTCTACGTCCGCGGAGTCCAGACGCAGCTCATCGAGCCCGAGCCGGATGGCCTCCTTGACGGTCTTTGCGCTTTTCTCTATCGAATTCAAGGCGAAACGCCTCCTTATGGTTCTATTCTTCCTCGGACGATACCTCGATGGGCGCGTTCTTCTTCTCGGCCATATCGAGATACTTGTTGATGGCGATCTGTTCGACCATGGCGATGATGTTGCCGGTCGCCCAGTACATGGCGAACGCGGCGTTGTAGCTGGCGCAGAAATACAGCGACATGAGCGGGAACATCCACTTCATGGCTCCCGAGTTCATCATGTTCGCGGGGGAATTCGGGTCGGCGGGCTGCTGGGGGGTCTGCTGGGGCGTCGTGAGTTTCGTCATGAAAAGCTGCGACACCGCCGCAAACAGCGGCAGGATGAAAAGCCCGTTTGAATAGTGGAAAAGCGCGTAGAGGGAAGTGGGAATGCGCATGGTCCACATGATGACCGACACGTTGACGAAGTCCCCGATGCCGTAATGGGCGGTGAGGAACGCGTTGTACATGGCCTCGAGGCCGTCGGGCGCGACGAAGGCGCTGTTGTACGCCTGAACGGACTTGAGCGCGTTCGCAAAGGAAGGAAGCACGCCGTTGGCGAACGAATCCGGCTGGAACACGTTCTTGATCCAGAGGAAGCCCTGCAGGTTCGTGAGCGCGCCGATGCCGTCGGCACCGCCGTTGTTGATGAGCTGGTTGAACAGGTTCTCGAGCATCTTGCCGGTCTCCGCGGATGCGAGGTTTCGCATGGCGGTGAACATGATCATGAGAAGCGGCAGCTGAATGAGCATGGGAAGACAGCCGGAAAGCGGGCTCACGTGCTCCTTCTTGTAGAGCTCGCTCATCTTCTGGTTGAGCTTTTCCTTGTCCTTGGCGTACTTCTTCTGAAGGGCCTGCATCTTGGGCTGCACCCTGCTCATCGCGCGCATGCTCTTTCTGGACTTGATGTCCAGCGGCAAAAGCACAAGGCGCACAAGGAGCGTGAGCAGCACAATGGCCACGCCGTAATTGCCGACGAAGCCGTATATGCCGTTGATCAGCGACTCAAATAAACCGGTCATGGATAAATAATCTCTCCTCGCGGCGCATGTGGCCGGCAGTTTTCATTTTGCCCGGCCATAGAGGCACTCGGGCGTCAGGGAACGGGGTCGTAACCGCCCTTGCAAAAGGGATTGCAGCGCAAAATCCGCCACGCGGCCATGAGGCCCCCTTTGAACGCGCCGTATTTGCCGATCGCCTCAAAGGCGTATTCCGAGCAGGTGGGAATGAACCGGCAGCTGGGCGGAAGTCCGGGCGAGATCCGCCGCTTGTAGAAACGGATGACGGCGCGCAGCGCGCGCGCTGCAATGCTCACTTTGCATCCTCCCGAAAGAGCTTCGCCCGCGAAAGAACGGCTTGAAGCTCGCGCGTCAGACTTTCGTGGGGCGTATCCTTGGCGGACGGCCGGGCCACGAAAACGTACCGGCCCATTTTCATGCGAAAGAGCATTTTGCGTATGTCCTCGCGCATGTACCGTCTGAGACGGTTTCTGGTCACGGCGTTTCCAACCTTGGCGGAAACCGAAAAGCCCACCCTTGTACCCCGGCCCTTGAGATACACCAGGGTCAGGTTGCGGGAGGGATACGACTTTCCCTTACGGTATACGTAACGGTAGTTGCGATTCGCGCCGAGCCGGACCGCACGTGTGAAGCGCTCGCGGCCGGTCGGCGAAACATCCATCCCGGGCATGGCGCCTTACGCGGAGAGCTTCTTGCGTCCGCGCAGGCGGCGAGCCTTGAGGACGTTGCGGCCGCTCTTGGTCTTCATGCGCTGACGAAAGCCGTGCACCTTGCTCCTCTGGCGCTTCTTGGGCTGGTAGGTACGAAACATGGCAATAACACTCCTTCATATTATGGTTCATATGTCATTCGCCTTTCGGCGATACACCCGATGGTACAGCTTGACCATTATAAGTGATTCCCCGCGCGGTGTCAAGCATGCGCAAGTGAAATGAAGCGCACTGCCCATTCGCCCAACGCGGAATTGACCCGAAATTCGAAAAACTGTCGCAATCGCACCACCGTCTCCCTGGTCTCCTAACCCGCAAACAGAACCCACCGTCGCCTGTCCGGACCGCACGGGGTTTAGGCCCCGTGCGGTTCGGGGGAAAAACAAGGAAATCGACCCAGCATGGGATTCTTAAGAAACAATGTCCCTTAAGCGGAGGTGCCGGGGGCAGCGCCCCCCGCTACGCCAATTTCTCCTTGCGCTGCATGAGCACGGCGACCACGACGATGGCACCCTTGAACGCGTCGGTGAGGAAGGAATCGACGCCCAGGAGGATGAGAAGATTGTTCATGATGCCGATGATGAGCACACCCAGGACGGTTCCGACGATGGAGCCGCGCCCGCCCGACATGGCGGTGCCGCCCACGACGACGGCCGCGATGGCGTCGAGCTCGTAGCCGTTGCCGGCGCTTGCGACATCCATGCCGCCCAGACGCGAGAGCTGGGAAACGGCGGCGATGGCGACCACAAGTCCGGTGAGCATGTAGACCCTGCGCTTGACCCGGTCGGTATTGATGCCGGACAGCCGGGTGGTGCGCTCGTTGGAGCCCACCGCGTAGACGTACCGCCCGAAGGCCGTGTGCTTCATCATCAGATAGAAGAGCACGGCGAGGATGAGCCAGTAAACGATGGTCATGGGCCGCTGCCCGAACACCGTGGTGTTGGCGATGGCCTCAAAGGACTTGGGCACGGTGGGCGTGTAGCTCTTGGTGAAGTACTGGGCCACGCTGCGGATGATGTTCATGACGCCCAGGGTCACGATGAATGGCGGAATCCGCCCCTTTGTCACCAGAAGGCCGATCAGGCCGCCGATGAGCGCGCCGAAAGCCAGCGCAATCAGGATGCCGACGGCGAAGGCGGGGTATCCCGTGATCCCGAACTTCACCAATACCCCGTGCTCGCCCGTATCGATCATTGTCATGAGCACCGTGCCCACGCCCGCCAGGGTCGAGCCCACGGCCAAATCGATGCCCCCGGTAATGATGACCAATGTCATGCCCAGGGCGATCATGCCCACAGAGGTGTTCGCGCGCAGGACGTTAAACGTGTTGTCGAACCAGAACTTTGCCCACGCGCCCACGGACCCCTGGGAAAAACCCAGGGCGTAGGTCTGGAACACCAGCATGGCGATGAGGGCGATTCCCACGGAAAACGTCGGCGTCTTGGCCCACTGCCGCTTGAACGGCTCGGCGAGGAACAGAAGGCCCAGTCCCAGCAGGAAGAGGAGAACCGCCGTGAACAGCACGCCGATAAAGGTATCGGCCAGCAGCACCACCAGGCTGTCCCCGAAGGACAGCTTGACCGAGGCCGCCGCGCTCGCCGCGGCGACCGCCTCCGCCGCCCACGCGTCCACCTTTTCCTGATAGGCCTTGAGCGCGTCCGCCCGGTCGTCGAGGGCGGAAAGCGCGGCGCGGCAGTCGTCCACGGTGGCGGGCGCGGGCTCCTCGGTGAGGGCAATCTCCTCGATTTCGGTTGCGTCCCCGGCCAGCTCGAACACCTTGCGGGCATTCTCCCGCACGCCGCCGACGGCCGTCTCGGCGGCGGAAACCGCCTTGTAGCCGTCCGCCACGATGGCCTGATAAAGCGCCAGCACCCGGGCGTCCGCCACGGCGAGGAGTTCGTTTCCGCCCGCCTCAATCTCAGTGAGCGCCTGAAGCATCAGATCGACGAAGCACGCGCCGGACGAGCGCGCCAGATCCACACCGTCGAGCACCTTCACGGCGGCATCCCGAATCTGGTCGAGCTCCGCGTCGCCGGTCGCGTTCCCTTCCAGCGCCCCGTCGAGCAGCGCAAGGTTGGAAAGCGCCTCGTCCATGCCCTTCCGCGCGGCTGCGATGGCGGAATCCGCCGTGGCGGCGCGCTTTTCCACCGCCGCCGCGTTCTTGGCGGCCTTCGCGCCCGCGTCGAGCACCGCCTGGTTCTCCCGCGCGCGGGAAAGCGCGTCCGCGAAGAACCCGTCGCCCCGCTTGCCAAACTCGGCAAACAGCCCGACGCCCATCACGAGAAGCGCGAGTATGAGGGCCGCGACGCCCAGCCATTTTGTTCTTTTCATGCCCGTTCCCCTCTCAAATCGCGCCGCCCGTGGCGAGCAGCATGATATTTTGCTCGTTCAGTCCCTCGCCCGCGAGCTCGCCCCGAATCTCGCCGTGGTACATGACGTACGCCCGGTCGCACAGCCGGATGACCTCCTGCGCCTCACTGGAAAGGATCGCCACCGCGACGCCGCTTTCGGAAAGCCGCAGAATGATGTCGTAGATTTCCTCCTTGGCGCCCACGTCCACCCCCTGGGTGGGATTGTCGAAAATCATGACCCGGGGCGCGGCCGACAGCCACTTGGCGAGCACCACCTTCTGCTGGTTGCCGCCGGACAGGGACGTGATGAGCGCATCGAGATCGGACACCTTGATGGACAGATCGCGGACATTTTTCTCCATGTCCGCCAGAATCCGCCTGTGCGCCAGAAACCCCATGCGCCGCCGTTGGCGCAATGTCACAATGGACCCGTTTTCAAGGACCGACATGTCCTTGATGATGCCGTTTTCCTTGCGGTTTCTGGGCACATACCCAAGCCCCGCCTCGTAGGCCTCGGTGGTGGAGCGCATGGCGCTCCGCTTTCCACCCACGAAGAGGACACCCGTCCGGTCGGGCGTCAGTCCAAAGATCGACTGGAAGAGCTCGCTCCGCCCGTCGCCCAGAAGCCCCGTGAAACCCAATATCTCCCCCGCGCGCAGGGAAAAGGAGATGTCCCGGAACGCGCGGCCCCGGGAGAGCTTCTCCACGCGCAGCGCCTCCGCGCCGATGCGCACGTCCCTTTGGAGCTTTTCGGTGCGCACCTCGTGGCCCACCATCCAGCGCGCCAAACCCCTCTCCGTCACGTCCTTCACGTCCCCGCCCATGGCCACCTCGCCGTCGCGCAGCACCGTGAAGGTGTCGCAGACGGTGAGGACTTCCTTGAGCTTGTGGGAAATAAACACGATGGAGACCCCCGCTTCCTTCACCGCGCGCATCATATCGAACACCCGGGCGATCTCCACCTCGGTGAGGGACGTGGTGGGCTCGTCCATGATGATGAGCCGCGCGTTGAAGATGAGCGCCCGGGCGATTTCGATGATCTGCTTGTAGGAGGCGTCCAGCTCCGAAAGCGGCGCGGCGGGATCGAGCTCGACGTTGAGCTTCAACAGCACCTCGCGCGCCCGGGCGGTCATGGCCTTCTTGTCAAGCCGTATGCCCTTTTTCAGTTCCCTGCCGATAAAAAGATTCTCGTAGACGTTCAAGTCGTTCACGAGATTGAGTTCCTGATGAATAAAGGCGATGCCCGCGTCGAGGGAATCGCGGGGAATCGCAAAGAGAACCGGCTTTCCGTCCAGGGCGACCGTGCCCGCGTCGGGCGAAAGCACACCGCCCAGGATGTTCATGAGCGTAGTCTTGCCCGCGCCGTTTTCACCGATGAGCGCGCGAATCTCCCCCGCGCCGACGGAAAAGTCGACGCCCCGGAGCACCTTGTTGGCGCCGAAGGATTTGTCGATGCCGGTCATCGATAGGGTCATTCAAACACATCCTTTATGGAGAGCCATAATGCAACGAGGGGGGCCTTGCGGCCCCCGTCTTGTTTTTACCCGGCTTAGTAGGGGGTATTGGGATCGAGGAAGCCGGCCACGTTGTCGCGGTCCACGATGGTGGTGGGGATGACGACGGAGTGCTCGACGGTTTCGCCCGAGAGAATCGCGATGGTGTTGTCGATGCAGTTGACGATCATCGACGGGGAGTAGGTGGCGGAAGCGACCCAGATGTTCGCGTACGCCTCGTCATCCATCATGTTGAAGTATTCCTGGCAGCCGCCGCCGCCGGTGATGGCCTTGATGTCCGTGCGGCCCGCCTCGACGATTGCCTGGAGCGCGCCGATGGAGGTCTCGTCGTCCATGGAGAACACGGCGTCGATCTGGGGATACGCGGTGAGCGCGTCCGCCATGTCATTCAAGCCGTCCTCGCGGGCGAAGGCGGTGGAGATGGTGATGAGCTCGAGGTCGGGGGCGATCTCGGCCACGGTATCCTCGAAGCCGGCCTTGCGGTCCGCGGCGACGTTGCCGGAGGTGGGCACGTCCATGATGAGCACGGTGCCGGTGGTGCCGATCTTGGAAACGATGTACTCGGCGCCCGCGACGCCCATGCCGTAGTTGTCGCCGGTCAGCACGTAGAGCTCGTCCACGTACTTCTCGTCGACATTGATGAGCATGTCGAAGTTGTAGATGATGATGCCCTGCTCAAGGGCCATCTCGGCGGCCGTTTCGACGCCGGTGAACTGCGGCCACACCACGATGGCGTCCACGCCCAGGGAAATGAGCTGCTCGATCTGGGAGCTCATCTCGTCGGCATTGGAGCTGGTGAGAAGCACGTACTCGATGTCGTGGGAATCCGCCGCCTGCTGGGCATAGTAGGTGACGCCGCCGACCCAGCCGTGGGTGGTGGCCGGCGCGAGGATGCCGATGTAGGGCTTGTCCGCCTCGGCCGAGGCGAAGCTCGTCATGGCGAAAACAAGCGCCAGCGCGAGCGCGAACGAAAGGATCTTCCTCATTGTAGATTCCTCCCCGTTTTTTCCGTCCTGTCCGGACGATTGTAGCCATATTATAACAAAATTTACCCAAAAACGCAACCGTTGACGGGCGGAATCGGCGCGATCCCCAATAAAAAAACCCGGAATTGATCCGGGAAAAAATCAGCTATTCGTGACGGAACCCCCGCTGGCGCGCGACCTCGTAATAGCACACGGTGGCGGCGCTTCCGGCGTTGAGGGAGGACGCCGCGCCTGAAATGGGAATGCGCGCCAGGACGTCGCACGCTTCCTTCCAGGCCTTCGAAAGCCCGAAGGTCTCGTTGCCGACGATGAGCGCCACAGGCCCCGTCAGGTCGATTTCCGTCAGAAGCGCGTCCCCTCGGGCGGAGGTGCCCACGATCAGAGGGTTTTCCGGCCGGGCGCGCAGGTACTTAACCGCCGCCTCCGCGCCCTCCATGTTCACGTGGGGCCTGCGGAACAGCGTGCCGATGGAGGCGCGCACGCACTGGGGATCGTAGAAATCCGCCGCGTGGCCGGTGGTTAAGACGCAGCGCGCGCCGAACGCGTCCGCCGAGCGGAACACCGTACCCAGGTTGCCCGGCGACGACGGGCGGTCAAACACCGCGTAGAGCGCCAGGGGGTCGGCCGCAAATTCGGGCAATTCCGACCGCTGCCGCGCAAGGCACAGAAGCTCGCAGGGCTCCTCCCGGTCGGAAAGCTCCCGGTGGAGCTCCGTTCCCATCCGGTAGACGGTCTCGGGATTTGCCTTTTCGAGCATGTCCCGCGCCCAGCCGGACAGCCGCGCGTCCCGGTCGACCCCCACGGCATAAAATTCGTATCCCGCAAGAACCGCCTGCTCCACGGGGTGCACGCCCTCGAGGAAGAACAGGCCCTGTCTGGCCCGCTTCTCCCGGTTGCGCTTGAGGGTCTCAAAGCGCTGGTATTCGCTGTTGCGCGTCGTCATGTCGAGCGTTCGGCTCATCTTTTCACTCCCCGAGAAATTCCATCAGCGCGTCCATGTTCTTCGTCCGGTCGGGTACGAGCACCGACATGCCCGCGATGGTGCGGCTCTTGTACCCGCCGTCCACGGGCAGGCGCAACTCCTCGATGCTTGCGTCCTTCATGGAAATGAGCACAGGCGCGAAGGAGGCGAGGTCGGACACCGCCAGATTGGTGTAGACATTCGAGGCGTTGTTCACCACCAGCCGCATGAGCGAAAGAACATTCATCCCGCTGAGTTTTTCAAAAATTTTGGTAATGACCTCGCGCTGGCGCGCCGTGCGCCCGAAGTCGCCGTCCTTGGTGCCGTAGCGGTAGCGGGCGTAGGCCTGGGCCTGCTTGCCGGTCATCTGCTGCTCGCCGGATTCGGTCAGGAGGCCGTCCTTGATGTTAATGCCCAGCACCTTGTTGTCCATCTTGATGACCGCGTTGATGCGGTCCATGTAATAGTCGTTTTCGACGGTGAGGGTCAGCCCGCCGATGGCGTCGATGAGGGACCCCAGCATCGAAAAATTGACCGCAATGTAATTGTCGATGTGCACGCCGAAGTTCGCTTCAATGGTCTTCATCAGGAGGTCCGCTCCGCCGAACACGTAGGACGCGTTGATGCGGTTGTTCTTGTACCCCGGAATCTCCACGTACAGGTCGCGCATGATGCTCGTAAGCTTGATGGAGTTGTCGTCGGGATCGAGGGTCACAATGATCATCGTGTCGCTGCGGCCGGTGGTTTCGCCCGGTCGGGCGTCGATGCCGATGAGCAGCAGGTTGCGCATTTCGCTGACCTTCGCCCGTTCCTCAATGAGGTGCTCGTCGATGGAATCCTGAAACCCAACCTCCTCGTCGGGGTCGTAGTTGACGGGCTCGTCCTCATCTTCCTCCGCATACGCGAGAACCGAAACGAGCATAATCACCGCGACCAGCGCCGCGAGCGCCCTGAAAAGCCTGTTCATTTGGATTGCCTCTTTTTTATGCAAATTCCAGCCTTCCAAAGCATTCGGGCCTGTGGAAGTCGGGGTTTTGCGCCGTCACGTGGTTCCACACGCCAAAGTGCGGATGAACGCTCTCGTCGCAGCAGTAGAAGTTAACCGCCATGGCCCGCCCGCACGGATGCCCCGTCAGGGACGAAAGAAGCGCGAAGGGCAGCGCATACCGAACCGCCCACCACGCGCCCGCGTGCCGCGAGACCGAAAGGCAAATCCCCTCCGGCATTTCCGGCAGCACGCGCCGGTTTTCCCGGCCCGGACCTGCGCCCATGTGCATGGTGCCCAGGGGATTGACCTCGACATTCACATAGGCGTCTCCCGCCGCGGGGCAGGGATTGACGAAAAACTCCAAACAGCTGTCGACGCACACCGCGCCGCCAAACCGCGTCTCCCGGGCGCGGATCGTTTCCTCCCGCGCGCACAGTGTGACGGCCAACGCGTCGCCCATGACCTCCACCTTCGCCCGCGCTTCCGGCCGGTAGTCGCCGCCCCACGGATAATCCGCGATCATAGCCCAGTTCCCGTCGCCCGGCAAAAAAACGTTTCCCGAAAGGCTGTCTATGCTTTTGACCGGTTTCGCCGCGTATATGTTCACCGAAATTCCCTCCCGGAAATCATTCCCTTACCGCTTCCGCCCGCGGGTGAGCAGCCAGGCCACCGCCGCGCCCAAGAAGGCGATCCCGGCGCACATCCGGAAATTCGCCGCGTAGCCGGCGTAGAGCACCCCGTCCGCGGAAAACGCCTCGATCACCTTGCCCGCCGCCACCGGCCCCAGGAACATGCCTACGCCGTACACCGCCTGATATACGCCCATGGCAGCGCCGCGCCGGTCGCCCGGAATGGTTTCGATGGACGCCGCCATGGTCAGCGGCACGATGAGCCCCATGCCCACGCCGAAGAGTATCTGGTTGGCAAAAAGCAGGGGCAGGCTGCGCGCCCAGGGATAGAAAAGGCACGCCGCGCCCAGGAGCAGAAACCCCCCCGTCAGAACGAGACTCCGCCCGAGCCGGAGGGAAAGCCGGCCCGTAAACCGGGAAACCACGGCGTTGGGGAGCAGATACATGACGGGCAAAATGCCCAGATAAGCGGACGTGAAGCCCGAAACGTAGACCTTCGCCCAGTTCTGCACGAAGCCAAGCACCGTCGACCAGGAAACCAGCATGAACAGGATGGCGAGCACCGAACCCGTAATGAGGTTTTTGTCCTTGGCAACGGAGACAAAGCTTTTGACCGTGAACGGCTCGCCCTCCGGCGGAATGTCGTCCATGCGCGCGATGAACAGAAGGCCCGCTAGGCCCGCCGCGGTCGCCAGCAGAAACGCCCACTGCGCGCCCAGCTCGTTCATGATGAACGCGCCCAGAAGCATGGCGATCACCTGAGAGAAGTACTGGGGAAACACAATTTTGCTCATGGCCTCGGCGGTGCGCTCAGGTGGATAGTGGGCCGAGTAGAACACCGAAAGCGTGACCCAGCTCGCCGCCGCCGCGCCCGCGAAACCCCGGAACACCAGCGCCAGCGCCGCGAGGCTTCCGGTTGCGTGTCCCGCCAGGAGGGCCACCAGCGCGAGCCCGGCCGAGGCCAGCATGGACGCGCCGAACCCCATCATGATATAGATCTTGCGCTTGCGCGTGACGTCCGAAAGGATGCCCAAGGGAATCCGGAGCGCCATCTGCACAAAGCCGTAGGAGCCGACGATGAGTCCGGTCATGACGCTCGAGGCGCCAAGGGTGGTCTCGGCGTAGCTGGAGAGAAAGGACGGATAGGTATAGACAGAAAACCAAAAAAGAAAGATGGCACCGATGATCGCGTTTTCTCTTTTCTTCATTGCGCTCAATTCAGCCTCGACAACGCGTCCCATACGCGCTGGAGGTCGTCCTGACTGTAGTAATTGAGGGTGATTTTCCCCGCGTTCAGGTCGCCCTCGAGCTTCGCGCGAAGCCCCAGCGCGTTTCGCATCAGCGACTCCAGCTCCTTGAGCTGCGGGTCGCGCGCGGGCCGAAAGACGGGCGCCGGTTCCGACTTGAGCGCCGCCTGGCAGATCTTTTCAAACTGCCGGACCGACCAGCCCTGGGCCACGCAAAGCTGCGCGAGCTTTTCCTGCCTGGACTTGTCCTCCAGCGCCACCAGCGCCCGGGCGTGCCCCGCCGAGAGCTTCCCCGCCTGGATGAGCCCCCGGACGCTCTCCGGAAGGTTCAGAAGCCGCAGAAGGTTCGCCAGCGCGCTCCGGCTCTTGCCCAGCCGCTCCGCCGCCCGCTCCTGGGTCATGCCGGCCTCGTCCATGAGCCGGCGGACACCCGCGGCCTCCTCAATGGGGTTGAGGTCGTCCCTTTGCAGGTTCTCGATGAGCGCCGCCTCCAGACGGGCCTGCTCGTTCCAGTCCCGCACGATGGCCGGAATCACCTCGAGCCCCGCCATGCGCGACGCGCGGTAGCGCCGCTCGCCCGCCACGATGGCGTAGCGTTCGCCCTCCCGGCACACGATGATGGGCTGCAAGACCCCCACCGCCTGAATCGACTGCGCCAGTTCCTTGAGCGCGGATTCGTCAAACGTCCTTCTTGGCTGGTTCCGGTTGGGATCGATCAGCCGGATCGGCAGGCTCAGCACCTCGTCCGGCCGCTTCTCCTCCGCCACCACGTCCTCGCCCAAAAGCGCGCCCAGGCCCCTGCCCAATCCGCGCTGCGGCTTTTTCACTGCCATGGATACACCTCCTTGCGAGAGGGGGAACGGGGGGGGGGGGGGGGGGGGG
>JAEYRW010000146.1 GCA_023435435.1 Bacillota bacterium | reverse complement strand
TTCTCGAGGCGCTTGATGTAGTCCTCGAGGGATTCGCGGCGCGCGCCGGGGCGCGCGGCGGAGATGGCGTCGGCGGCCTGCACGAGCACGGCCTCGACGGACGCGGCCTCCACGTCGTTGTGGTGCGCCGCGATGCAGTTGATGACGGCCTCGGACTCGTGGAACTTGCGCGCGAGGTCCATGCCGATGGTGACGTGGGTGCCCTCGACCTCGTGGTCGATGGCCTTGCCGATGTCGTGCAGAAGGCCCGCGCGCTTGGCGAGGGTGACGTCCGCGCCCAGTTCGGCTGCCATGACGCCCGCGAGGTGGGAAACCTCGATGGAGTGCTTGAGCACGTTCTGGCCGTAGCTCGTCCGGTACTTCATGCGGCCGAGGAGCTTGACAAGCTCCGGGTGGATGGAGTGCATGTTGGTCTCAAACACGGCCTGGTCGCCCGCCTCGCGAATCTGCTGGTCGACGTCCTTCTTGGCCTTCTCGACCATTTCCTCGATGCGCGCGGGGTGAATGCGGCCGTCCATGATGAGCTTTTCGAGGGCAATGCGCGCGACCTCGCGGCGCACCGGATCGAAGGCCGAGATGATGACGGCTTCGGGCGTGTCGTCGATGATGAGATCGACGCCGGTTGCGGTTTCGAGGGTGCGGATGTTGCGGCCCTCGCGGCCGATGATGCGGCCCTTCATGTCGTCGTTGGGGAGCGCGACCACAGAAACCGTCGTCTCGGCGACGTGGTCGGCCGCGCATTTCTGTATGGCCAGCGCGACGATGTTGCGCGCCTTCTTGTCCGCCTCTTCCTTTGCCTGACTCTCGATGTCGCGCACCATGATGGCGGCGTCGTGGTAGGCGTCCTTCTGGATGCGGTCGACGAGAATGGACTTTGCCTCGTCCATTGTCATGGCCGCGATGCGCTCAAGCTCCGACTGCTGCCTGCCGTGCAGCTCCTTCGCCTCGGTCTCAAGGCGCTCCGCGTCGGCGTACTTGCCGTTGAGCTGCTCCTCGCGCGCTTCCAGATTGTCAAACTTCTTATCAAGCGATTCCTCGCGCTGGTTGACCCTGCGCTCCAGCCGCGAAACTTCCGCGCGCCGGTCGCGAACTTCCTTGTCAAGCTCCGACTTCAAGCGAATGATCTCTTCCTTCGCTTCGAGAACGGCTTCCTTGCGCTTGTCCTCCGCCTTTTGCTTGGCGCTTTCGAGCAGGTTTTGGATTACCTCGTCGGTCTGCCCAAGCTTTTTCTCCATGGCGTTCTTGCGATAGAAATATCCGCCCGCCGAGCCGGCCGCTAACGCAATCAGCGCAATTATTGCGTAGATTGGCCACGTCAACTTACAATCCCTCCTTATGCAAAATGCTGTCTATGATTTGCAGCGCCGCTGTAGATTGCGCATACCGGAATATGCCCAAATTACATAGCTAACATATGTATTTTAGCCTCCGTTAAGTCTTCTGTCAAGAAAAGATATCATTACATTCCGCCCCGCGCGGCGCGACGCCTTTCCGCCGCGAACACCAGGTACCCGTCCGCGGGGAAAACACGAACGCCGCCGAACACGGAGATCATTTTGTTCCGGTACCACGCTTCGCGCTTGACTACCATCAGCATCCGTCCGCCCAGTTTCAAGCGATTGAAGCCTTTTTCAATGAAGCCCTTGGCCACGGAAAAATCGCTCTGGTACGGCGGATTCGAAAGGATCAGGTCAAAACCCGCCTCGCCGATCCCGAAAAACCCGTCCGAGACGCAAAAATGCGCGTCGCCGACCCCGTTTCGCGCCGCGTTTTCCCGCGCGCAGGAAACCGCCTCGGGGTCGGCGTCCGCCATCCAGACGTTTTCCGCGCCGCAGATTTTCGCCGCCGCGACGCCCACCAGTCCCCAGCCGCAGCCAAGGTCCAGCACCCGCATGCCCGGCCGGAAATCCGCGAAGGAGAGCATCGCAAGCGTTCCCCGGTCGGCGTGGGCGGGCGAAAACAGTCCCTCGCGCGTTTCAAACGCAAGGGACATGCCCAAAACATCGATTGTCATGCTTCGGCGGCCAGAGTCACGTCGCCCAGAATGCCCAGCGCGGGCGCGAAGGTCGGGCCGGAGAAGTATCCGCCGTCGTAGGCGCGCATCTGGTTGCCCAATGTATTGGTAACCTCGATGCGAATCCTGTTTTTTCCCGCTTCGAGGGCGAGCTCCACCGCGTAGGGCGGCGCGATGGACATGCCCTGGGATTTGCCGTTTACAAAAATCTCCACGGCTTCGGTGCATTCCGCGATCCGGAGCATGGCCCGGCAGGCCCTTTCTGCGGCAAATTCGCACGCGTAGGCGACGGTTCCGGAAAACTCCGCTTCGGGTTTTTCCAGCGGGCCAAAATTCGGGTATTGTTCGGCAGTCGCATAGCCCGCCACAGCCGGGGAGAGCAGCACCGCCTTGCCGAAAACGGGCCGCGCATCCGCCTTCTTTTTGACCACATAGACGCATGCCTCGCCGGACTTAAGCCGGATGTGCCCCCCGTCCTCCGCCGCGCAATAGCGATCCTGCTCCGCGTCGTAAAACGCGCCCGCCGGGAGTGCGCAGACGACGTCCGCCGGGGCCGACATGTCCTCGTTGAAGAACATGAACGCTTCCTCGTCCCCCTTATAATGGTAGATTCTAAGTCCCTTAGGGTGAGAGGACAGATCAATATGCGCAGAAATTGCGCTCGCGAAATCGTCAAGCGCCACCACGTTTCCGGACTCGATCTCGGCGGGCAGCCGGTCGACAAAGAGCACGTCGTCTTTGTTTTCTTCGATCCAGCGGACGGCCTCGGGGGGCAGATGTTCGCAGGCGGGCACCACCAAGGGCCGCTTGGGCAGTCTGGAAAGGGCGTCCACGGGCCAGAACAGGAAGTCGCGCTGGGCCTCGGCGAGCCTGCGCGCGGGTTTTTGTACGTACATGGCCTCGCCCATCCAATAGCTCTCGGCGTTGTAAAGCACAGTGCAGTCGATCACCGGCTTTCCGCCGTCAAAGAGCTCGCACAGCCGGTTCATATACCGCATGAGCTGCCCGAAGTGCCTGTACTGGGGGTTGTGGCCGTGGGCATAGAAGTGGGGCGGGCAGTCGCGGTCGGGAAACTCCTTGCCGGTGAAGGCGTGGGGCACATAGTAGTTGACGCCGCGCACAATGAAGTGGTTGGCGAGCCATTTCATCATCCGCACGCCCTCGTTCCAGCCGTAGGCGCCGAAAATTTCGCACATGGTGCGGCCCTTTTTGTTTTCGTCCGCCTGGGCGAGGGACGCGCCAAGCTTGCCCAGGGCAAAGTGGTAGAATTCGCCGTCCGACTTCTGAAAACCGTACCGGCAGGCGTTTTCCATGCCGGGCACCACCTGCCCGCCGATGTCGTCGATGCCCGCCATATGCATGCCGCTCATGGCGCGGAAGAAGTGGCCGCAGCTGGAACCCAGCCGCATATGCTGGTTGTTGTCCTCAATGACGTGGCCGATGTACAGTACGCCGCGCTTTTCGCACCACGCGCCCAGCCGGTCGGAAAAATTTTTGGAGATGAGGCGCGTGCACGCGTTCATATAGTCGAGGCGCGCCTGTTCCATGCCGTCGCCGTCGTTCCACAAAAGCGCGGCGGTCTTCAAAAAGCCGTCGCCCAGAAGACCCGGCATTTCCGGCGCCCACGGAAGCGCCATCTGCTTATCGCCCACGCGCTCGTCGAAGGAAAAGCCCACGCAGTTGCCCACGGCGGGTTCGTCGGAAAAAAAGCCCAGGATGGTGTTTCCGAAATACTTCGCGTAGCGGGCGTAGTGCTTCTCGTAGACCTCGCCAATGAGGATGTCCACGCTTTCCGCGTGCAGAAGGTTGATATAATTGGTGTTGCCGCCGCCGTTTCTGGAAAGGTAGGTCGCCACGACCCGCCACGCGCCGGCCGGAACGTCCCAAATGAGCGCACCGTCCTGAACCTTGCCCGTAAGGGCAATCCCTTCGCCCAGCCGGTCAAATTCCAGAATCGGGTGGGCGTACACCGCCAGCAGCTTTTCGTCGTCGAAGGTCCGCTGGTTCTTGGGGGCGAAGGGTCCGCCCGCCGCCGCGAAGGGGTTGGGCCTGTGGGCGATCATCCCCGCGACGTTCAGCCGCCCGCCTTTCATGGGGCCGGTGACGTCCGCCCGGGCGCAGCGGATGTATTGCTTGGAAAGTTCGTTGGGCGCGTCCACGACCTTGCCGTTGGCAAAGCCGGTGGGAAAGTGCGAATCGTCGAGAATCCAGATTTTGAGTCCCAGTTTCACGGCCTCGTCGAGGATGATGTCCAGATCGCGCCACCAGGCATCCCCCGCGAAGTCGGGGTGAGGGCGGGATTCCAGGCAGACCGCGCCGATGTCCGTCGCCGCGATTTTTTGAAGCATGTCCCGCAGCGTTTCCTCGTTCTCGCCGTGCAGCCACAGAAAGGGCAGCAGATGGTTGTTCTTCATATAATTAGGCGCCTCCCGATATTGCTGGGACAATGATAACACACGCGGGGGCGGGAAACAAGGGCTACTCGCTCGCCTTGAAGTTGTAAACGGGGCGGATGATCCGCTCGATTTCGACGGTATCCCCGATCACCGACAGGATTTCGTCCATGGACTTGTAGGCCATGGGCGCCTCGTCGAGGGTATCTTCGCCCACCGAAGTGGTGAAAACCCCCGCCATGCTGGCGCTGAATTCGTCCATCGAAAGCACCTCCCGCGCCTTGTGACGGCTCATGAGCCTGCCCGCGCCGTGGGGCGCGGACTGGTTCCAGTCATCGTTGCCCCTGCCGACGCCCACAATGCAGCCGTCGCGCATGTTGACGGGGATGAGCAGCCGCTCGCCCCTGGCCGCCCGGACGGCGCCCTTGCGCACGAGGTTTGATTCGAGGTCGATGTAGTTGTGGATGGTCTCGAACCGCCCGGTTTCGGCAAGGCCCAGCGCGGACAAGAGTATGTCCGCGATGGTGGCGCGGTTTTTCACCGCGTAGGCCTGACAGATGCGCATGTCGTGGAGGTAATCGTCCCGGTACCGGCCCGTGAGATAGCAAAGCGCCTCCGGCATGTCCGGCTTTTTGGCTGCGAACGCCGCGTGGAGCTTTTTGATTTCCGCCTGGATTTCGCTCCTTCTGCCCGCCGCCTTGTAGTCCGCGATGAGCCTTTCCTGTGCGTCGAACAGTTTACCCTTGCCGGACAGGAGGTCGACGGCGAGGCCCTGGTAGTGCTCCGCCACCTGTTTTCCGAGGTTGCGGCTGCCGGTGTGGATGACGAGGTACTTGTTTCCGTCCTCGTCCGCGTCCACCTCGATGAAGTGGTTGCCACCGCCCAAGGTGCCGATGCTCTTTTCAAACCGCTTGGTGTCCTTGAGATCGCGGAAGCATTTGAGGTTCATGATCTCCGGAAACCGCGCCGCGCGGCCCTCGTGCATGGCCCGCCCGAAGGGCACCCTGGCGCGGATCGCGCGGTCGAGGGCGTCGAGGGGGAAATCAGCCTTGCCAAGCTCCACCGTCAGCATGCCGCAGCCGATGTCCACGCCCACGATGTTGGGGATGACCTTCTCTCCCAGATCGGCTGTAAACCCGATGACGCAGCCCTTTCCGGGATGCGCGTCGGGCATGATGCGCACCTTGCAGTCCCGGAAGGCCTCCTGCGCCAGCAGCAGATTGACCTGCGTGAGCGCCTCGTCCTCGATCGTCTTTGCGAATACCTTTAAATCGGCCACTTCTCTCCCTCCTTTGGGGCCCATTATAGCATAGCCCCGGTAGAAATGGATGATTTTGGGCAAACTGTTGCCGCGGGGGAGGTGAAAACTTGCACTGGGTCGCGGCGTCTGTCATGTGTGTCCTTTATCTGTACAATCTCCCGCTGGTGTTCGCCGTCCGGTTGGACGGAAGCGGGCTGCGCTTCGGCGTGGGCGCGTTCCGCGCGCGACCCAAAAAGCGGACGCCCCGCCGCCATAAAATGAAGTTCCCTAAAAAGCGCGTGCCTGCGTGGCTCATTCTGCGCATCCTGAAATCGGTGGAGCTCGAGCGGCTCGAAGTAAATCTTACTCTGGGAACCGGCGACGCGGCGCTCACGGCACAAACCTGCGGCCTGATCGTGGTGGTGCTCGACATGCTGCGCGCCCTGACGGGCGCACAGGGGCGCGTGCGCGTGACGCCCGATTTTTCCGGCCGCACGCTCGCGGGCGAGGCGCGCGGCATAGCGCGTCTGAGGTTGGGACATATTATGAAGGCCGCGCTGTTGTTTATTTTGCGCGGCGCTGGAGGATGATATTATGGAAAGACACCCCATTCACGGACTGATGGACACCGCGATGGAGTCGATCCGCGACATGGTGGACGTCAACACCGTCCTCGGCGACGCGATCGTGGCGCAGGACGGTTCGACGGTGGTCCCCGTTTCGCGGGTGAGCTTCGGCTTTGTCGCGGGCGGCGGCGAGTATTCGCCCGACAAGGCGAGCCAGAACTACCCCTTCGCGGGCGGCGCGGGCGCGGGCGTGACCATTCAGCCCGTGGGCTTTCTGGTGTGCGGAGACAACCATGTGCGCATGCTTCCCGCCCAGGCGCGTTGCGCCGCCGACCGGGTGATTGAGCTCATTCCGGATCTGATGGAGGATCTGAAGGCCGTGCTGGAGCGCGCCGCCGCCAAGAAGGGTTTGGCCGACGAAAAGGAACGCCCGCGCAGGAAAACCGCGCCCAGCGTTCCGCCGGAGGGCCCCCTCCCCGAAGTGCCCGCCGAATAGAGCGCAAAGACCGACCCCCACCCATCCGGGCGGGGGCCTTGCTCATTTTGGACGCAGTTCGAGGTCCCGCACGAACAGGAGCCGTCTTTGGCC
>JAEYRW010000104.1 GCA_023435435.1 Bacillota bacterium | reverse complement strand
GCTGCGGAGCGCTGCGCGCTGTCCTCGCCCTCCAGCCCCGCATGCGCGGGACTATCGCAAATAAAGTTCCGCGTGCGCAAAATCCGCCACGCCGCCGCCCGTATGGACGAAGACGATGGCTTCGTCTTTGGCGTAGCGGCCGCTTGTCACCTCGCCAATGAGCCCCGCGAGCGCCTTGCCCGCGTAGGTGTGGCACAGAATCAGGCCGTCCAGCCGTGCCGCGAGCCGCACCGCTTCGAGGGCCTCCGCGGTCGGGTCGCCGTACCCTTTGCCCACGTAATCGTAGTTTACGTCGATGTCCGGGCGGGAGAACCGCTCGCCAATGCCGTAAAACGCCATGGATTCGTTGCAGAATTCCGCGATCTCTTCTTCCTTGGGCCGGGTGTGCCGGCTTACCGAGATGCCGGAGAGCCGGATGTCCGATCCCGCGAGGCGCAGCCCCAGCGCCATGCCCGCCTGAGTGCCGCCCGTGCCCGTTCCGAGCACGATTCGCGCAGCGGTAATATTCTGCGCCCGGAGTTGGTCGAGAAGCTCGCCCGCCATGGCGAGGTAACCCAGGTTCCCGACGGGCGTCGCGCCGCCCAGGGGCGCGAGGAAGGGTTTCTTGCCCGCCGCACGCAGTTCTTCCGCGATGGGGCCGGTGATGGGGAAGCGGGAGGCGATTTCGCCGTCCTCCTGTTCCTGGGTGATCCCGGGGCGGAAGATCAGCTGCGCGCCCATGAGCCGGTCGAGCAGCAGGTTCCCCTGTGCCTGTGCCGGTTCCTCGCCCTCAAGCACCGCCACGGCGTCCATGCCCAGCATCTTCGCGGCGGAAATGGTCTGGCGTACCCAGTTGGACTGCACGCCGCCCAGCGTCACCACCGTATCCGCGCCCTGCGCCTGCGCTTCCGCCATGACAAACTCGAGCTTGCGCGTCTTGTTGCCGCCGAAGGCGAGGGAGCCTATGTCGTCGCGCTTCACGTAGATTTTCGGCCCGCCCAGGTGCGCCGTCAGACCCTTCATGAGGGAAAGCGGCGTCGGCAGCGGGGTCAGCCGGACGCGGGGGTAGCGGGCCAGCAATTCGTCGATTCTCATAATGAAATCCGGAAGGTCTTGATCTCGTAGGGCTTGATGGCAAATTCAATGGCGCCGCCCACGATTTCGGCCTCGCCCTGATCGTTTTCCATCAGGTCGCATTCGGTGGCCCCGCTCGCCGCGAAGCCGAGGTTGAGCTTCGCCGTCCCGCGCGCGCCGCCCGCGTCGTACACGCGCACGATGAGGCCGTTTCCGTCCTCGGCGCCCTTGACCGCGTCCACCACGGCGGTGGGGGATTCCAGGGCCAGGAAGGATTGGGGCTGAAACTCCTTCGCCTCGCAGCAGCCGCCGCGCGCGGCGACGAGGGGGGCGTTGAGCAGGTGCGCCTCGCGCACGGTTCCGTTGCGCCAGTCGCCCGCGTGGGGATAGAGGGAGTAGGTGAAGACCTGCATGCCCTTGTCTGCCACCGGGTCGGGGTAGTTGGGCGAGCGCAGAAGCGTCAGCCGCATGCGGTTGTCCTTGATGTCGTAGCCATATTTCGAGTCGTTCAGGAGGCTCACGCCGTACAGGCCTTCCGACAGATCGGCCCAGCGGTGGGCGCACACCTCGAAGCGCGCGCGGTCGTAGCTGGTATTCCAGTGGGTGGGGCGCTCGATGGCGCCGAACTGTATTTCGTATGTGGCCTTCTGGGCGTGTATGTCGGGGAAGAAGGCGGCCTTGAGCATCTTTTCCTCCTCGTTCCAGTCGACGCGCGTCTCGAAGTCGAGCCGCCGCGCTCCGCGCGCGAGCACGATGTCCTGCGTGACGGTGGAGAGATTGAACTTCCTGACCACGCGCACACAGACGCGCACTTCACTGTCCTCGATGAGCGCCACCGATTCCGCCTTCTCAAGCGCCCATTCCTTGTTCTGGTACTCGATATCGATGTTCCATCCGGACTCGCGGTGAGGGATGTCCTCGAATACCTGCAGGAGGTTATTGACGCTCTCCGGCGCGAAGACTTCGCGGCACTTGTCCTTATCATAGACAGAGGCAATGCTGCCGTTTTCGTCCAGCGTCACGCGCAGGTGCTCGTTTTCCATTCTGCCCGTGCCCTCGAAGCCGGATTTTCCCTTCCCGAGCTCGAACACCCGGACGCCCATGGGCGGCACGTTTTCGGCGATGAAGCGCAGCTTGCCGTCCGCAAGGTTGGACGGTGCGGCCTTCACCACCGCATAGCCGGGCGCGTCCACACAGACTTCGCCCGTCACGGGGAAGGCGTGGAAGTTCCACACAGCAACGCGCGTCTCGTCGATGCCCAGCGCGCGGTTGAGCGCGGAAACGGCCTCGTCAAAGAGCGCGGTTGTCTCCGCCATGATTTTCTCGTAGATGTCCGCCACATCCAGGTACACCTCGTTGATGGACGAGCCGGGCAGTATGTCGTGGAACTGGTTGGTGAGGAAGCGGCGGTAGATGTCCTCGAATTTTTCCAGGGGGTACTCGCTGCCCAGGTACACATGCGCCATGGCGCAGGCAATCTCCGCGCGGCGGAGCAGCTGCTCGCCCTTGCGGTTGTTTCTCTTTACGTCGGCGTGGGATGTGTATGTGCCGCGGTGGAATTCGTAGTACATCTCGTCGTTCCAGACGGGCAGCTCGTCCTTCCACGGCGTCGCGTTTTCAAAGAAGGAATGGGCCGTTCCGAAGCGCGCGGCGGGGAGGCCCGGGAATTCCTTGAGCCGCTCATAATTCTCGCACATCTGGTAGTTGGGGCCGCCGCCGCCGTCGCCGTAGCCGATGGTCATCAACACCTCGTCCACCAGATCGCGCTGGTCGAACAGGTTCTCGATGTTGTACATGGTCTTGGCGCGCAGCTCGCCGTTGTAGTTGAGGCGCTGGAGGTAGGAAAGGGTCTTTGTGCCGTCCACGCCCTGCCAGAGGAAGAGGGAGTGGGGGAAGCGGTTGGTGTCATTGTTGACAAGCTTCGAGGTATAGAAGTACTTGATGCCGCTCTTCTCCATGATCTGGGGAAGCGCCCAACTGTAGCCGAACACGTCCGGCATCCAGAAGACATCGGAGCACTTGCCGAACTTTTCAAGGTAATACTTGCGCCCGTAGAGGAGCTGGCGCACCAGGGATTCGCCCGAGGGTACGTTGGCGTCCATCTCCACCCACGCGTTGCCCACCAGCTCGATCCGGCCCTCCTTCACGCGCTTCACGAGCTTTTCAAACAGCGAGGGGTAATAGTCCTCGAGATATTTGAGCAGCTGGGGCTGGGAGACGGAGAAGCTGAAATCGGGATAGCGGTCCATGAGCGCGAACACGTTTGCCATGGTGCGGCCGACCTTGCGCACGGTCTCCTTGAGGGGCCAGAGCCAGGCGGTGTCGATGTGGGAGTGGCCCTGAAAGACCACCGTGGAATGGGGCTGCCATTCGATGGCCGCGAGCGCGTCCCGAAGGATCAAAGCCGCGCCGGGAACGCTCGCGCGCAGCTTTTCGTCGCCCATCTCGAAATCGAGGGCGGTAACGGACTTGAGAATCGCAGCGTAGAGCCTTTTCTCCATATACCCCTCGCGGTTGAGGGCCTTGATCATGTCGGACATGAACTCGTTGGGCTGGGCGTTGGAGTCCGCCAGCGCGCCCATGGGGTTCTGGAACGTGTCCAGTGCGTCGATGGCGTTTTCAAGGTCGAAAAGGTAGCTCTCGACACCGTCGTCCACCACAGCGATGTCCGCGCGCCGAAGCAGGTATTCCGCGTGATCCTTGTCCTTGCCCGTCCGGATGCGGTAGCGGTACTCCATGAAATTCAGGCAGTTTTCAAGCTCGATGTCGAAGGATTCGCCGGGCCTCACGCGGCCTTCGAGGTACACGCGCGTGCGCACCGTGCGGTTTTCCATGGATGTATCCGCGGCGCTGGTGAGCGCCGATGCGGGCTGACCGTTGATGAAAACCAGTCCCTCGCCGCCAAAGTCGACGTCGAGAACCGCCGTTCCGGTAAAATCCGCGGGCAGCTTCGCCGTGGTCTTGAAGCGGCGGGTGATTCCGTCCCTGCAAAGCCACCGGTCGCCTACCTCGACGGGCCGCCAAGGCTCGGTGGTCTCGTACCTGCACGCCTCGTAATGGCGCTGCTCCATGGTCTCCCAGCCGCCGACGGACATTTTTTTCAGAAATACGCGCTCCCGAAGCATCGAAAGCTTGACATCCAGTATGATTCTGCTCGTCCGATTCATAATAAGCCTCCCCATTGTTCGCTTTCGGGGATATTGTAGCATTCTGTGAATCATTTGTAAACATCGGGCGCGGTTCACAATGAGTTGATATTCGCGTGGTATGATCCGGTCACAGAAAGAGAGTGATTCACATGTGGCAGAACATCAAGGATGCCCTCGCGCGGTTCATGTATGGAAGATACGGCTCGGATCAGTTTTCCCGGTTCCTGCTGATCGTCGGCATCGTCCTTTATATTGTCTCCTGGGCTACGGGATTGGGGCTTATTTCATACATTGCGCTGGCGCTCTACATCTGGACGATCTTTCGAATGTTCTCCCGCAACCTCGAAAAGCGTCGGGCGGAAAATCAGAAGTATCTCCAGTTCTTTGGCGGGATCAAAAAGAATACCCAGCAGGCGCGCAATCGCTCGAAGAACCGGAAGGAATACAGGTACTTTCGCTGTCCCAAGTGCAAGTCCTGGCTCAAGCTGCCCCGCGGCGTGGGCGAGGTGACGGTCACTTGCGGGAAGTGCAAAAACCAGTTCCGAAAAAAGGCGTAAGACCCGCGTCCATGGCGCGTTGATGAGGTTTCGCGCAGCGCTCCGCTGCCTGAAATCCGCGCGCTGCGATGCGAGGCGCGGGCGAAGCGATACCCGGACGGCATGTGCCGCCCGGGATTTTGTTCACATATAACATTTCCTTTCGATTGACGCGATGAAGCCGCCTCGGAATGGTGTTAGAATGTCCTTCGAAGGAAGGCGGAACAGATGGGCATATTCGACATGCACGTACATATCTTCCCGGACAAGATCGCGGAGAAGGCCGCGCGCAGCGTAGGCAGGTTCTACGACATTCCCATGCGCAGCGACGGCAAGCTCTCGACGGCGCTCCGGGAATTTGACAGGGCGGGAATCGGTCGCTTCTGCGCGCACTCGGTGGCGACCACGCCTGCGCAGGTGAGGGCCATCAATGATTTTATCTGGGACTCCCATGTGAAATATCCCGACCGGATCGTGCCGTTTGCCGCCATGCATCCGGATCTTCCCGACGTCAAGGCGTCCATGGACGAAATCATCCGCGCGGGTTTTCGGGGCGTGAAGATTCATCCGGACATCCAGGGCTTCCGGCTGGACGATGAAAATGTCCTCGAAATGATCGGCGCGGTGGCGGGACGGCTGCCCCTTCTCATTCACACGGGCGACCACCGCTACGACAACTCCGGCCCCGCGCGGCTTCTGCGCGCGCTCGACCGGTTTCCCAACCTCGTGGCCATCTGCGCCCATTTGGGCGGGTGGGGCGAGTGGGAGAAGGCGGTCGCCGCCCATCTTCCGGGCAGGAAGAACGTGTTTGTGGACACGTCGAGCTCGCTCTACGCCGTCCCGCCGGCCCGCGCCGCCGAGATCATCCGGGCCTACGGCGCGGACAACGTCTTTTTCGGGACGGATTATCCCATGTGGCTCCCCACGGAGGAGCTGGCGCGCTTTGACGCGCTGGGCCTCACGGACGGGGAGCGGGAGAGGATATTGTATAAAAACGCCGAGCGGTTTTTCGGCCTATAGGTATTTCGCGAGCGTCCCCGCCTGCGCGGGGATGTTCGATTTTTGGAGGGAAACGCCCGCGTCGTAAAAGTGGTTCAGCTCGGTGTAAAGCTCGTAGAAGGCGCGCTTTTGCGGGTAGTTGTCCGAAAGCGCGCGCATTTTCCCGTACAGCTCGTGCAGCCCGTACATCCGCCCGTTGGCGTTGTCGAGCTGATAGAGGTCAAACTCCGGGTCGGTCCAGCGGCAGCCGAAGGGATCGATGACCGCGCGCACATGGGACAAATCCTCCGCGAGCAGCACGTTCCAGGTGTTGTAGTCGCCGTGGATGAGCCGCGCGTCCCGGATGGGCAGCGAGAAGATGTCCCAGAACCGCTCGAGCGAGCGATCGAACGCGGCCATGGTTTGCCGGTCGAGCGCGCCCCGTTCGTGGAGAATCTGCGCCTTGTCGCGTACGGCCGCGGCAATGGGATGGTAAAAATCCCGGAAGTCCTTCTCGAAAGACGGCGCATCGAGCTCCCCGAAGCCTTCCGGGTTGCGCACCCCGTGCCAGATAATGAGGCTTTCGACGATTTCCTCCGCAACGCGGCGGCGGGAGGGCGCGGGGATGTCCGATACATGTCCCGCGTTTTCGCCGGGGATGTACTCCATAAGAAGCGCGTCGTCCGACGCGAAATACACCTTGGGCATCCGCACCCGCCCGCGGCGCGCGAGGGTTTCGAGCTGAAGGGCTTCTCTGCGCGCGAGATTCGGAAATAAGTAAAGTTTGACGACGATCCCTTCGTCCGCGTCGGCGAGGAATACCCGCCCGTAAAAACCGCCGCCCAGAGGGCGGATCGTCCCAACCGGCGCGTCCGTAAACGCGCCGATTGCGGCCCGGACCCGCTCCTCCGTCGTCACGGCCGGGTGCCTTCGATGTACTGAACGATCTCCCGTGCCGCCGCGCGCTGAGCGTCGGTGGTGGGGGACATGGGCCTTTTACATTCGCCCGCGTCGATGCCGTAGAGCGCAGTCACCGCCTTGAGGGTGGGGAAGAGGCCCGCGTCCAGGAGTTTCGCGATGACGGTGTTCATATGCCCCTGCGCCTCGCGCGCCGCGGCGAGGTCGCCCGCCCGCGCGGATTCGTAGACCTTTTTCGCCCAGTGGCCCATGATGTTGTAGGTGGAACCGATGGCGCCGTCAGTGCCCAGAACAGCGGCGGACAGAAGCATTTCGTCGAAACCGGAGAGGATGAGCGCGTCGGGCCGCGCCGCGCGCACGCGCTCCAGGGCGAAGAAGTCGTTGGAAGTGAACTTGATGCCCGCGATGCCGGGGATGTCGAGGATTTCGCAGAGCGTCGCGGCGTTCATGGTAACGCCGGAGAGGTGGGGGATGTAGTAAGCCACCACCGGAAGCGCGCTCTTTTCCGCGATGTCGCGGTAGTACTGCACGATCTCGCGCGCGGAATACTTGAAGTAAAAGGGCGTCACGGCGGAAACGGCGTCGTAGCCCAAATCGGCGGCAAACGCCGCCATGTCGAAGATCTCGTCCATGGACAGAACGCCCACGTGCGCGATGAGGCGTGCCTGGTCCTTCGCCTCGCCGGCGGCGATCCGCAATGTTTCCTTGCGCTGCGCCTGGGTCATGAGGAAGGTCTCGCCCGTGGAGCCGTTGACGTACAGCCCGTCCACATGGCAATGGTCCAGATTGTGCCGGATGAGCGCCCGCAATCCCATCTCGTTCACATTCCCGTCCGGTCCGAAAACGCCCATGAGTGCCGAGTAAATCCCCTTCATATTCACACATCTCCTTTTGTTTCCCGCGCGTATGCCGCGCGCATCGATTCATAAAAGCATGCGGGGTTCACGTCCCGGGAGGGGCGGACCCGCGCAAGATGATCGCGGATGAAAAAACAGAGCTCGCATTTGGATATGTAGTCGCCGGGCGCGAAGCCGCTTTCCCGCGCGTATTTGAACAGCGCGCGCACGCCGCCCCGCATGAGCAGGGTCGCCACCGGGTATTTTTCCGGGGTCACGCGATCTTCCAGAATGTCCTCGATGTCGACCGCGATGCCCGGGCAGCCGGGCGGCACGAAATTTCCGTAGAGGTCGATATGGCAATGCCGCCCGTCGAGAACACGGCACGGTGTGCCGTCCAGATACGCCTCCGCCGGGCGTGCGGGCAGTTTTTTGCGCAGGATGGTGAGGGCGCGCCCGTTGGCGCGCAGGCCGTATTCCCGGGCGGCGTCGAAAAGGTAGTCCTCGCCGAGGAGGTTTTGAAGGTCCCCGCGGGTCGCGCGCCTTTCGCGGGCGAGGGGCAGAAGCCTCTTGACGTACCTGTCCTGCCAGACGAAGAAATCCCAGCCCATGCGGGACAGAAGTTGGGCGAGCTCCAGCGGTCTTCCCGGCGGCACGAATTCCGCGTGAAAGGGGTCGATTGAAACCATGAGCGGGACATCGAGTTCCCGAATCAGTTCTTCGGAACGGCCGTCGCCTTTGTGCCAGAACGCGTTCGTCTCGACATAATCGATCCCGATGCCGTTGGCGCGCAGCGCGCGGATGGTCAGACGAAGGGACTCCAGGTTCAGAAACGGCTCGCCGCCGCCGATGTGCATGGACGAAGCGCCCATCCGCCGAAGGGTCCGGGCGATTTTATCCGCCGTTCCGGCGTTCATGAATCCGCCTCCGGCGGAGGGCGCGGAACAGTAGAGGCAGTGGGCGCACGCGGCGGAACACGCGTAGGAGGTCATGACGCCGGATGAATCGATGCGTATCATGGATTGATTATAGGCCATTTGCGCCATTCTTTCAATATCGATTGCCAGCGGCGGGCCGATATGGTAAAATATCATTGGATTTTTATGTTATGAGGTGAACGTCCGTGCAGAAAATTCGCACAACGGTCAAGATAGCGGGCAAGGATTATACCATTTCGAGCTACGACGACGAGGCGTACGTGCAGAGGGTCGCAACCTACGTCGACCGCAGGATGGAGGAGCTCGGCGCGGCCACCCGGCTCCCGTCCACCCAGCTGGCGGTTCTGACGGCCATGAATGTGACGGACGACATGCTCAAGGCCCACGACGAAATTCGACGCATGCGCGCCGAGCTTTCCGAGCTGCGCGCGGAAAACGAGACGCTTAAAAAGGAAGCAGGGCGCTAAATGGAGCTTCTTGCCCCCGCGGGCGACCGGGAATCCCTCGCCGCCGCCGTTCAGAACGGCGCGGACGCCGTTTATCTGGGCGCCCGCGGCTTCAACGCGCGGCAAAACGCCGACAACTTCGGGGGAGAAGGACTTTCGGACGCTGTCCGTTATTGCCACGCGCGGGGCGTGAAGGTTTATGTGACCCTCAATACCATGGCGCGCGAGGACGAGATGGAGGCCCTTGCGGGGACGATTTCCGAAATTTATCTTGCGGGCGCGGACGCGGCCATCGTGCAGGATTTGGGTGTGGCGGAAGCGGTGCGGCGCATGGCGCCGGAGATGGAGCTTCACGCAAGCACCCAGATGGCTGTGCACAACTTTCAGGGTGTGGATTTCCTTGCCAGACGCGGCTTTTCCCGGGCGGTGCTTGCCCGGGAGATGGAATTTGCAGAAATCGCCGCCTGCGCGGGCCGGGGCGTGGCGCTGGAGGCGTTTGGGCACGGCGCGCTTTGTGTTTCGTGCTCGGGCCAGTGTCTTTTCTCTTCCATGATCGGCGGGCGAAGCGGGAACCGCGGCATGTGCGCGCAGCCCTGCCGGATGCTCTACAACTTGGGCGGGCGGGCGGGGTATCTGCTCTCAACGCGCGACCTCATGACGGTGGAATCGCTTTCCGATTACCGCGCCGCGGGAGTGGAGAGCCTCAAAATAGAAGGCCGGATGCGCCGCCCCGAATACGTTGCGGTGGTGACGCGCATCTATCGCCGGGCGCTGGACGGGCGGGAGATTACACCCCGGGACATCGAGGCGCTCAGACAGATTTTCAACCGGGGTGGGTTTACGCGGGGCTATGCGCCGGGACTTCAGGAAAGAACGCTCATGTATCACGCAAGGCCCAACAACGCGGGCGTGCGGGTGGGCAGGTGTGACAGGCGGGGCGAAGTGGTTCTCGAGGCGGACGTGGAACGCGGCGACGCGCTGGTTCTGCGCGCCGACGCGCCGGTGAAGCTCGCCGGGGCGGTGGGCGCGAAGCTTCCCTGCCCCGAGGCGCGCAAAGGAGACGTGCTCACGCGGCTCGTGTCCGACAAACAGATGCGCGACGCGCGCGACAGCTATCAGAAAGAAAACCGCTTTTCCCGGCTGGGCGCGAGGCTCGTCCTTGCGGTGGGAAAGCCCGCCGCGCTCACGGTGAGCGACGGACGCGCCGCCGCCGAGGCGCAGGGCGCGCCGGCGGAAAGGGCGGTCAAGAGTCCCGCCGACCGGGCGCGGCTCATCGAGCAAATCAAAAAGACGGGCGGAACCCCCTATGTCATCGACGACGTGGAAGTCGCCATGGACGCGGACGCGTTTCTCCCGCTCTCGGAAGTCAACGCCCTCCGGCGGGACGTCCTCGACAAGCTCACGGACATGCGCTGCGCGTTTTCGCGCGTGCCGGGGAAGATCGGGAAAGTGGACCTGCCCCGCGCGGAGAGGGAAAAGCCCGAATTGCGCGCCCAGAGCGGCGACGTGGATGCGCTTTTGCTGGCTTTGGCAAACGGCGCGGACGCGGCGGTCTACGCGCCCGAGGACATGCGCGACATGGACGCGGTTCTCAAACTCAAGCGATTTTGGCTGGCCGTGCCCCAGGTCATGCGGGCGGAGGAGCTTGCCCAAATCAACGAGTGGGCGGGGCGCAACGCGAGCCGGATCGCGGGGGTATACCTTTCCAACGTCTCGCACCTCGACCTTACCTGGCCGGGTCAGTCCATTCCGGATTATCCGCTGAACATCGCCAGCAATCTCGCGGTTCTGGCGGTTGGCGCAGGGCTGTACGCGCCCAGCGCGGAGCTGACCGCGCGCCAGATCGACGCCCTCGGTGGAAAAAAGGACATCGTTCTCTACGGGCGGCTTCCCCTTATGCAGTTAAGGCACTGTCCCGATCGGGCGGCCCGGCAGCTGCCGGGGCTTCACAGGGACTGCCGCGTGTGCGACCGGGACGGCGCGGAAAAACTGCCCGACCTTGTTGACCGCACGGACGCGCGGTTTCCGCTCAGGCGCATTGCGTACGCATCCGGGTGCGTGGTGGAGGTTTTGAACAGCGTGAAGCTCATGCTGCTCCGACATCTTGACAGGCTGCCGGAAGCCCATGTCTGGCGGATTTTGGTCGGCGGGGCCGACGCGGCGGCGGCATCGAAGCTGCACCGCGCGGCGCTTGACGGGCGCGACTTTAAAATCCTCCCGGAATGGGAAAAAATGGATCAAATGAAGTCCACGACGGGACATTACTTTCGGGGAGTGTAAATCATGCAGGAACGGAATCTGCGGGTACTTGAATTTCCCAAGATCCGCGAAATGCTCGCGGTCTACGCCGTGACGGACATGGGCAGGGACGCCGTGCGCGTTCTGGAGCCCCTGTCGGAGCCGGAAAAGGTGATCAGGCTCCAGAATCAGACCGAGGAGGCCGACACCATCCTTGCGTATTCGGGCGCGAATCCCACGGCCTACTTCAAGGACGTGCGCGAATATCTCAAACTGGCTGCCGTTGGCTCGACGCTTTCCCAGAAGGCGCTGCTCGACGTGGCGGAAGCGCTCAAGGCCGCGCGGGTGATGCGCACGGCGCTGGTCACCGACCGGGAGGACACGCCGATTTTGACCGAGATGGGCGCCCGGCTCAGTACCAACCGCAACCTCGAGGAAGAAATCTACAACGCCATTCTTTCCGAGGACGAAATCGCCGACCGCGCCAGCCAGGACCTTTACGACATCCGCCGCCACATGCGCCAGATTGGCGACCGCGTGCGCGACAAGCTCAATTCCATCGTCCACTCGTCCTCCATGGCGAAGTATTTGCAGGACACCATCATCACCATGCGCAGCGACCGCTACGTGGTGCCGGTGAAGGCCGAATGCAGGCAGTTCGTGCCTGGGCTTGTGCACGACCAGTCGGGCAGCGGTTCGACGCTGTTCATCGAGCCCATGGCGGTGGTGGAGGCGGGGAACGAACTGAAGCAATGGATCTTGAAGGAAAAGCGGGAGATCGAGCGCATCCTCGCGGATTTTTCCGCGCGCGTGGCGCCCGACGCGGAGCTCATCCGCCACAACCTCGCCATCCTTTCCGAACTGGACATGGTGTTTGCCAAGGCCATGCTGGGCCGCCAGATGAAGGCCGTCCGGCCCAAGCTCAATACCGAGGGGCGGCTCAATATCATCGCGGCGCGCCATCCCCTCATCGACCCGGAGAAGGTCGTGCCTTCCAACCTTTGGATGGGTGGGGATTTCACAACGCTCATCGTCACCGGCCCCAACACGGGCGGCAAGACGGTGACCCTCAAGACGGTGGGGCTCCTTTCCTGCATGGCGCAGGCGGGACTCCTCATCCCGGCCAACTACGGCAGCGAAATGGCCATCTTCGATGAGGTGTTCGCGGACATCGGTGACGAGCAATCCATTGAGCAGTCGCTCTCGACGTTCTCCTCGCACATGACCAACATCGTCCGCATCCTGAACGGTGTGACGGAGCGGTCGCTGGCGCTGTTTGACGAGCTGGGCGCGGGCACCGATCCCACCGAGGGCGCGGCGCTGGCCATGGCGATTCTCGAATACCTTCTTTCGAGAAAGGTCACGACCCTGGCCACCACCCATTACAGCGAGCTGAAGGTGTTCGCGCTCTCCACAAGGGGCGTCGAAAACGCGTCGGTGGAATTCAATGTGGAAACCCTCCGGCCCACCTACCGGCTCTCAATCGGCGTGCCGGGCAAGTCCAACGCATTTGAGATTTCAAGAAAGCTGGGGCTGCCGGACTTCCTCATCCGGGACGCGGGCGAGCGGCTTACCAAGGATCAGGTGCGCTTCGAGGACGTCATTGCCAACGCGGAGTACCACCGCCAGATCGCCGAGAAGGAAAGAAAACTCGCGGAACAGGCGCACATCGAGACCACGCGCCTCAGGGACGAGGCGGAGGCGCTTCGGCGCGAGATGTCCTCCCGCCGCGAAGATGAGATGAAAAAAGCCAAGGCGGACGCGAAAAGGGTGCTCCAGAAGGCCCAGCGCGAGGCGGAATCCATCATCGCCGACCTCAAGAAGACCCGCGCCGGGGCAAACGTCAAGGAGCACGAGCTTCACGAGCTGCGCGGACGGCTGCAGGCGGGCATCGACGAGAATTCCGAAAAAATTGTGTCCGACGTGGCGGGCGCGGCGCCGGAGACGGTGAACGTCGGCGATACGGTGGAGCTGACCAGCCTCGGCGCGCGCGCGACGGTTTTGACCGCGCCGGATGCCAAGGGCGAGTGCACCGTGCAGGCGGGCGCCATGAAATTGAAGGCAAATCTGAGAGACATGCGGCTCTGCGCGCCCGAAAAAACCAAGAAGCCCCGGGGCGGCAGCAAAATTTCCGTGGCGCCCCGGGCAGTGGAGCGGGAGTGCGACGTGCGCGGCATGAACACCGAGGAGGCGATTCTGGCGGTGGACATGTTCCTGGATGGCGCGGCCATCAACAAGCTCCACGAGGTGAACATCATCCACGGAAAGGGCACGGGCGTCTTGCGCGCAGGCGTGCAAAAGCACTTGAAGGCCCATCCCGCCGTGGAGGAATTCCGGCTGGGCCGGTACGGCGAGGGCGAGGACGGCGTAACCGTGGTGACCCTCAAATGAATGCGGCGCGCCCGGGGCTTCCCGGGCGCGCATATGTATATTATTTGTTCATAACTGGTTCATTTTATGGCGCTATAATTCGGAACGGGGGGATTTAGAATGATGAAGACGAAGATACTTCTTGTGGACGACGACCCGAACATCCGGCAGTTGGTGAAGCTTTATCTGGAAAAGGAGGGCTTCGACGTGGCGGAGGCGGCGCGGGGCGACGAGGCGGTAAAGGCGTTCAAGGCGTCGCCGCCCAACCTGATGCTGCTCGACCTGATGCTGCCCGGCATGGACGGATGGCAGGTGTGCCGGGAGGTGCGCAAGGTTTCCAACATCCCGATCATCATGCTCACCGCCAAGGACGAGACCTTCGACAAGGTGCTGGGGCTGGAATTGGGCGCGGACGATTACGTGGTCAAGCCCTTCGACACCAAGGAGCTCGTGGCGCGCATCAAGGCGGTCATCCGGCGCTATCAGGCGGGGGACGCGCCCGAAAAGGAGCTGATGTTCCCGGGCCTGACCATCAACATCAGCCAGTATACGGTCACGTGCCTGGGCAAGGAGCTCGAAATGCCGCCAAAGGAAATCGAGCTGCTCTACTATCTCGCCAGCCATCCGGGCATGGTCTACACCCGGGAGCAGCTGCTCGAGTCCGTGTGGGGCTATGACTTTTTCGGCGATTCCCGCACGGTGGACGTGCACGTGAAGCGCCTGCGCGAAAAGCTTACCGACGGCGAGGAAATGGGCTGGTCCATCAAGACCGTCTGGGGCGTCGGCTACAAGTTCGAGACAAAATAAGGTACGTTTCGCGGTCGGCGGACCGCGAAATAACGATGAAATAGAGGAAAATGAATGCGTACGTCGCTTTTCTGGCGCATGTTTCTGGCGTTTGTGGCGCTGACCATCGCGACCGTGGGACTATTGATGGGCACGCTCGCAGCGGTTTTGCAAAACGAGCGTCAGCAGAGCTATGAGAACGAGGTCCGGAATCAGGCGCGCGAGGTGGCGGAGTATATGGCCCACCTAAACGCCATCAGCTATGTGCGCGACAACACGACCATGCGCTACATCATCCTCTCGAAGATCAACGACATCAAGAAAAATTACGCGGCCGACATCTGGATCGTAAGCTATTCCTCCGGCGACGCCCTGTACATCGACAGCAACTGGAACACCATCGGGGAGATCACCTCCGAGGCGGTGCTCGCGCAGCTGGCCATCATTCAGACCGGGCAGGAGATTCGCGTGCAGGGGCTGTTTCCCGATTTGGGCGACGAGATCGTGACCATCGGCGTTCCCTGGACGTACTCGGAGGGCGAGGTGGTGGGCGCGGTGCTTCTGCACGTGCCGGTTCAATCCCTCAAGGTACATTTTGGCGATCTCCTTGTGAAGATCCTGCCAGTCAGTTCGATTGTGCTCGCGATGGGCATAATACTTTCGTACTTCCTGGCGCGCGGACAGACAAAGCCCGTCAAGGCCATCAGCCGCGCGGTGAAGGATTTTGCCCACGGCGACCTCAGCAGCCGCGTGGCCCTCTCCTGCGGCGGGGAGCTGCAGGCGCTGGGGGATTCTATCAACGACATGGCCCAGGCGCTTTCCGAGCTTGAGGACTCGCGCAGAAGCTTCGTCGCCAACGTGTCCCACGAGCTCAGGAGCCCGCTGACGAGCATGAAGGGGTACGTGCAGGGCATGATGGACGGCACCATCCCGCCCGAGGAAACGGGGAAGTATCTGTGCGTGGTCATGGACGAGACAAAGAGGCTGACCACACTGGTCAACGATCTTCTGAATCTCTCGCGCATCGAATCCGGCAAGTTTCCCATGGAAAAGAGCGCCTACGACATCAACGAACAGGTGCGGCGCATCCTCATCTCCTTTGAACGGCGCATCGACGCGAAGGGGTGCGACGTGGAGGTCGAACTGCCGGACGAGGCGTGCTACGTGGACGCCGACCAGAACCGGATCAACCAGGTGATCACGAACCTCGTGGACAACGCGGTGAAATTTTTGCCGGAAAAGGGCGGCGTTTTGAAGCTCAAGGTCGCGCGGCAGAACGGTAAGGTCTCCGTGCGGGTGTCCGACAACGGCGCGGGCATTTCGGAGGCCGATTTGCCCCACGTATTCGATCGGTTCTACAAGGCGGACAAGGCGCACACTTCCGGCATGGGTACGGGGCTGGGGCTCGCCATTGTGAAATCCATCCTCGACCAGCACGGCGCGCGCATCGCCGCGACATCGGCAGGCGGGGAGACGGCGTTCCGGTTTGCCCTGGACGCGGCGGAAGGTCCCAAGCAGCCTTCGTGACCGTGTTTACAGTTTGTTCATGACGGGCACAAATATACGATTTATACTGTGCCCGGAAAAAGGAAATGAAAGAAGGGTCCATTCATGAAAGGCGCAAAGGCGAGATTCAGCCTGCTTCTCGCGGCGGTGTTCGCGGTGGCGTTCATCGGCGGCGGCGTCGGTTCGTTTGTGTTCGTGAAAAACGCGCGGGCGGAATCGGCCACAAATAACGTCGTGGGCTATGACGCCGTGTATTCCTCAGACAATCCCATTCCCGAGATCGCGGCGAACGTGCGGCCCTCCGTGGTGCAGGTGATCGAGTCGGCCCAGACATGGACGTCCGGCGCGAGCGGAACCACAGAGCAGGAGATCGGTTACGGCTCCGGCACATACATCCGCGACGCGGAGGACGGAGACGGCGGCTACATCCTGACCAATTATCACGTCGTCGAGGACGGGGACAGCTACAAGATCGTGTGGCTCGATGGCACCGAGATGGCCTGCACGCTGGTGGGCTACGACAACGGCACCGACATCGCCATCCTGCGCTTTTCCGAGGATGCGCCTTCCGACGCGACGCCCATCGCGCTGGGCGATTCCGACAGCCTGCAGATTGGCGAGCTGGCCATCGTCATCGGAAATCCCGGCGCCGCGGAGTATGTGCTTTACGGCACCGTGACCTCCGGCATCATTTCCGGCCTTGAGAGAAAGGAAATTTCCGCGGGCAACTTCACCCGCTCCGTCTCCGTCATTCAGACGGACGCGGCCATCAATTCCGGCAACTCCGGCGGCGCGCTGCTCAATTCCAAGGGCGAGCTGGTGGGCATTCCGACCCTCAAGCTCTCCTATTCCGATTCCTCCGTGTACGAGGGCCTCGGCTTCTGCGTGCCCATCAATTCGGTCAAGGACCTCATCGACGAGATCATCACCACCGGCAAGGTTTCCCGCCCCATGCTGGGCGTGGGCGTGGCGGACTTTGAGGGCCCGGACGAGCCCACCCGCAATTATCCGCCCGCGGGCGTCATCGTCAAGCAGGTGACGGCGGGCAGCTCCGCCGAGGAGCAGGGAATTCTTCCCTACGACATCATCACCGAGATCAACGGCACCCGCGTCTCCAGCTACGCAGACCTCACCGCGGTCATCGATACCCTTAAGGTGGGCGACACGGCGGAGTTGACCGTGTACCGCTACTACGACCAGAACGGAAACACCCTCGAAAAGTACGAAAAGCTGACGTTCAACGTGGAACTCAGGCTCCTCGGGGACTGATACGAATTCCAAATAATGACGCGTCGTCGCGCCGGATCTTTTTCCGCCCGTGTCGTCGCCCTCCGTTCATCGTAGCGCTGCTACGACTCGCTCCAGCTATTCTACTCCATTGGTATGAGTAAAAGAAGGGCCGTCCGGGACGCCGGGCGGTCTTTTATGATTGCGAAACGCGTTATGTTATGGTATAATTTCTGAAAAAGGGGCTGTTGTCATGATCGCGGTTACGGCGGGCATTTTGCGTCGGGACGGGCGGATATTGATCTGCCGCCGGCCCGAAGGCAAGCGGCTTGCGGGCGTGTGGGAGTTCCCGGGCGGAAAAATGGAGCCGGGCGAAACGCCGGAGGAATGCCTTGCGCGGGAGCTCCGGGAGGAGCTGGGCTTCGACGCGCGGATCGGGAATATTTTCGACGCGCGGATTGAAAGGGAGTTCCGGGAGTTTATTATCTTATATTATGAGGTTGAAATTGCCTCCGGCGAGCCGAAAGCCCTGGAGCACGCCGAGGCGCGCTACGTGACGCCGGGGGAGCTTTGCCTCTACCGGTTCGCGTCCAGCGACGCGGGCGTGGCAGAAAAGCTTGCGCGCGCCAAGTGACAGTTGGGACGCGCGAAAGGACGAATGGGCGCGATCCGGTGGCGGCACGGGCCTGTGCGTGGTATCATGGAGGCAAACCGTATTCGGGGAGGTGTTTACATGGACGGCGTATCGGCGATGATCATCGAATACTTTCCGTCGATCGTGATGCTCGTGGTGGGCTTCGCGCTCGTGGTGGTGGAGATGTACATCCCGGGCTTCGGCGCGCCGGGAATCGTCGGACTTCTGCTGCTGGTGGGCGGCATCGTCATGGCAAAGCCCACGCCGCTGCAGGCGCTCATCATGGTGCTGATCATCGTGGCGCTTTTGTGCATCGCGCTTTCGATCTGCATCCATTCCGCGTCCAGGGGACGGCTTTCAAAGTCGAGGCTTGTCCTGCACGACGTGTCCACGCAGGTGGAGACGCCGCAGACCAACGACCTGCAATATTTCGTGGGCCACACGGGCGTGACAAAGACGATTCTTCGGCCCGCGGGCATCGGGGAGTTCGACGGCGTAAAGCTCAACGTTGTTTCCGAAGGCGACTTCATTCCCGCGGGCAAGTCCGTGGAGGTGGAGCGCGTGGAGGGCAACCGGATTGTCGTAAAGGAACGCGACGCGTGAGAGGAGAGGTATCCATATGACTGAGTCCGTTATCTTGCTTCTGGTGCTGATCGTCGCGATCATCGTGGTGTTGATCGTGTTCTTCAGCTTTTTTCCGCTGGGGCTGTGGATTTCCGCCGCGGCTTCGGGCGTCCGGATTTCCATCTTCTCGCTGGTGGGCATGCGGTTCCGCCGGGTCAACCCGTCGCGGGTGGTGCTCCCCATGATCAAGGCCACAAAGGCCGGCCTTGACGTCAACATGAACGAGCTCGAGGCACACCTTCTGGCGGGCGGCAGCGTCGACCGGGTGGTCGATTCGCTCATCGCCGCGCAGTCGGCGCAGATTCCGTTGGAATTTGAGCAGAGCCGCGCCATCGATCTGGCGGGCCGCGACGTGCTGGAAGCCGTCAAGATGTCCGTCAATCCAAAGGTCATCGAAACACCGGTGGTCGCGGCCATCGCCAAGGACGGCATTGAGCTGCGCGCCAAGGCGCGCGTCACCGTGCGCGCGAACATCGCAAGGCTCGTGGGCGGCGCGGGGGAGGAAACCATCATCGCCCGCGTGGGCGAGGGCATCGTCACCACCGTCGGTTCCGCCTCCACCCATAAGGAAGTTCTCGAAAACCCGGACAAGATCTCGCGCACGGTGCTCTCCAAGGGCCTCGACGCGGGCACGGCGTTTGAAATTCTTTCCATCGACATTGCGGACGTGGACGTGGGCAGAAACGTCGGCGCGCAGCTTCAGATGGATCAGGCGGAAGCGGACAAGAAGATCGCCCAGGCGAAGGCCGAGGAACGGCGCGCCATGGCCGTCGCACGCGAGCAGGAAATGGTCGCAGAGGTGCAGGCCCAGCGCGCGAAGGTCGTCGAGGCCGAGGCGGAGGTGCCGCGCGCCATGTCGGACGCGTTGCGCAACGGCAAGCTGGGCGTCATGGACTATTACCAGATGCAAAACGTGATTTCCGACACGCGCATGCGCGCGTCCATTGCCGGCGCGGACGAATCCGGCGCGCCCCAGCCGGGCAAGTAAGCGCGAAGGGAGGCCCGATTCGTGAACATATCCGGACTTCTGGCGCTGGTTGCGGTGGCTTCTCTCATCGGGAGGGTCGTCAAATCCGCACAGCAGAGCCAGGCAAAGCGCAGCGGGCAAAAGCCTACGATCCCCTACGAGCAGAATCAGCCGCAGGCGACGTCGGCCCACGAAAGCGCGGCAAAGCCGAAGGCATGGAATGGCGCCAGCTCCCTCCGGGAGATGATCGACCGCCTCGAACAGGCCGCGTCGGACCAACAGAACCGGAAGGACCCCGCGGTCAACTTCAGTCAGGCGTTCGAGGAGGTCAAACCCATCCCGAAGAAGGTCGCGCCTTTTGGCGAAGGGCTCACTTCAACGGAGGGGACTGTCTCCACCCAGGGATTGGGTTCCGGGGAAGGAAGGGTTTCCACCCAGGGAATTGCTTCCACGGAGGGCATGAAGCCCGCGTCGGCCCACAGCGCGGTCGGGACAAAGGTCCCCGCCGCGCCGCGGCGGTCGTCCCATGGGTACTTTTCAAATGTTGCGGATCTCAAGCGCGCCGTCGTCATGTCGGAAGTGCTTGGGAAACCCGTTTCACTGCGCAAAAGGCGCGTCGTCTGACTTATGCCGCCTGCGCCGAAAGGCGCGGCGGTTTTTCGCGTTTTCGGGGGTGGGAGGCCGTCCTTGTGCGGCAAGGCCGGTTATGCTATAATATGGAAAACAAAAAGAGGATCGGGTGGCGCGGTATGAACGACGAAATGGTGCGGGATCTGCGGGCATTGGGCGTGCGTCCTGGGGATGTGCTGCTCATGCATTCCTCGTTTTCATCCCTGGGCGGAATTGCCCCCGATGAGGCCGTCGGCGCGCTTGTGGAGGCGCTGGGCGCGGAAGGCACGCTGGTGCTGCCCGCGCTGAGCTATCGGGACGTGACGCGCCAAAACCCCGCGTTTGACGTCGCGGCGACGCCCTCGTGCGTCGGGTTCCTGACGGAGTATTTCCGCACGCGGGTCCAGGGCGTGGTTCGGAGCGTCCATCCCACCCACTCCTGCTGCGCCAAGGGCGCGCGGGCGGAGGAGATGACGCGCGATCATCACCTGGATCATACGCCCGTCGGCCCCAATTCGCCGTTCCGAAAGCTGCGGGACGTGGGCGGGAAGATTCTGTTCCTCGGCTGCGGAACCGGCCCGAATACGTCCATGCACGGCGTGGAGGAGCTGGTGGTGCCGGACTATCTGTTCGGCGAGCCCTGCGTCTACCGCGTCGACGACGGCGTTCACAGCTACGAAAAGCTCTACGATAAGCACTATTTTCGATATACCCGCCAGCGCTACGACCGGCTGGAGGCTCTGCTCGAGGGCGGCGAGATCGCACGGGGCAACGTGCTCAGGGCATCCTGCGTTCTCATGGACGCGCGCGCCGTCTGGGAAAAGGGGTACGCGGCGCTCAAGCGAGATTCCCATTTTTTCGTGGAACCGGAATGATGGCGATTCCACGCAGAGGTGCTTGACTTTCCGGACGTCTTGAAGTAACATGGACCGACAGCATGCACGCCGGAGGTTCGATGAAGAAACTGCGCCTCAACATACCGCATAGAATTGACTTCGGACGTATCGTCCGGCGGACGAGGGATTCGTTCACCGAGGGATGGTATGTGAGGGGTGACCGCATGTCCGAGGACAGGCAGCGGCTGCTCATGTGTAACTACACCTCCAACGTGATCGCGAACCTTGTGGGCGGCACGTTCTGGACGGGCTTTCTGCTCCTCATGAACGCGGACGATGCCTTCATCGGCACTATGACCATGATCGCCACCGCCGCGAACATGCTCCAGTTTTTCGCGCCGCTGCTTCTGGAGCGGTTTGCCAGACGCAAAAACCTTCTGATTGTGCTGCGCGGCGCGCTTTATCTGCTCAACGTTCTGTTTGTGGGGCTTATTCCGCTGTTCCCGGCAGCCAGTCAGATGAAGCTCACCATGCTCGCCGTCACGGTTTTGAGCGTGAACATTCTAAACGCGGTGATTTCGCCGGGCATCTCCATCTGGCACATGCAGTCCATTCCGCAGAACGTCCGGCCGCACTTTTTCTCGGTCATCACGATGACGGTGGGCGCGGTGGTGGTGGCGGTCAATCTCGCGGGCTCGAAGGTCGTGGACTTCATGACCGCGCGCGGCATGGCCTACGAGGGCTTCATGATCCTGCGCGGCGTGGCGCTGGCGCTGTGCGCCGTGGAGCTTGTCCTGTATTTCAGAATCAACGAGTACCCCTACGAGTCAACCGGCGCGAAGTTCAGGCTGCGCGACCTGGTTCTGGAGCCCATGCATAACAGGCTCTATCTGCGCACGGTGGCGGTGACGTTTCTGTGGAACATCGCGGCCAACATGCCGGGCTCCTATTACACGGTGTACCTTTTGCGCAACCTCGGGGTGAGCTACTCTTACATCACCGTGATCTCGATGATCAACATTCCGATGACGCTGTTTTTGACGCCCCTCTGGCGCAGGGTGCTCGCAAAGCACGGCTGGTTCAAGACGCTGTACCTGTCGGTGGGGGTATTCCTGCTCCACTTCATCGTGCTCGCGTGCGTGACGAAAAAAACCCTGATCCTTTACCCGCTCTCGCAGGTGCTGGCGTACGTCTTCGCGGTGGGCATCAACCTGAGCTTCACCGGCATTCCCTACGTGAACATGCCGGAGAAGCGGCAGACGGTGTTCATCGGCTTCTATGCCTCGGCGGCGAATCTTGCGGCGCTCATGGGCGTCACCATCGGCAAGTATTTTGTGATTTTTACCGAAAAGCTGCACTTGCGCTTCTTCGGTTTCGAAGTGGTCAACAAACAGGCGCTCATGGTATTCGCGGCGGCGATGCTTGCTTGCGCGGTGGCGGGCATCCGGGCCATCGACAAGCGGACGCCCAAAAACGACTAGCCGGGGAGGGAAAATGCGGGACATACGGATTCTAACCGCGGACGACGACGCGGGCATGCGGTTGGTCATGAAAAAAATCGTCGAGCACGCGGAGGGCTACACACTCTGCGGCGAGGCAACGGACGGAAACGAGCTTCTCAGGCTCTACGAGGAAAGCCGCCCGGACGTGCTGCTCATGGACGTGGAGATGCCGGGCATGAGCGGCATCGAGTGCGCCCGCGCCATTCAGGACAGGGACCCGCGCGCCATCATGGTGTTCTGTACCGCCCACGAGGAGTACATGAAAAACGCCTTTGAGGTCTACGCGTTCGATTATCTCGTCAAGCCCTTCAAGGCCGAGCGTGCCCTTCAAACGCTTTCCCGCATCCGGGACAGGCTCTCGGGTCAGCTGGAGGAAAAGAAGGTGAGCGTGGCCTCCGGCGCCGCCACCAACCGGCTCATGCTCAAGCACCGGGACGGCGTAAGCTTTCTGGACCTCAAATCGATTCTGCTCATTCAGCGCGAGGACCGCGCCACCGTCGTCTACACCGACGACGGCCAGAAGTATGTGACGGGGGACACGCTTACCGAATTTGAGGAGCGGCTGCCCGCGGATTTATTTTTAAGAACCCACAAATCCTACATCGTGAGCCTCGCCCACGTCGAGTCCGTCTCGCCGTACGGGCGCTGGACTTACATCATCAAGCTGCGCGGAACCAAGCTCGACGCGCTCATTACCCACGAAAGATACGAGCTCATGCAAAAAATGTTTATCTGAAGAGGTGCGATATGATCAATCGACCGGACATCGAAAGGGCGCTTTCCGAGGCGCTGAAAACGGGGGGCGACTTTTCCGAGCTCTTTTTTCAGGACAACGTGCGCGAGTCCCTTCAGCTCGTGGACGGCTCCATCGAGAACGCCGTCACCGGCAGGCTCTACGGCGCGGGCATTCGGGTGTATAAGGGACTGAACAGCGTCTACGTCTATACAAACGACGTGTCGCTTTCGGGCCTTCTCTCCTGCGCGCGCAAGGCGGCGGACGCGGTCGGCACGGGGAACGAGATGCGCGACGTGCGTTTGGGCGGAGAGATTGCCGCAAACATCCATGCCGTCAAGGAGCTGCCCATGTACGTGGCGGGCAGGCGGCGGGCGAAGATCCTGGAGGACGTGCATGGGGCGGCTTCCGCCGTGTCCCCCGAGATCCGGCAGGTGCGCGCGAATCTCATCGACTGGGACAGCTCCGTGCTCATCGCCAACAGCGAGGGGCGCTTTGTCACCGACCGGCGGGTATACACCAGGCTCGCGGCCTTCGCGGTGGCGGCCAGCGGCGGCGAAAACCAGACGGGTCACGTCGGCCCCGGCGCGATGATGGGCTTCGAGCTGTTCGGCACCCGCGTCGATCCCGAAGCGGTGGGCAGGCAGGCAGCCGAGCAGGCGGTTCTGATGCTGCACGCGGACATGTGCCCGGCGGGGGTGATGCCGGTGGTCATCGACGGCGGCTTCGGCGGCGTCATTTTCCACGAGGCGTGCGGCCACTCGCTGGAGGCCACGTCCGTGGCGTTCGGCAATTCCGAATTCGCGGGGCGTCTGGGCGAAAAGATCGCGACGGACATCGTCACCGCCATCGACGACGGCACCATGCCCAACGAGTGGGGCTCCATCAACGTCGACGACGAGGGCACGCCTTCGACGAAGCTCGTGCTCATCGAAAACGGCATCCTCAAAAACTACATGGTTGACCGGCTGAACGGCAGGCGCATGGGCATGGCGGTCACCGGCTCCGCCCGGCGGCAGGACTACACCTTCGCGCCCACCTCCCGCATGCGCAACACCTACATTGCGGCGGGCGAACACGACGACGCGGAAATCATCGCCACCATGGGCGACGGACTCTACGCCAAGTCCATGGGCGGCGGTTCGGTGAACCCGGTGACGGGCGAATTCAATTTCGCGGTGGACGAGGGATATCTGGTCAAGGACGGAAGGATCGACAGGCCTGTGCGCGGTGCGACGCTCATCGGGCGGGGCGCGGACATCCTCAAAAAAATCGACCGGGTGGGCAGGAACATGACGATGGCGCAGGGCATGTGCGGCTCCATGAGCGGCTCGGTGCCGACGAATGTCGGCCAGCCGATGATCCGGGTGACGAGCATGACGGTGGGGGGCAGATAAATGGAAACGCGAGAATTCATCAATAAACTGTTCGCGCGGGCGGCCGAAAAGGGGCTGGACGCGTGCGAGGTCTACTTTGAAAGCGGATCGAGCTTTTCCGCGTCGGTGTTCAAGGGCGAAATCGTGGACTATTCCGTTTCGGACGGCGCGGGGCTCGGCTTTCGCGCGCTGGTGAACGGAAAGATGGGATATGCCTCCACCCAGGCGCTGGACGACGAGTCCATCGAAATGCTCACCGACGCCGCGAAGACCAACGCGGAGCTCATCGGGAGCGAGGACCGGCAATTCCTGTTCGGGGGCGGGGCCGCGTATGAAAAGCTCGACATTTTCAGCCGGGCGGTGGCGGACCTAACCGCGGCGGAGAAGCTCAAGCTCGCCCGGGACATGGAGACAAAGGCGCTGGCGCTGGACAGCCGCATCGAGCAGGTGGAAAACTGCGGCGTATTTTCCGAATCCCGCAAGGTCGTCATCGCCAACACCAAGGGACTCGACGCGTCCTATGAGGCCAACATTATGGGCGGCTACCTCGCGCCGGTGGCGAAGGAAGACGGCGAGGTCAGCAATGCCTTCAAGCTGTTTTTGACCGCCGACCCCGCCGAATACGATGTGGATGAAATGATCGCGGAGGCTGTCTCGGAGGCCACGGACGGGCTGCATTGGGAAAAACCCGCTTCCGGCGCGTGCCCCGTCGTGCTGCGCTGGGACGCCATGACGAGCATTCTCTGGAAGTTCTCCGGCATTTTTTCCGCCGACAGCGCCCAGAAGGGCATGTCCCTCTTGAAGGGCCGCGAAGGCGAGGTCATTGCCGCCGACTGCGTGACCATCGTGGACGACCCGCACAGGGCAAAGGCCGCGGGCTCCATGCCCTTCGACGGCGAAGGCGTGCCCACCTACAAAAAGGAAATCGTGCGTGCGGGCGTGCTGACGACCCTCATGCACAACATGATGACCGCGAACAAGCAGGGCGTCAAGACCACGGCCAACGCGTCCCGCGCCTCCTATTCGTCCCCGGTGGGCGTCTCGCCCAGCAATTTCTACATCGCGCCGGGCGAAAAGGTTCTGGACGCGCTCCTTGCGGAGATGGGCGAGGGACTGCTCATTACGGGCGTTCAGGGCCTTCATTCCGGCGCCAACGAGATCAGCGGCGACTTTTCCTTGAGCGCCCGGGGGTATCTGGTGAAAAACGGCGTCCGCGGGGAGGCTGTCCGGCAGATTACGGTGGCCGGTAACTTCTACCAGCTTTTGAAGGACATCATCCGCGTGGGGAGCGATCTCAGGTTTGGCTCCGCCTCCAACAGCAACTATGCCAGTCCTTCCGTGCTCGTAAAGAAGCTTTCCGTGGCGGGCAAATAGGCAAGGGGGCGGGGGCACTGCGCGCCCGCCTCATTTTTGTGCCTTGATTTATGACGCCTGGCGGGTTATAATTTTCCATATGGCATCTCACATCACAGGGGGATCAGTTATGTCAGATCGCAGACGGCCATCTCAACCCGGCGCCCCGCGGGGGGACCAGAGGCAGAACGGCGCGCGTCCGCCGCAGCGGAAAAGGCGTACGCGCGTGGCCGGCCGCTTTTACATATTTCTTTCCATCGTTGCGCTCATTGCCATCGGCTCGGGCGTTTTGGTTGGCGTACTCAACAACAAAAGCGACGGCGCGAAGGTCGAGCCGACCCCGACGCCGGCTAACGCGCTTCTTTCCGCGACGGATCAGCCTTCTGACGCAACCGAAACACCGGCGACCACCGAGGAGGGTTCCCTTGCGGAACGGTTGGGCGATCAGGACGCGGTCATCGCGGGCCTGACCGAGGACGAGATGGTGAACGTCGAGGATCTGAACATTACATCGGGTCTCGACGAGAATTGGCTCAACATACTGCTCCTCGGGAGCGACGCGCGCTCGCTGGACGAATCCTCGCGCACGGACACCATGATCATCTGTTCGGTGAACACCGCCACCGGCGAGGTCAAACTCACCTCCATCATGCGCGACATGGCGGTGGATTTTACAGACATCGGGAAGTACAACGGCACCTACCGGATCAACGCGGCCAACTATTTCGGCGGCCCGGAGCTGGCCATGAAGACGGTCAACGAGCTGTTCGGCATGAACATCCAGTATTATGCCATGGTGGACTTTACCTCCTTCTCCATCATTGCGGAGAAGCTCGGCGGCGTCGACATCACCATCACCGAGGCGGAAATGGAACAGATCAACAAAAACGCGCTCCAGCAGGCGAAGCTTGCCTATAAGGCGGGCATCGACGAATCGGAGCTTGAGGCGACCAACGTCTGGCTCGAAACCTTCGGCGAGAATACCCACCTCAACGGACGCCAGGTGCTTGCCTACGCCCGCATCCGAAAGATCGACAGCGACTTCTCCCGCGCGGAGCGGCAGAGGACGGTGCTCATCGCGCTTCTGGACAAGGTCAAGACCAAGAACATGCTGGAAGTCATGGGGCTCGCGACGGACCTGTTCGGCTATGTGCGCACGAACCTGAGCATGGACAAGCTGCTCGCCGTCGCGACCACCGTAATGAAGGCGGACCTCGAGTCCATCGAGCAGTTCCGGCTGCCGGTCAACAACTCCTACAAGCAGGAGACGCGCAACGAACAGTCCATGCTCTACGACACGGATTTGCAGACCAACACCAACGAGCTGTACAACTTCATCTATCAGTGACGGGAGGCGAAAGCGATGAACGACGGACGCCCGACCATGACGTGCCCTTCCTGCCAGGAGCGGATTCCCGAGGGAAGCGAAATCTGCCCCAAGTGCGGAAAGAAGATCCGGCCCCGGCTCGGGTCGCTCACGGACGAGCAGATCAAGCGCATCAGACGTCCCATCTCGATTGTCCTATGGATCGTTGTGGCAATCGTAATATACTTCAGGTTCTTTCGATGACCGGCAGGCCCCCCCGCGGGGGCCTTTTCAATTGTGCGCCGCCGGGCGCGCGCAGGAGGCACAGTCCCGCGCCCAATGCGGCCGCGGCGACATCCGTTGCCGGATAGGCGAGCATGAGTCCGTCGAGGCCCAAAAGCGCCCGCAGGAGAAACAGCGCCGGGAAGAACAGAACAAGCTGACGGCCCAACCCCGCAACGATGGAGCGCCCCGCCTGACCGGTCGCGGAGAGGTACATCACCGCGGTCATTTCAAGGGAGGCGAAGGGCACGCCGATGGCGAAAAAGCGCATCATCCGGGCGCCGGAACGGATGATCGCCGGATCGTCCGAAAACGCGCGCATGAATGCGTCCCCCAAGAAAAGGTATGCCACGGCCGAGGCGAGGCAGACGGCGGTGCCGACGCCCAGGGAAAGGGCGATGCCCCGCCGCATGCGTCCGCGCTTTTCGGCGGCAAAGTTGTAGCCCACGAAGGGCTGAAGGCTGAACGCCAGCGCCGCGGCCAGGGTGATGGAGATGGCGTAGACCTTGGAGGCCACGGAGATGGCCGCGATGAGCGCGTCGCCGTAGTCCGCCGCGAAGAGGAGCGAGACGCCGATCGTGAGCGCGGTGAGCACATTGGAGAGCGTTCCCGAAAGCCCCAGCGCGATCGAGCGCCGGGCGAGGGCTTTGCCCGGATTGATTGCCCGCAGGGGAATCGTGCCGCGCAGGCGGACGGCAAAATAGCAAAGGGAAATCAGCCCGCCCAGACCCGTCGCCAGCGCCGCGCCGCCGACGCCCATTTTGAATTGGAAAATGAACAGGGGATCGAGTGCCGCGTTGGCGAGGATGCCCAATGCGCTTCCAATTCCCGCCTCCGCCGCGCGTCCATCCGCCTTGAGGATGCCCTGCATGGCGCCCTGCGTGCCGCCAACGGCGGAAAAGGCCGCCACGATGCCCGCATAGCGCGCGGCATAGAAAAGAACATCGCCCCGCGCGCCCAGCATGAAGAGGAAGGGACGGACCAAAAGGAGGGCGAGGGGCGTCGCGACGAGGCCGATGAGGAGCGAGCCGTACACGCAAAACGAGCGTACGTGCGCGGCGTCCTTCACCCTGCCCGCTCCCGCCAGCAGCGAAATGAGGGAGGGCGCGCCGGAAGAAATGAGGCCGACCGCGGCCGAGAGCAGCATCATCGCCGGCATCGAAATTGAGACCGCCGCCAACTGCGCCGTGTCGCGCAAAAGCGCCACGAAATATGTGTCCGTCAGGTTGTAGGCGATGGACAGGATCGCGCTCAGAACCGACGGAATGGCCAGGCGCGCCACCGCGCGCTTTACGGGCGCGTCCGAGAGAAGTGCGTGTCCGTTCATTTTATTCTCCTTCGGGTGTTGCATTTTAGACATCTGTATGATAGAATGCCCGTGTCGGAAATACAACCGACTGATAAAAGGCAAATGTAATAAAAAAGACATATGGATTCTAAATGACGTGTGCCCGACATGCGGATCTGTAAATTTACGGAGGCGAGGATGAAGCAGGACAGAAGGGTGAAGTACACGAAGATGGTGCTTCGGGACAGCCTGATTTCCATCATGAAGGAAAAGCCCATCGAAAAGATTGCGGTCAAGGAAATCTGTGAGGGTGCGGACATCAACCGCTCAACCTTCTACGTTCATTATGCCAGTCCGCAGGACCTTCTTGACAGCATCAAGGAGGAGATGTATGATGAGGTAAAGGCTTCCAAGGGGGATTTTGACGACATCGTTTCGCTCATCGGCCAGCTGTGCGACGTGTTTTATTCCTATCGGGAGCTTTTGTCCATCATCATCCGCTCGGTGGACAACATCGGTTTTCTGTTCCGCGTGTGCGAGGTGTGGAAGCCGGACATGCTGCGCGAACTGAGCGCCATGGGCATCGAAGGCGAGCGGGCAGAGGTCATTTATTTGTTCATTGCCAGCGGCGCGGCCTCCGTGCTGGTGGCCTGGGCGACGGGCGGCTTTCGCCGCACGGCGGAAGAAATGGCCGCCGAGCTGGAAAAACTCGTGCTGGAGGGGCTCGGCGGGTACGACAAGGAGGGGTAGCATGTACAATTTCCCAATCGGTGTCATTGCGGACTCGTTCAGAAAACCCATGCCGGAGGCGCTCCGGATGGCGGCGGAGTTGGGCGCGAAGGGCGTGCAAGTGTACGCCACCAAGGGCGAGATGTCGCCCGAGGAACTGGTAGGCCCAAAAAGGCGCGACTTCAAGCGGATGGTTGCCGACAAAGGCCTCGTTATTTCGGCGCTGTGCGGCGATTTGGGCCGCGGCTTCGGAAACGCGGATCTCAATCCGGCGCTCATCGAGCGCTCAAAGCGCATCCTCGATCTCGCCAAGGAGCTCGGCACCAACATCGTCACCACGCACATCGGCGTGACGCCCGCCGATCCGGCGCATGCGCGGTTCAAGATCATGCAGGACGCGTGCGGTCAGCTCGCCCGGTACGCCGACAGCCTTGACGCCCACTTTGCCATCGAAACCGGACCCGAAACGGCCGCGACGCTCAAGACATTCCTCGATTCCCTGCATTCGACCGGCGTGGCGGTGAACCTCGACCCGGCGAATCTTGCCATGGTGACGGGGGACGACCCGGTGGCGGCGGTACATACCCTCAAGGATTACATCGTGCATACCCACGCCAAGGACGGCGTGAAGCTTCTGGACCGCGATCCCGAGGTGATTTACGGCCTCGTCAACGGCGATCCGGGCGCGGACCCGGCCTACGAGGAGCTGCCCCTGGGCGAGGGCAGCGTGCCGTTCAGGGCATATCTTCAGGCGCTGACCGACGTGGGGTACAAGGGCTTTTTGACCATCGAGCGCGAGGTGGGGCACGATCCCGCCGCCGACATTCAGAAGGCCGTGGACTTCTTGCGGGAGATCATCGGATGAAGGTGATCGCCCTCATCGGAGAAAGCTGTGTGGGGAAGTCCACGCTGGCGGAGACCCTTCGGGTGGACCTCAACGCCAAGGTGTACGCGGGCAAGGACTATGTGCGGCTTGCCAAGAGCGAGCCTGAGGCGCGAAGGGCCTTCGCGGCGCTCCTCGCGGGTGCAATCGAGCCTGTGATCTACGTGGTCAGCGAGATGGATCAGCTCGCGCTCCTGCCGGAGGATTGCGTTCGCGTCCTCATAACCGCGCCGCTTGCGGTCAAAATGGAACGTTTTTCCAAGCGCATGGGTGGAAAACTGCCGCCGCCTGTCTCCGCCATGCTTGAAAAAAAGCACGGCACGTTTGATGGGATCCGTTGCGACATGCGGTTGGACTTTGGCAACTACGATGCGCAAACCGCGTGCGGGGCGATCGCCCGGTTTCTGGCATGACAGGGCGGGGCGACGAATGTCGCCCCGCCCTGTGGAACGGAGGGCCGAAAAGGCAAGTTGACGGGGACTGTACGCCGATGCCGCCCCTCTCCATGAGAACGATTCGCGCAATCTGAGTCAGCTGTATCATGAATCGCACGTTATTTGCTGTTGCTGAAAGCATCGGAAGTCGTGCAATCCGCATGGCAATGTGGAAGCGGATTCATGTCAGATTTGTGCACTTCATTTGCCCTTGACAACGTCATCACTGACAGATATACTTAAAACATATACAGATTCACGCTTCCAAAGATATACGGATTGCAGACGGGAGTATCTCATGAGAATTAATGTGATCGGCCTGGGTTACATCGGACTTCCAACCACTCTGATGCTTGCGGCACACGGAAACGACGTCGTCGGCATCGATCAAAACGCCGAACTTGTCAGGCAGCTCAACGCCGGGCAGGTTACGTTTCAAGAGGATGGGTTGGAGGATCTTTTTTTTCGCGCGGTGAACAACGGCGTCACGTTTACGACCGAATACCAGCGCGCGGACGTGTACATCATCGCCGTGCCCACGCCCTACGATAAGCTGAGCAAAAAAATTGACGCCACGTACGTCATAAATGCCTTTCGCTCGGTGCAGGAGGTCTGCTCGGACGGCGCGGCGATCGTCATCGAATCCACCGTCGCACCCGGCACGATCGATAAGCACATACGCCCCCTGGTCCATAAAAAGATCACCCTCGCCCATGCGCCCGAGCGCATCATCCCCGGCAACATGCTCTACGAGCTTGAGCACAATTCCCGCACCATCGGCGCGGACGATCCCGCCGTCGGTGAGCGCATCAAGGCGATCTACAAGACGTTCTGCCAGGGCGACATCGTCGTGACGGACAACAGGACCGCCGAGATGACGAAGGTCGTGGAAAACACGTACAGGGACATCAACATCGCCTTTGCCAACGAGCTCACCAAGATTTGCCACAGCGCGGGCCTGGACGTGTATGAAATCATCCGAATCGCCAACATGCATCCCCGCGTCAACATCCTCTCGCCGGGTCCCGGCGTGGGCGGGCACTGCATTTCCGTCGATCCGTGGTTCCTGGTGGGCGACTATCCGGGGCTCGCGAACCTCATCCTGACGGCGCGGCGCACAAACGACGGCATGCCGAAGCACGTGATCAGGCGCATACGCGACATCATGCGCGAAAAAAACATCACGGACGCCGCGCGGGTGGGCCTTTACGGGCTTACGTATAAAGAAAACGTCGACGACGTCCGCGAAAGCCCGACGCTCCAACTGCTGGAACGGCTGGACAACTCCCTGGCGGGCGGCCTCGTTCAGGTCTACGATCCGTGGGTGAAGAAGAAGATCGTTGAAAATCAGCATGACTCGCTGGAGGAGTTCCTCGACGCGGTGGACATCGTGGTGATCATGGTCGGCCACGGCCAAATCATTCAAAACGCCGGCAAGCTCGCGGGAAAGATCGTGTTTGACACCCGCAACGTGGTGCCGGTTGAAGGGAAATACCATCTATGAAAAAAGTACTCCTGGTCTTCGGCACGCGGCCGGAAGCCATCAAAATGTGCCCGCTCGTCAAGGAGCTGCGCGGCCGCGCGGGGTTGCACACCGAGGTTTGCGTGACCGGGCAGCACAGGCAGATGCTCAGGCAGGTGCTGGACGTGTTTGACGTGCATCCCGAGTACGACCTTGACATCATGCAGCCCGGACAGACGCTTTTTGACATCACGGTCAATATTCTCGGCAAAATCAAATCCGTCCTGGCGGCTGCGGCGCCCGACGTCGTGCTCGTGCACGGCGACACCACCACCACGTTTGTGACGGCGCTGGCGTGCTATTATCTGCAAATTCCGGTGGGCCACGTGGAGGCCGGACTCCGGACGCACAACATTTATTCACCTTATCCCGAGGAATTCAACCGCCAGGCTGTCAGCATCGTGGCGCAATACAACTTTGCGCCCACCGAGATGTCCCGCAAGAACCTCGTGGACGAGGGCCGGGACCCGAAGACCGTCTACGTCACGGGCAATACTGCCATCGACGCGCTCAAGACCACCGTCGATTCCGCATATTCCCATGCGCAGCTCGACTGGGCGTCGGGCAGCCGGCTTCTTCTCATCACGGCGCACCGCCGCGAAAATCTCGGGAAACCGATGCACAGCATGTTCCGCGCCATCCGCAGGATCGTGGAGGAATATGGCGACGTGAAGGCGATTTACCCGATCCATCTGAATCCGGCGGTGCGCGAGGTGGCGGACGCGGAGCTCGGGGGTGTGGACCGGATCCGCATCATCGAGCCATTGGACGTGGTGGATTTCCACAACTTCCTTGCGCGGTGTTACCTGACGCTGACGGACAGCGGCGGAATTCAGGAGGAAGCGCCGAGCCTTGGGAAGCCGGTGCTCGTCATGCGCGACACGACCGAGCGGCCCGAAGGCATCGCCGCCGGAACGCTCAAGCTTGTGGGAACCGACGAGGAGACGATCTACCGGCAGCTTAAGACGCTGCTCGACGACGAGACTGCGTATCGGGCGATGTCCCGGGCGAGCAATCCATACGGCGACGGCCGCGCGTGCGAACGGATCGCGGACATCCTCGAAAAATGCCTGTGAGGCGGACCGCGCCTTTGTCCCGTTCAGAGAGAAACCCGGCAGATTGCGCGCAATCTGCCGGGTTTGTCGAATCACTCGTTCGTTGAGGCGGGGGGGCCGCGCTATGCGCCGTAATATTCGTGCCCGGCCTCGTACAGGCGGATGATGTTTTGAGCGGGCACGTCGTCCTGCAGGCAGTGACCCGGCGCGAGAACGTATCCGCCGCGCCCTCCAAACGCGGAACACACCGCGCGCACGTGAGCGGTTACTTCGTCCGGGGTTCCATCCGGCAGCACGTGTTGGGTATCGATGCCGCCCCAGAAGGCGAGCCGGTCGCCGAACGCGCCCAGCAGCTTTTCCGGCTCCATGTCCCGGGCGTTGGGCTGGATGGGGTTGAGAATACGCACTCCCGACTCGATGAGCCGCGGAATAAGGGAAAACACGCTGCCGCAGCTGTGGTGGAAAAAGTACGCGTCCGTGTACTGGGCGGTAAGGGCAATCCGCCTGTCGTAGAACGGCGCGACGAGCTCTGAAAACATGCGCGGCGAGAGGAACGCCGCGTTCTGGGTGCCGAAGTCGTCGCCGCTGGTGGTCAGGTGGATGTACGGACCGAGTTTTTTGTAATAAAGATCGATGATGTCCGCCTGATAGCGCCACACATGCCCGAAGAAGCGCTCGACAAACTCCGGCTCGCCCGCCAGGCGGTAGAGGAAATCGTCGAAGCCGCACATCCAGCAGCCGAGCTCCAGAACGCCGTACACGGGATGCTCGCACGCGACGACGTAGCCCGTTTCCTCCCAAAGCCGCTTCGCCTCGTCGCGCCAGGCGTCGATTTGCCTTGGGTCGACGCGGGCGGCGTCCGGCCAGGGGAACGCGTCCAGGTCCTCAAGCGACGCATCCTTGAGCGGCGCTTTGACAATCTGCCAATCGCTTCCCACCAGGGCGCGCTCCACGCCCCAATCATCCGTGCTTCGCGTCGGGGAAATCCGCCGCGCGAGCGGGCCTTGGGGCGTCGGCATCCCGCCCACCGGGCGAAAGTCAATGTCCAGCTTTCGGAGCGCGAGCTCACGCCTGTTTTCGCCCGCGACGCCAAGCGCCGCGCACAGTTCGTCCCACAGCCGGGACGTCATGATCTTCGACATGGGCGTCCCCTCAAGGTCGAACGGCGGGCGATCGACGGGTTTCAGGTTGACGGCCGCCTCAAATCTCTCGCGGTAATTCATCGATATTTCCCCCAATCCGCGCCCATTCTAGCAGAAGCGGCCGGCCCCGTCAACGCTTTCCCAAAACACTCGCGGCGGCTGCGGCGCCCAGGGCAATCGCTTATGACTTCGCTGTAAGCGATTGCGGGAGAACGGGGAACCGGATTTCTGAAGTTCCTCGCGTAAATGCCGGACGAATCCATTTTCGCCCGCATTTCAGGCGGCAAATTCACCTCAGCAGACAAAAATGATCGAATACGGAGGGCTGTGGCTCTCCAAACCTCCTTGAGCTTTCGTAAGGGATCGCCCTGCTTCGGCACCCGATCGAGCTTGACGGAAGCGGTAAAAAAGGGCTATAATATGTTTGCGCCTTAACGTGCGAAAGCAAAGGAGATGGCACCATGTATACGTCGCGCCTGAAGAATCCCGCCACAGATCTGCTCGCAAGGGCGCTTCTCTCGCTGGAAAGCGAGGAGGAGTGCTACCGCTTCATGGAGGATCTTCTGACGGTGCGCGAGATCCGCGATCTCTCGCAGCGGCTGGAGGTTGCGATCCTCCTAAAGGACAAGGTGACCTATAACGACATTGTGGAAAAGACGGGCGTCTCCACCGCGACCATCGGGCGGGTGAACCGCTCGCTCACCTACGGCGCGGGCGGATACATGTCCGTCATTGAAAAACTATCAGGGGAAGGAAAGAATGATTGATTTAAACCTGCTGAACCCGCCCCAGCGGGAGGCGGTGGTCCAGACGGAGGGCCCCCTTCTCGTGCTGGCCGGCGCGGGCAGCGGAAAGACGCGGGTGCTCACCTACCGGATCGCCCACATCATGGAAAAGGGCGTCCCGGCGTGGAAGATTCTCGCCATCACGTTTACCAACAAGGCCGCCCGGGAAATGGCGGAGCGCGTGCGGGTTCTGACCGGCGGCGCGGCGGAGGATGCGTGGATTTCCACATTTCATTCCTCCTGCGCGCGCATCCTCCGGCGGGATATCGAGAAGATGGGCTACAAGCGCGCCTTTGCCATCTACGACGACGACGACAAGATGACGGTTTTGAAGGGCGTGGTGAAGGAGCTGAACCTCGGCGAGAAGGAATTCCCGCCCAAGCTTCTGCGCTCGGTGATTTCCGACGCGAAAAACAAAATGCTCTCGCCCCGGGACTGGCTGAAGGAGGCGGGGGACGACTTCCGCAACCGCAAACTCTTTGAGGCCTACGAGCTCTACGAAAAGACGGTCAGGTTAAACAACGCACTGGACTTTGACGACCTTATCATCAAAACCCTCGAGCTGCTTGCCGAAAATCCCCCGGTGCTCGACTACTACCGCGATAGATTTCAGTACATACTGGTAGACGAGTATCAGGATACGAACCTCGCGCAGTACGAGCTGGTGCGGCTCCTCACGGGCGACCGGCAGAACCTGTGCGTGGTGGGCGACGACGACCAGTCCATCTACGGCTGGCGCGGCGCGGACATCCGCAACATCCTGGAATTTGAAAAGGATTTCCCGGCGGCGAAGGTCATCAAACTCGAGCAGAATTATCGCTCGACCGCCAACATCCTCGACGCGGCGAATCAGGTCATTGCCCACAACGAGGGACGCAAGGAAAAGGCGCTGTGGACCGAGTCCGACCCGGGGGAGCGCATTACCGTATATGACGCGCTGGACGAGCGGGACGAGGCGGCCTACGTCTCCGGGTCCGTGAACAAGCTCGAGCGCGAGGGCACGCGGGCGGGGGACATCGCCGTTCTCTACCGCACCAACGGCCAGTCGCGCGTGCTGGAGGAAGCGTTCGTGCGCTCCGGCGTTGCGTACCGGGTGTACGGCGGGCTCAAATTCTACGACCGCAAGGAGGTCAAGGACCTCATTGCCTACATGCGCGTGCTGGTCAATCCCGACGACGACGTGTCCACCCGGCGGGTCATCAACGAACCCAAGCGCGGCATCGGGGATACCACCGTGGATGCGCTTGCCCAGTATGCCCAGGAGAGCGAAATGCCCCTTCTTTCCGCGGCGCTGGACGCCGAGAACGCCCCCCTGAGCGCACGGGCGAAGATGATGGTCGGGCAGTTTGCGGAGATCATGATCGACCTCACCGAAATTCTGTACGCGTCAAAGCCGTCCGAATTTCTCGCGGCGGTGATCGAAAAGACGGGCTACGTGCGCGCGCTGGAGGCGGTCAAGAGCGACGAAAACGAGGCGCGCATCGAGAACATCCGGGAGCTCGAGGGCGCGGTGCGCGAGTTCGAGGAACAGAACCCGGACGGGACGGTCACGGATTTTTTGGAGAACGTGGCGCTTGTCACGGACCTCGATTCCATGGACGAGCGCGGCGGCGCGGTGACGCTCATGACCCTCCACGCCGCCAAGGGACTGGAATTCGACTGTGTGTTTCTGGCGGGCTGTGAGGAGGGTGTGTTTCCCATCACGCGCGCGCTGTTTGACGATGCCCAGTTGGAGGAGGAGCGGCGGCTCTGTTACGTGGGCATCACCCGGGCGCGCAAGCGGCTCTGGATGACCCACGCCCGGACGCGCATGCTCTACAACGCACGGCAGGCGAATCCTGTCTCGCGCTTCGTGGGCGAGATTCCCGCAAGGCTTCTGAACGAGGGCCGTCAGCGGCCGGGTGCGCGCGTGCCGCCGCCCAGCGCGTCCATGCGTCCCCGTGGGGGCGCCGCCGAATTGGGCATTTCCGGCGTGCAGCGCGGCTTCACGCGGCCGGAGCCGGAGTCCGCCGCGCCCCAGACCCTGTTCGCCGCCGGCGATCGGGTGCTGCACAGGATGTTCGGCCCGGGGACGGTGGACGAGGTCACGGGTTCGGGCGCTTCTCAGCGGGTGAAGATCAATTTCGATTCCGGATCGGTGAAAATTTTCGCGGCCAATGCCGCGCCGATCGTCAAGATGCACAAATAACGGAGGAACCCATATATGGAGAAGATGCGCGCCCTCGTCGACAGGATCAACGAGGCGTCGTACCGGTATTATACCCTCTCCGACCCCACCATGTCGGACGCGGAGTGGGACAAACTCTACGACGAGCTCAAGGTGCTGGAGGCGGAAACGGGCGAGGCTCTGCCCGATTCGCCCACGCGCCGGGTGGGCGCGGAGCCTCTCGCCTCCTTTCAACCCCACGCGCACATTGCGCGGCTTTGGTCCATGGACAAGGCGCAATCCAAGGAGGCCGTGGCCGATTGGGTGCGCCGCGCGGAAAAGCTGCGTGCCGAGGCCGTGGCGGGCGGGGCAAACCTGCCGCCGCTTTCCTACGTCGTGGAGCATAAATTCGACGGCTTGACCATCAACCTCACCTATGAGGACGGCAACCTCGTCACCGCCGCGACCCGGGGCAACGGCGTCACGGGGGAGATGGTGCTTCCACAGGTCAAGACCATCCGCTCCATTCCGCTGTCCGTTCCCTACAAGGGAACGTTTGAGGTGCACGGCGAGTGCTTCATGAAGATTTCGACCCTCGAAAAGCTCAACGAGACGGCAGCGGAACCCTTCAAAAACCCGCGCAACGCCGCGGCGGGCGCCATTCGTAACCTCAATCCCGCCGTGACCGCCTCGCGCAGGCTCGACGTCTGCTTCTATGACGTGGGCTACATCGAGGGGAGAACATTCGCCGACCAGCGGGAAATGATGGCCTTTCTCGTCGAGAACCGCCTCCCGGTTTCGGGCTGCGAGCTCTACGCGGAAACGGTCGATGAAATCAATGCCGCGGTGGATCAAATCGAGGAAGCGCGCGGCGCGCTCGACTACATGATCGACGGCGCGGTGATCGAGGTGACGGACTTCGCCACGCGCGCGCTCATGGGCTACACGGACAAATTTCCCCGCTGGGCGGTGGCGTACAAGTTTGAGGCGGAAGAGCAGATCACCACCGTCGAGGACGTTGTCTGGCAGCTGGGCCGCACGGGCAAGCTTACGCCCCTGGCGTTCGTCGCACCCGTGGAGCTTGCGGGGGCCACTGTCCGGCGCGCCACGCTCAACAACTTTGGCGACATCCTCAGAAAGCGCGTCAAAGTCGGCGCGAAGGTGTGGATCCGGCGCTCCAATGAGGTGATCCCCGAGATCATGGGCCGCGTAGATGTCTTTGACGAAAGCGAGCGGGAGATCGAAAAACCGGAAATCTGCCCCGCGTGCGGCGCGCAGGTCGTCGAGCGTGGCGCCAACCTGTTCTGCCTGAACCGCGACGGCTGCAAGCCGCAGATCGTCGCCCGGCTCGACCACTTCGCGGGCAGGAACGCCATGGACATCGAGACCTTCTCCGAGAAGACGGCGGAGCAGCTGGTGGACGCGGACCTCGTCCGGGAGGCGAGCGACCTCTACCGGCTCCAAAAGGAGCAGCTCGTCGCTCTCGACCGGTTTGCGGAGAAGAAGGCGGAAAACCTTGTCGCCGCCATCGCAAAAAGCAAGGCGTGCAGGCTCGATTCGTTCATCTATGCCGTGGGCATTCCCAACGTGGGCATCAAGACCGCCCGGGATTTGGCTTCGCGCTTCGGATCGGTGGACGCGCTCAGGCGGGCGACCCGGGAGGAGCTTACCGCTATTGAGGAGGTCGGCGAAATTGTCGCCGATTCCATCGCCGCGTTTTTCGCGGACCCCTTGAATGGCGCGCTCATCGACAATCTCCTTTCCGAAGGCGTTGCGCCGGAATGGACGGCGCCGACGGCGGCGGGGACGTTTTCCGGCATGACGGTGGTTTTGACGGGTTCGCTTTCCGCCATCACCCGCGCGGATGCCGAGCGCGCCGTGGCGGAGCGCGGCGGAAAGGCGGCGGGGAGCGTCTCCAAAAAGACCAGCCTCGTGGTGGCGGGCGAGAGCGCGGGCAGCAAACTCGCCCGTGCACGGGAGTTGGGGATCCCCGTCATCGGGGAAGACGAGTTCCTGAAAATGCTTGAAGAATGCCATTAAATTTCGGACAACGCGTGCGGGGACAACAAAAATATGATATAATCTGATATTGAAATGTCGGCGGAGGGGGTGAGGATGTGCGGAGCATGACCGGTTACGGGCGCGCCACGCGCGAGCTGGACGGCCGCGAGCTTTCGGTGGAGCTGAAGAGCGTCAACCACCGCTTTCTCGACCTCAGTTTCCGCATGCCGCGTTCCTTTTCGTTTCTGGAGGACGATGCGCGCAAGCGCATCGCGGCGGCGGTGGCGCGCGGCCACGTGGAAGTCTACATCACGTACAAAAACCGCCGCGCGGACGCAAAGGCTGTGGAGCTCGACAGGGCGCTTCTCACCGCGTACATGGACGCCCTTGACGGGGTGGAAGGGCTCGCGGACGACCGCACGGTGATGAACGTGGCGCGGTTTCCCGACGTCCTTCAGATCACCGAGGCCGAGGAGGATCAGGCGGCGCTGCGCGCGCTCATGTCCCTTGCCATGGAAGCGGCGCTTTCCGCGCTCAACGCCATGCGTGCCCGGGAGGGTGAGGAACTTTTGCGGGATGTCCGCAAGCAGGTGGATGCCCTCGAGGAAATCACCTGTAAAATCGAGGAGCGCTACCCGGCCACGGTGGGCGATTACACCCGGCGGCTGCGCGCATCCATCGAGGATTTGATCGGCCAGAACGTGGACGAGGCGCGGCTTCTTGCCGAAGTCGCCATCATGGCGGAAAAGAGCGCCATCGACGAGGAAACGGTTCGGCTCAAGAGCCACATCGGGCTTCTGCGGGAATGTCTTGAGAGCGAGGAGCCCGTGGGCCGCAGGATCGACTTCGTCGTGCAGGAACTCAACCGGGAGGTCAATACGATCTCTTCCAAGTCGCAGGATATCCCGATCACGGGCCTCGTCGTCGAGGGAAAGGCCGTCATCGAGAAGCTGCGCGAGCAGGTGCAGAACGTCGAGTGACGCGCCGCAACAAACAGACGGAGGGATACCATTGTCCAGCGGATCTCTGTTCGTGATTTCAGGCCCGGCGGGTGCCGGAAAGTCGATGATTGTGAAAAAAGTCCTCGAAACGCATGCGGATGTGGGCATCTCGGTGAGCTGTACCACTCGAAAACCGCGCGTCAACGAGGTGGACGGCGTCGATTATCATTTCCTTTCAAACGAGGAATTCGATCGGCTGGTCGCCGAAGGCGCGTTCTTTGAGTGGGCATACGTCCATCATCAGGATCGCTATGGAACGCTGAAATCGGTCGTGGTCGAAGAGCTTTCAAAGGGGCGCGACCTCATTCTCGAGATCGACGTGCAGGGCTGCGTACAGGCAAAAAACCAGTACCCCGACCTGGTGAAGGGCATCTTCGTCAGCCCGCCCAGCCGCGAAAATATCGAAAAACGGCTGCGCGACCGACATACGGAAACCGAGGAAGTTATCCGCATACGCCTGGGAACCGCGTCGAGCGAGATCAAACAGGCGTACGACTACGATTACTTAATCATCCATCAGGACTGGAGCGTCGTCGAGAACGCGCTGGAAACCGCCGCCGAAGAGGTGTACGCCATCATACAGGCGAGCCGCCTCGAGGTAAAAAGGAACATCGCGTTTTTGGACGGACTGACAGAATCTTTGACCAAGGGAGGCAACTGATATGATGATCGATCCGCCGATTGGCGAGCTTCTTCAGAAGGTTGATTGCAGGTACACGCTGGCCGTCGAGGCCTCCAAGCGCGCGCGCGAACTCATCGGAGGCGCCATGCCGCTCATCGACACCAAGGAGATCAAGCCCCTCTCCATCGCCATCGAGGAGATCCGGCGCGGGCTGATCGCCTTTACAAGGGTGGAAGAGGAAGACGATCCCCTGCTTAGGTGAGTCGGGAAGGAAACGCCGTGACGAGCGAAAATCAGACGGTTTTCGCTTGTTTGTGATACAATCGAGGGGGGCATGGGATGCTTGAGGGAAAGAGGATCGCCGTGGGTGTTACAGGCGGCATCGCCGCCTACAAGGCTGCGGAATTGGTCAGCCGCCTCATGAAGCGCGGCTGTGCCGTGCGCGTTTTGATGTCCGAAAACGCCACCAAGTTCATCGCACCGCTGACGCTTGAAACGCTCAGCGGTCAGCGCGCGTATGTCGACCAGTTTACCCGCGAGTTTGAGATGGATCACATCGCCGTCGCCCGGTGGGCGGACGCATTCGTCGTTGCGCCGGCCACATTCAACTTCATCGGGAAGATGGCCGCGGGCATCGCCGACGACCTCATTACCACAACCGCCGCGGCGGTCACGTGCCCGGTTCTTCTGGCGCCCGCGATGAACACCCGCATGTGGAAAAACGCCGCGTGCCGGGACAATTTGAACACGCTGCGCGCGCGCGGCGTACTGACCGTCGGCCCGGAGAGCGGGCTGCTCGCCTGCGGTGACGACGACGTGGGCCGGATGTCCGAGCCCGCCGCCATCGTCGAGGCGATCGAAGGGATCTTATCGCGCGGCGCGGATTTCTCCGGGAAGCGCGTGCTCGTCACGGCGGGGCCCACCGTCGAAAAGATCGACCCGGTCAGGTACCTCACCAACCGATCCTCGGGCAAAATGGGTTACGCCATCGCCGAGGCCGCGCGGGACCGCGGCGCGGACGTCACACTCGTGACGGGGCCGGTTTCCCTTGAACCGCCCGCTGGGGTCGCGCTCGTTCGCATCGGCTCCTCCGCAGAACTGTGCGAGAGGGTGCTCGCCCGCGGCGCGGATTCGGACGTGGTCATTCAGGCCGCCGCGCCGGCGGATTTTACGCCCGAGGCGGTGGCGGACAAAAAAATCAAGAAAAACAGCGCGGGCGGACTGACGCTCAGGCTCGTCCAGACCACGGACATCGCGGCGGAGCTGGGACGGCGCAAGAAACCCGGGCAGATTCTGGTGGCGTTCGCGGCGGAGACAGACGACCTTATTGAAAACGCCCGCAAAAAAATGACGCGGAAGAACGCCGACATGGTGATCGCCAACGACGTGACCCAGCCGGGCGCGGGCTTTTCGGTGGACACCAACCGCATCACCATCGTCACAGCCGGCGGCGCGGAAGAAAAGCCCCTCATGACCAAGCGCGAGGCGGCGGACGCGATCCTCGACGCGATTCTCAAGCTCTGATGCGCTTTGCGAACGTCATCGTCGATCTTTCGGCCAGCGAGGTCGACCGTCTGTTTACCTACTTGGCCCCCCCGGGGATGGAGCTTTTGCCGGGACATCAGGTGGCAGTGCCCTTCGGGCCGCGCACCATTGACGGCTTCGTGGTTTCCCTTTCGGACGAGACGGCGCTCCCGCTCGAAAAGATCAAACCCGTGAAGCGGCTCGTGTTGCCCTATCCGGTGATTTTACCCGAGCAGATGGCGCTGGCCGTGTGGCTCAAGGACCGCTGCCTCTGCAACCTTGTGGACGCGCTCCGGCTCATGATTCCCGCGGAAATGCGCGGCGCCCGGGTCCGGGAAAAAACGGCGCGCCGCGTGGCGCTCGCGGCAACCGGCGAGGCGCTCGCGGCGTTCAAAGAAAGCGCGCGCGCGAAGAAACAGCTCGAGCTGGTGGCGCTTCTGGAACAGGGCGAGATCGAGTCCGCGAAGCATCCGGAATACGCCCAGGCAATCCGGGCGCTCTGCGAAAAGGGCATCGCGCGCGTCTATGACGCGCAGGTGCGCAGGACGCCCGCCGCCCTCAAGATTGACGACGGCGCGGGCGACCCCATCCTGATGCCCGAACAGGCGCGCGCGGTGGACGAAATTGACCGGGCACTCGAGACCGGGGGCGGACGGTTTCTGCTTCACGGCGTCACGGGCAGCGGCAAGACGGAGGTTTATATCCGCGCCGCGCGGCATGCACTGGAGATGGGGAAGGCCGCCCTCGTGCTTGTGCCCGAAATCGCGCTGACGCCCCAGATGGTCAGATGGTTTCACGCGCGCTTCGGCGCGGATGCGGCGGTTCTGCACTCGGGACTTTCCAAGGGGGAGCGGTTCGACGAGTGGCGGCGCATCCGTTCGGGCGAGGCGCGGGTGGTGATCGGCGCGCGCTCTGCCATCTTCGCGCCCGCCCACGACATCGGCCTCATCGTCGTGGACGAGGAACACGAGCATACATACCAGTCGGACAAGCGGCCCCGGTACGACGCGCGCGAGGTTGCGGCGGAGCGGGCGCGGGCCTCCGGCGCGGTGCTGATTCTGGGCTCGGCGACGCCCTCGGTGGCGACCTACATGCGCGCCCTGCCGGGCGTCAAGCCGCAAAACCGGCTGACGCTCATCGAACTGACGGCCCGGGTCATGGACAGGCCGCTTCCCGAGGTGGAGATCGTGGACATGCGAAGCGAGCTGGAGAAGGGAAACCACGCCATCTTCAGCGCGCCCCTCCAGGCCGCGCTGCGCAAGTGTCTGGACGAGGGCCGTCAGGCGATGCTGTTCATCAACCGGCGCGGGTATTCGACATTCGTCTCCTGCCGCGCGTGCGGCAAGGCCGTCAAGTGCCCGAACTGCGACGTGACCATGACATACCACCAGACGGAGGATCTGCTCAAGTGCCACTACTGCGGCGAGGTCATGCGCCCGCCGCGCGCCTGCCCAAGCTGCGGAAGCAAGTACATCAAATACTTTGGCAGCGGCACGCAAAAGGTGGAGGAAGCCGTGCGGACGCTTTATCCGGACGCGCGGATCGGCCGGCTGGATCTGGACACCACAGCCCGAAAGGATTCCCACGAAAGCATCCTCGAGGCGTTCCGCAGGGGAGAGACCAACGTGCTGGTGGGCACGCAGATGATAACAAAGGGACTGGATTTCCCCAACGTGACCCTGGTGGGCGTCGTGGCGGCGGACATGTCGCTCAATCTTCCGGACTACCGAAGTACCGAGCGCACATTCCAGCTCATCACTCAGGTGGCGGGCCGCGCGGGCCGGTCGGACGCGCCGGGAAGGGTCATCGTCCAGACCTACGATCCCGACCACTACGCCATTCGTCTCGCCGCAAAGCAGGACTACCGGGCCTTCTACAACCGGGAAAGCAAGTACCGGCGCATGGGGCTTTATCCGCCTTTTACGGTGATCGCGCGGATCGTGTTCACCGCGAAGGCGCTGGAGGACGCGGTGCGGGCGGCTGAGGAAGTCGAAAGCGCGCTCAATCGCTTCATCGACGAAATCGGTGAGCGGAAGAACATTGTCCAGATGCGCGCGGTGGAGGCACCCATCGCCCTTTTGCGCGGGGAAGCGCGGCATCAGGTGTTTTTGAAAATGTATTTCAAGGGGGACGTCCGTCGGGTCACGGAGAAAATGCGCGACCTTTCGGAGATTCCGCGCGCGGGGGTGCGGGCGGAGCTCGAGGTAAACCCCGTGAATATGATATGAATTTCGGGTTTTGCGGTATAGATAGATGCGTGGGCGCGAACCGGCTTTGGTTCAATGTGTGCGGCCTCCGCGGGAGGGTTTGAGATGGCAATTCGGAAAATCGTGAAGGTCGGCGAGGACGACGTGCTCCGCAAGCACGCGCGCCGCGTGGATAAATTTGACAAGCGGCTTTGGACGCTTCTGGACGATATGGCGGAGACCATGTACGACGCGGACGGCGCGGGGCTCGCCGCGCCCCAGGTAGGCGTTTTGAAGCGCGTGGTGGTCATCGACGTGGGCGAGGGGATCATCGAGCTGGTGAACCCTGAAATCACATGGCAGGAAGGCTCCGCGATCCATGCGGAGGGCTGTCTGTCCGTGCCCGGACGGCGCGGCACCGTGGAGCGGCCAGCCAGGGTACGCGTGCGCGCCCAGGACCGGGCGGGAAACGAAATCGAGCTCGAGGACGACAGCGAGTTTTTCGCCATGGCGGTCTGTCACGAGCTGGATCATCTGGACGGGATCATCTATACGGACAAGATGATCGAGGACGTCACGGATAAAATGCGCGGCGAGGACGACGAAGAAACCGGGGAAGAAATATGACCCGGGTAGTCTTCATGGGCACGCCCGACTTCGCGGTGCCGTCTCTGGACGCGCTTCTCGACGCGGGTTACGGGGTCGTCGGCGCGTTCACGCAGCCGGACCGCCCCGTAGGGCGCGGGCACAGAATCGCCTGCTGCGCCGTGAAATCGCGCGCGGAGGAGCGCGGCGTGCCGGTCTTCCAGTTTGAGCGCGTCAGAAAGCAGGAAGGCCTCGACCAGATGCGCGCCCTGAAGCCGGATGTCGTGGTGACGGCGGCGTTCGGGCAGATTTTGTCGAAAAAGCTCCTTGAGGTGCCCAAATACGGCACGGTCAACGTGCATGCCTCGCTTTTGCCCAGGCACAGAGGGGCCGCGCCCATCAATTGGGCCATCCTTGCGGGCGAAAAGGAGACGGGCGTTACCACCATGCTCACAGACGCCGGACTCGACACGGGTGACATGCTGCTTTCGCGCGCCATCGGGATCGGGGAAGACGAAACCGCGGGCGAACTGAGCGAGCGGCTTTCCCGGATCGGCGCGGCGCTGCTCGTCGAGACGCTGGAGAAATACCTGAAGGGCGGAATCGCTCCGATCAGGCAGGACGAGGCGCTTGCAACCTACGAGCCGATGCTCGACAAGTCCATGGGCGAGATCGACTGGGGGAAGGACGCCCGGACGGTGGCGAATCTCGTCCGGGGACTCAATCCGTGGCCGTGTGCCTATACACAGTACGACTGCGGAACCCTGAAAATCTACCGGGCCAAGGCGGTGGAGGGCGCGCCGGACGCCGCGCCGGGCACGATTCTCGAATCGTCGCCGAAGAAGGGGCTCGTCATCGCGTGCGGCGCGGGTGCGCTTGAAATCGAGGAGATGCAGGCACCCAACGGAAAGCGGATGCGTGCCCGGCAGTACCTCGCGGGGAAGTGCATTGAATGCGGTGCACTGCTCGGCGCGCAGGGGACGCATGTGAGCGAACTCAAGGTTTGCCCGGCAGGGGAAGATCAATGAAAAAGATGAGGGAGCCCGGCGAGAAACCGGGCGCGAAAGGGCCGTATATGCCAAAAAAACCCGGCGATACATTTGGGGGCGCGAGGGGAACGCGCGGAGCAGATCAAAAGGGGCCAACCGGCAGGCGGACGTCCCGCCCGGGCGGCAAGCCTGCGGTGGGCGCGGACGGGGAGCGCAAGCCCCGCCCTTACGGAACGCGTGCGGAGGGCGACCAGAAACCGCGCACCTTTGGCAAGCCCATGGATGGGGAGCGGAAGCCGCGCAGTTTTGGCAAGCCCATGGACGGCGAGCGGAAGCCGCGCAGCTTTGGCAAGCCCATGGACGGCGAGCGTAAACCGCGCAGCTTTGGCAAGCCCATGGATGGGGATCGTAAACCGCGCAGCTTTGGCAAGCCCATGGATGGGGAGCGGAAGCCGCGCAGCTTTGACAAGCCCATGGATGGGGAGTGGAAGCCGCGCAGCTTTGACAAGCCCATGGACGGCGAGCGGCGGTTCGCGCCGCGTGTGCGGATGAGCGCCCGGGACGTGGCGCTGGGCGCGCTCAAGGACGTCGCCATGAACGGCGCTTTCGCCGCGCAGGCCCTCGACCGGCAGCTCGAGTCGGCGCACCTTCTGCCCGACGACCGGCGGCTCGCGACGAGCATCTTCTACGCCGCCGTCGAGAACCGCATCCGCATCGCCCACATTCTCAAGGCGTTTGCCCGAAACGTGGAGCCGGAAATTTCGGATGTCCTCCACGTGGCATGCGCGCAGCTTCTCTACCTCGACAGGGTGCCGGACCACGCCGCGGTGGACGAGGCGGTGAAGCAGGCGCGCACCGTCAAGGGACAGCGCGTGAGCGGCTTTGTCAACGGCGTATTGCGCAACGTTGTCCGCGCCCGGGACGCGGGCGAGCTTCTCGCGCCCAAGGAGGGCGAGGAGGAGGTTTCGCTGAGCGTCGAACACTCCGTCGTGCCGGAGCTCATGGAAAAGCTGGTCGAGACCTTTGGCGAGGAGGAGGCGGGCAAAATCGCCTCCTATCTGCCTGAAACGCGCACGCAGACGGTGCGTCCGAACCTCATGACCACCACGGACGAGGCGTTGGGGAACGAATTGACCGAAAAAGGCATCAAGTGGGAGGCGGGCCTCGTGCCCCACGCGTTCCTGTGCGAAAACGCGGGCGCGCTTGCAAACCTCGAGGGCTACCGGACGGGCATGTTCTCCATTCAGGGCGAGGGTTCGATGCTTGCCGCGCTGGCGGTGGAGCCGAAGCCCGGCATGAACATACTGGACGCCTGCGCGGCGCCCGGCGGCAAGAGCGCGCTTCTGTGCGAGGCGATGAACGGCACGGGCCGCGTCTACGCGTGGGACGTGCATGAGCACCGTGTGGAGCTCATCCGCGCGGCGGGGCGGCGCCTGAAGCTCTACAATCTGCGGCCCACCGTGCGCGACGCGCGCACGCCTTACGAACCGTTCGAGGCGTTTCTGGATGCGGTTCTCGTGGACGCGCCCTGTTCGGGGCTGGGCGTCATGGCCGACAAGCCCGACCTGCGGCTCAAGTTCAGCCGATCGGACGTTCAGGATCTTGTGAAGATTCAGCGGGAAATCCTCGAAAACTGCGCAAGCCTTGTGAAGGTAGGCGGGCTTTTCGTGTACTCCACCTGCACCATTCTCCCGGAGGAGAATGAAAACCAGGTGCGCGATTTTCTTGCCCACAATCCGCAGTTCGCGCCCGAAACGGACGTCGATTACCTGCCCGAAACCCTCCGCCCGCGGGCGAAGGACGGCATGATCCAGCTCTTCCAGCACCGGGACGGCATCGAAGGCTTCTTCATCGCGCGCATGCGCAGAAAGTGTCTATGACAAAGGTTCAGCTCCTTTCCATGGATGGAACAGAGCTCGCCCAATACCTGAAGGAGATGGGGGAGAGCGCCTTCCGCGCGAAACAGTTGCGCGGTTGGCTCAACAAGGGCGTGGATTTTGACCGGATGACGAACCTCTCCGCCGGACTGCGCGAAAAGCTTGCCGCCGCGGCGACCGCGAACCCGGTCAAAATCATCGAGACGCGCCTTTCCCAGATCGACGAGACGGCGAAGTTCCTGTATCTGCTCGAGGATGGCAACATCGTGGAGGGCGTCCTCATGCGCTACCACCACGGCGACACGCTTTGCCTGTCCACTCAGGTGGGCTGCAAAATGGGCTGCAAATTCTGCGCGTCCACGCTGGACGGCTGCGTGCGTTCCCTCACGCCCGGAGAAATGCTCGGGCAGGTAATCGCCGCAGGCGGCTACGCCGGAGAGATGGACGAAACCCGCCGCGTCCACAACGTGGTGCTCATGGGGAGCGGCGAGCCCTTCGACAATTACGAAAACGTCGTCAAGTTCCTGCGGCTCCTCAACGATCCGGAGGGACTCGGCATATCGCTGCGCAACGTTTCTGTTTCGACCTGCGGACTCGTGCCCGAGATGCGCCGCTTCGCGGGCGAGGGCCTCCCGGTGACGCTGTCGGTGTCGCTGCACGCCCCCAACGACGAGATCCGAAAGACGATGATGCCCGTGGCCCAGGCATATCCCATGGATGAAGTCATCGGCGCGTGCCGCTTCTACGTCGAAAAAACGGGGCGGCGGGTGATCTTCGAGTACGCGTTGGTGGAAGGCGTCAACTGCGCCGCCGAACACGCGGACGAGTTGGCCCGGCGACTGCGCGGCCTCCAATGCCACGTGAATCTCATCCCGCTCAACAGCGTGAAGGAGCGCGCGCTTGAGCCGCCGGACCGGGCCATCGCGGAGGCCTTTCTGCGCAGGCTCGAACGGAACCACATTTCTGCGACAATCCGCCGGGAGATGGGGGCGGACATCGAGGGCGCGTGCGGTCAGCTCAGGCGGCGCGCGCTTCAGGAAGGCGTCGTCCCGGAGGAATCAGCGGCGCGCGGGTGCGCGCGAACGACATAGGCGTGCCATAGGCACGCAGCGGAGGGTTTACCTATGAGGGTCTACGCGCTGACAGACATTGGCAGCGTGCGCGCTGCCAACGAAGATTCCTACTTCGTTCCCGTCTCCGGGGAGCGCTATTGCTGCGTCGCGGACGGGATGGGCGGCGAGCAGGCGGGCGAGGTCGCGAGCGCCATCGCGGTGGATGTCTTCGCGCAGTATATGAAGGATATCCTGCCGCCGCCGCACGAAAGGCTTCGCCGCGCCGTGGCCGCCGCCAACAAGGAGATCTATGAGCGCTCGCTTTCCGATCCCACCATGGCGGGCATGGGAACCACCATTACGGCGCTGCTCGTAGAGGGAAACGAGGCACACATCGCCCATGTGGGCGACAGTCGTGCCTATCTCCTCCGGAACCGCGCTCTCATGAAGGTGACCACCGACCATACGCTGGTGGAGGAAATGGTTCTGAAGGGCGTCATCACCGTGCACGAGGCAAAGACCCACCCCCGGCGCAATCTGGTGACCCGCGCGCTGGGAACGTCCGAATCGGTGGAGATCGACCTTTTGCGCATCCGCGTGGAGCCCGGCGACGTGTTTTTGCTGTGCTCGGACGGGCTTTCGAGCTATGTCGGCGAGCATGAAATTCTGGAAGTCCTCAATTCGCGCATGAAGCGGGAGAACAAGCCCGCCGCCCTTGTGGGCAAGTCCCTCGACGCGGGGGGGCATGACAACGTAACGGTGCTTCTGGTGACCCTCGAGGAGGACAATTCATGATGATTGGCGCCGTCCTGTCGGAGCGCTACGTCGTCGAGGAGATCGTTGGCACCGGCGGCATGGCCGTCGTGTATCGCGCGTGGGACAGGCGAAAAAAGCGCATCGTTGCAATAAAGGTTCTGCGTCCCGAGTTTGAGGGGGATGTGGATTTTGTGCGCCGGTTTGGCCGGGAAGCCGAGGCAGCGTCGAAGGTGTCCCACGAAAACATCGTGAACATGTACGACGTGGGCATCGACGGCGATACGCGCTACATCGTCATGGAATACGTCGACGGCGAAACGCTCAAGGACATGATCCGCGATTTGGGCCATCTGAGCCCCGACGCGGTGGTCCGCATGGGCATCCGCATCCTCGCGGCGGTGGATCACGCGCACAGAAACGGCATCGTGCACCGGGACATCAAGCCCCAGAACATCCTCGTCGACCGGGAAGGAAAGGTCAAGGTCGCGGACTTCGGCATCGCCCGGCTCAAGGCGCAGCAGACCACCCGCGTGCTCGATTCCACCGCCTCCGCGCTGGGGAGCGTTCACTATCTCTCCCCGGAGCAGGCCACCGGCGAGACGGCCGACGAAAAGAGCGATTTGTACTCGGTGGGCGTGGTGCTCTATGAAATGCTGACGGGTTCTGTGCCGTTCGACGGGGAGACGGCGGTCTCCGTGGCGCTCAAGCACGTGAGCGAGGAGCCGAAGAGCATGCGGTCCCACGATCCTTCGATTTCAAAGGCACTGGACGAGGTCGTGCTGCACGCGCTGCGCAAGGACGCCGCCGAGCGCTATCAGACGGCGGCGGAAATGGCGATGGACCTGCGCAAGGCGGTCACAAACCCGGGCGGCGGATTTGTGAAGAACGTCAAGGCGCGCGGCGAGAAAAAGAACGGGGAGACCGGCGAAACAAAAATAGTCGATCAGAGGGTTCGGCGCGCCCAGCGCATGCGCAGGATCAAGTACGCGTTTATGGGCGTTCTGATCGCGTGCGTTTTGATGCTTGGGGTGATCGGCGTATGGCGCCTGACGTACAGCCACATGCCGGATGTGCGCGGGCTGACGCAGGAGGAGGCCGCCGTGAAGCTGAGCGGCTATACCGCCGTCCGGGTGACCTATGAGCTGTCGGACGAGGTGGCCGAGGGCCGCGTGATTGCCCAGACGCCCAAGGCGGGACGCCTGGTGCGGCACGAAACGGCGGTCCTTCTGACCGTGAGCGAGGGAAGTACCAATGTGACCATCGACGATTACGCGGGGGACCAGTACGACGAAGCCATGCGGCTTCTGGTGGACGCGGGCATTTCCGATGTCCAGATCGAATACGTCATGGACGACGCGGCGGTGGGCACGGTGGTTTCCCAGACGCCCTCCGCGGGCGACGTCGGCAGAAGATCGACGGTGATCCTCTACGTGAGCGGTGAAACGGTGCTTGCGCCGTCGCTTACGGGCTACACCCTCGACAATGCGCGCTCATACATCGAATCGGAGGGGCTCAGGCTGGGCACGATTTCCGAAGCCTATTCCGCGGACGCATTGGCGGGCACGGTCATCGCCCAGTCCGTGGCGCCGAATTCCGAGATTCTGCTGGGTTCGGCCATCGACCTCACCATCGCCCAGTCGCAGGAAATCATGTACTATCCCGAATCGAATTTCCGGGTGGTGGTGCCGCTGGGGAACACCCATGTGGTGGTGCACGTCGTCACGCCCTCGGGCAACACCTTCGACGCCTATGACGGTACGCTCGGCATTGGCACCCATTCCATCCCGCTTTCCAGCGCCGAGGCGGGGGAGCATACGGTGGAGGTCTATCTGGACGGGGCGCTTCTGGAAACGATGAAGCTGACGTTTCATTAGAAATTGGGAGAGAATTATTTGCGGGGAACGATCTTAAAGGGAATCGGCGGGTTTTATTATGCCCTTGCCGAAGACGGCGCGGTTCACACGCTGCGCGCCCAGGGGAAGCTCCGGCATGAGCGGATGAAGCCCATGACGGGTGACGAAATCGAAATGACGCCCAGCGACGGCGAGGAGCACGGCTGGATTCTTTCCATCGGCGCGCGCGGAACCGAGCTCGTCCGGCCTCCGGTGGCCAACATCGACGCGATCCTCATCGTCATGGCCGCCGCCGCGCCCGACCCGGACCTCGCCATGATCGACCGGCTGATCCTGAACGCGCGTCTGGCGGGCATCGAGCCGAGGCTTGCGGTCAACAAGTGCGACCTCGACCCGGACGGCGCGGCGAAGCTCCTCCGGCAGTATGCGGGCGCGCAGGTCAATCCCATGGCGGTGTGCGCGCGCACGGGCGAGGGAATCGCGGCGCTCAGGGCGTCCCTGGCCGGGAAAAAGCACGCGCTGGCGGGGCAGTCGGGCGCGGGGAAGTCGTCGCTCATCAACGCGATGTATGCCTTGCGGCTTGAGACGGGGGAGATTTCCCCGAAAATCGAGCGCGGGAAAAATACCACGCGCCATTGCGAGCTCATTCCCGTTCCGGGCGGGGGCATGGTGCTGGATACGCCGGGATTCAGCCTCCTTGAAACGCCGCTCATTGAACCGGAGACGCTCAAGGATCACTATCCGGAGTTCGCGCCCTACGAGGGCGGATGTTTTTTCAAGCCATGCATGCACGCGACGGAGCCCAGATGCGCGGCGCGCGAAGCGGTGGAGCGGGGCGAAATCGACGGAAAGCGCCACGCGCGGTACGTGGAGCTGCTTGGCGAGATGCGAATACGATGGAGGGACAGGTATGATTAAGGTTGCGGCGTCGCTTCTCGCGGCGGACTATCTGAAATTTGGCGAGGAAATCGAGCGCATGGCGGCGGCGGGTGCGGACTATCTGCACTTTGACGTCATGGACGGGCGGTTCGTGCCGAACATCACGTTCGGACCGGGCATTCTGAAGGCGGCGGCGCGCTGCTCTCTGCCCTTGGACGCGCATCTCATGATCGTGGAGCCCGAAAAGTACGTCGGCGATTTCGCTGAAGCGGGCGCGGAGATCATCACCATTCACGCGGAGGCCACAAACCACCTACACCGCGCCATCCAGCAGATTCACGCCCTGGGCTGCAAGGCGGGGGTTTCCCTGAATCCCGCCACCGACCCGGCCTGTCTCCGGTACATCATCGGCGACGTGGACCTTGTGCTCGTCATGACCGTCAATCCCGGCTTCGGCGGGCAGAAGCTGATTCCCCGGGCGGTTGACAAGATCGCGGAAATCAAAAAAATGATCGACGCGGCGGGAAGCCGGGCGATCATCGAGGTGGATGGCGGCGTGAACACCGAAACGGCCGTGCCCATCGTCCAAAACGGCGCGACGCTGCTCGTGGCGGGCAGTGCGCTCTACGGCGCCAAGGACGCAAAAGCCTTCGTGGACGCGATCCACAGTTTATAAGTTCCGGTGACAATTTCGCCTCCCGCAGCATACTCTGCTACAGGGAGGCGATTCTCATGACCAGAGTGCGCGTGGCGCGTTGCTGCGGTCCGAAGGGAAAGTTCGCGGGCATTCTGCTGATGCTCGCGGGATTGCTTTTGATGATGCTCATCGTCCCGTATTGGGCATGGGCGGGCATCATCTGCGTCGTCATGATCCTCGGCGGATTCGTTTTCTGGCGCTTTTGCTGAGGGACATGATACCAATTCCAAATATTACATCGTCGTCGTGCCGGATCTTTTCCAGCCGGCGGGGCATTAAAATCCGCGGGTTGGATGGCCCGGCCCCACGACAGCTCGAAAAATCTCCTGCCGCTTTGGACGAAGTAATCTTTTCCATTGGTATAAAAAGACCGCCGGTTTACGAGCGAAGGGAAACCCCATGCTCATAAGCCGGCGGAATTTTTTGCGCCTATGGGTTGCGGTGCTGACTTACAGCGCGCGCTCCACCTTGTTGCTGCGCAGGCACCGTGTGCACACCGTCATGCGGGTCGGGACGCCCTTCACCATCACGCGTACCTTCTGCGTGTTGGGGGCCCATGTCCGGCTGGTCCTGCGCACGGAGTGGCTGACGTTGTTTCCGTAGACCACGCCCTTGCCGCAAACCTCACAAAACTTGCCCATTGCTGTATCGCACCTCCTTTAAGAGCAAATCACATCAAAACATATGGATTATACCATCACTGGGGGCAAATTTCAACCCCCTGGCCATGTAAAAGTTCGCGGATTGGGCGCATATTGTTAAAAGAGGTTCCCCCGGCTTGCAGGAACATTTGAAAAACGGTATACTAATCTTTGGAGAGGTATGCCTTTTGCGCCCTCACGAGGAGGTTATCATATGGAGTTCAAGTTTCAGACGGAGCTGGGCCTTGTGACCGTGGACGACGACGTGGTCGTCCGCGTGGCGGGATATGCCGCGCTTGACTGCTACGGCATCGTCGGCATGGCCTCGAAGCGCTCCACCGACGGCATCGTGCAGCTCATGGGACGCGAGAACCTCGGGCGCGGCGTGCGCGTCAAGGCCAACGGCGACAAGGTCGACATCGACCTGTTCATCATCGTCGAGTATGGCATTTCAATCAGCGCCGTCGCGGCATCGATCATCGAGACGGTTAAATACAAGGTGGAAAGGCTTGCCGGGGTTCCGGTCGGCCGCGTGAACGTCTGCGTGGAGGACATCCGCGTTTGACGCGCGCCGCCGAATTTTCTAATTGGAGGAATCCGATATGGCAAGGATTAACATAGATTCCATCGCCCTGCGCGAGATGTTCACCTCGGGCGCGGCACTTCTGACCCAAAATCGGGAAAACGTCGACGCGCTGAACGTGTTCCCCGTGCCGGACGGCGATACCGGCACCAACATGACCCAGACCATCAGCGCGGCCGTCAAGGAGATGAACGCCGCTCAGGCCTCGTCCGTCTCGGACGTCGCCAGTGCCGTGGCCCGCGGTGCGCTCAAGGGCGCGCGCGGCAACTCCGGCGTCATATTGAGCCAGATTCTCCGCGGCTTCGCAAGTGCCCTGGACGGCGCGGAGGAGATCGACGCCCCGCTGTTTCTCAGGATGCTGCGCATGGGCAGCGACACCGCCTACAAGGCCATGATGAAGCCCAAGGAGGGCACCATCCTCACCGTCATCCGCGTCATGGCGGAAGAGACCGAGCGCGCGGGCCGGGAGCCGAAGTCGGTGGAGGAGCTCTTCCAGTCGGCCCTCGTTTCCGGCGACGCCATCCTGAAAAAGACGCCGGACATGCTTCCCGTGCTCAAGCAGGCGGGCGTGGTGGATTCCGGCGGCATGGGCCTCATGGTCATTTTTCGGGGCATGTTCGCGGCGCTCACGGGCGAGGCGGTGGAATTGGGCGAGCAGCCCATCGCCGCGCAGCTCATGCCCGGCGAGTTTGTGGACGACCACGCGGCTCTGGGCGAAATTACATTCGGCTACTGCACGGAATTCATCGTCGCCCATCCCCGGGCCGACATGCGCGAGTCGGAGGTCGTGCGCCTCAGAAAGCGCCTTGAGCGCATCGGCGACTGCGTGCTGGTCATTTCCGACCTTTCGGTGGTAAAGGTGCACGTGCATACGGACGACCCTGGCAAGGCGCTGCAAATGGCGCTGGAGCTGGGTGAGCTCGATTCCATCAAGATCGACAACATGCGCGAGGAAGCCCGGGAGCGCGCCGCCAAGAACCAGGCGCTGAGCGAGGCGAACCGGGCCGCCCAGGAGGAAGCTCCCGAGGAAAAGGAATACGGCATCGTGTCCGTGGCGCTGGGCGATGGGCTGACTGAAATTTTCAAGGAACTGTCCGTGGACCAGATCGTCGACGGCGGGCAGACCATGAACCCGAGCATCGAGGACCTCTACGAGGCCATCGAGTCGACGCACGCAAGGAACGTGTTCGTGCTGCCCAACAACACCAACATCATCCTCGCGGCCCAGCAGGCCGCGGAGCTCACCGAACGCAACGTGGTCGTACTGCCCACCAAGTCCGTGCCCATGGGCATTTCCGCCGCGCTGGCCTTCAATCCCGAGGAAGGCGTGGAGGAAAATGAGAGCGCCATGTGCGGGGCGGCGGAGAGCGTGCATACCGGCTCCATCACCTATGCCGTGCGCGATACGAACTTCGACGGCAGGGAAATTCACGCGGGCGACATCATGGGGCTCATCGACAACAAGCTGGAGCTTCTGGGAAGCGACATCCGGCAGGTGGCGCTGGAGGTGGCACAGGCGATGGCCACCGAGGACGCCGCGCTTATTACCATCTACTACGGAAGCGACGTCTCCGAAGAGGATGCCCAGGCGCTGGCGGACGAGCTTACGCAGGTGTACCCCGACTGCGACGTGAGCCTGCAGCAGGGCGGACAGCCGCTCTACTACTACCTGATCGCGGTGGAATAACGAAACAGAAAAACGCGCGGGGTTGGGCCGTTTCGCCCGCCCCGCGATTCTTATTGAGGGCGAAGATCGAATGGACATGCCGCTGACCAACGTGCGCGGGATCGGGCCTGCGCGGCTGAAGGCACTCAAGGACGCGGGCCTCGACGGTGTGCGCGATCTTGTGCTGTTTTTGCCGCGTGAGTACCGCGACATGACGCAGACGGCGCGGCTTTCCGATGCGCGCGCGGGCGAGACGGCTGCGTTTCGGGTGCGCGTCGCGGGGGAGATGACCGTCAAGCGCGTCAAAAAACTGACCATCTCCACCGTCTATGTCACCGACGGAACAGAGACCGTCCAGGCGGTCTGGTACAACCAGCCGTGGCGCAAGGACCGGATGCCGCGAGGCCGGGAACTGGTGCTCTACGGGCGGATAGAGCTCCGCAAGGGCTATCCCCAACTGATCTCTCCCGCCATCGAGCCGGGAGAGGGCATCATTCCCGTCTACAAGGCCGTGACAGGCATCCCGCAGAAGGCGTTCCGCCAGCTCATGGAAGCGGCGCTCAGGGTGTCCGAGGGCCAGTGGCCGGACGAGATGCCCCAGTCCGTTCGCCGAAAATACGGCCTGTGCGAGAGAAACTTCGCCATGCGAAACGCGCACTTTCCGGATTCCATGGAGGCGCTGGCGGCGGCGCGCCGCAGGATCGCATTCGAGGAACTGCTCCTCTACCAGGTGGCGCTCTCGCTGTTCCGCGCAGGCGCCCGGACGGGTACGTCCATGGATTTTTCGGACGCGGACGTCGAAGACTATTGGCGCGCCCTTCCGTTTCCGCCGACGGGCGCGCAAAGGCGCGTTTTGGATGAAATTGCCGGCGACATGCGCGAAGAGCGCGCCATGGCACGGCTCGTGCAGGGGGACGTCGGCTGCGGAAAGACGGCCATCGCCTTCGGCGCCATGGCGCTGGCGGTGAAGAGCGGCTTTCAGGCGGCGCTCATGGCGCCCACGGAGGTGCTCGCCCAGCAGCACTTCGAGGCCGCGGCAAAGCTGTTCGGGGAAAAGGGGATCGGGGTCGGGCTTTTGACCGGCTCCATGACCGCAAAGGGCCATCGCGAGGCACACGAGAAAATCAAAAGCGGGCAGTGGCGCGTCGTCATCGGCACCCACGCACTCATCACCGAGAAGGTTGAATACGAAAACCTCGGCCTTGTGATCACCGACGAGCAGCACCGCTTCGGCGTGCGGCAGCGGACGCTTTTGTCCGAGAAAGGCAATGCGCCGGACGTGCTCGTCATGTCCGCGACGCCGATTCCGCGCACGCTGGCGCTCATATTATACGGAGATCTCGACATCTCAATCGTGGACGAGCTGCCGCCGGGGCGCACGCCCGTGCGCACACGCATAGTGCCGGAGGACAAGCGTGGGGGCATGTACGGCTTTCTGCGCGCGGAAGTGGAAAAGGGGCGGCAGGCGTACGTGGTCTGTCCGCTTGTGGAGGATTCGGAAGCGGTGGACGCGGTGAGCGCGGAAGCGGTTTACGAGGCGCTTGCCAAAAAGCACCTTAAGGGCTTGCGCGTCGCGCTGGCGCACGGCAAGCAGAAAAATCAGGAAAAGGACGCGGCGCTGGAAGCGTTCCGCGCGGGGGAAATCGACGTCCTGGTCTCGACGACGGTCATCGAAGTGGGTGTGAACGTGCCCAACGCCACGGCGATGGTCATCGAAAACGCGGAGCGGTTTGGACTCGCGCAGCTTCACCAGCTTCGGGGCCGCGTGGGACGCGGCGCGTACGAATCCTGGTGCTTTCTGATGGCGGAACCCAACGAGCGGCTGAGGCTTCTGACCAAGACGAACGACGGCTTTAAGATTGCCGAAAAGGACATGGAACTGCGCGGTCCGGGCGAGCTGTTCGGCTACCGGCAGTCGGGCGCCGTGGACGCTGGGCTTTCCGCGCTGGCGGGGGATACCGCGCTTCTGAAAATCACCCACGACGAGGCGCGCGACATCGTCAAAAACCCGGAAAATCCGGACGCGGCGGCGGTAATCACCCTTGCGAAGGAAACGTTCCGCGACAGGCTCGAAGACATCGCAATGAATTAATATACAAATTTTCCACTTGTGAACAGCTTAGAATTGCCAGTCTAAAAACCTCCCGCCCGGTCAAAATATCGTCAGACTTGAGCGGGAGGTGAAATGGAATGGCAAGGTCCAGCAACCAGAAGGTTGTGCCCGAGAGCAAGCAGGCACTCGACAACATGAAGTTCGAGGTCGCGCAGTCGCTCGGCGTCAATCTGACGAAGGGCTACAACGGCAATCTCACGGCCAAGGAGAACGGCCACGTCGGCGGCGAGATGGTGAAGCGGATGATCGAGGATTACGAGCGCCGCAGCTCCGGCTCCGGAATGTAACCGGGCCCCGACAGGACAAAAGGGATAGGGAGGAAAGAAACGATGGCTTCCAATAGCTCGAACAACAAGGTCAATGTGCCCGAGGCAAAGCAGGCGATGTCCAAGATGAAGCACGAGGTCGCGAGCGAACTCGGCATTACGCTGAACAACGGCTACAACGGCGACATCACGTCCAAGAACGCCGGCTATATCGGCGGAACCATGGTCAATAAAAGAGATACCGGACGGACAAAAATCATTACGCGGTTTGGAGCGTTGGGCGTACCGTATAGAATTGAATACCGCTATTTCGTATCCTTGTGATATTTTATCCCGACGCTTGACGCCCTCGCCGGAATGTGATAGCCTATAAATAAGCGTTAAGGCCATCACAATGCTGGAAGTAGATGCTATGCAACAAGAAGGGGTTTTTTATGAATAAGATTATCTCGGAAGTTACTGCGCGTATGGTATCTGTGGCAGGTGAGGAAACCGCGCAAATTGAAAAGTATGTGATTATAACTCAAGATGGTGAGTTGTTTATTGATGGACTAAATAACAACGAGCTACAAAGTCTTATCTGCAAGTTGATGAATGTTGCCATATCGAAAGCGATTGAGGGAGAATACGTCATTCGAGAGGCCACCCCTGCCACCGAAATTGTCGAGGACTTGCGGCAGGATGAGGCTGAAATTGGGGAATTGCCTGTCAGTTATAACGGACACATGACCACCTAAGTGTTGGTTATCGACATTGGCTTAACCTTATGGTGTGTTAAATTTTTGAGAGAGGCTGTAAAAGTGGTCGCAAAACGCCCTTATAAGTGAGGGAGGGAGGCCAACAGTATAAGTGCATTACAGTATAACAGTAATACAGTATAAAGTATAATACGTATATACAGTATTCTGGTTAATAAGTATTATATAGAATATAGATTATATAGTAACATAGTATTATAGGATATATAGTATTATAGATTATTAATAACATAGTATATAGGGATTATTGTATTTAAGTTTATTAAGATATAGTAAGCGGTATTCTATATTAACTAGGTATATGATTAACTGAATAAATATATTATTGCATTAATATAATATCTGGTTATGAGAGTATTCTGAATATAGGGCAATAAGGCATTATAGCTTTACTGCCCTTTTCATGGTGGTATAAACTGTAATTGAAAATTACACCTTTTACTGATGCAGTATTTGGTGGATTACAAAGGAAGGGTTTGAGTGGGGGAGTGTTTGAGTGGTTAGTGCATGGTGGACAAAAGCCGCCTGACGCGTGCCCTCCCTGAAAAATAAAAACCCTTTCACAATATTAACAAAGGGGGATGCTTCTATGCCGAAAAGGAAGCCCTATAACCTCACGCCTCAGCAGATGGAGGCGGTCAAGCTCATTGCCTACAACGAAGAAGGCCGATCCTACCGCGATCTTGCGGCGGAAATCGGCGTCCATGAAGTCACCTTGCAGCGGTGGCGTTCGATTCCCGACTTTAACAAGGCCGTCAATGAGATTTCTGATGAGTTGATGGAGGCGTTCATGACGGACGCTTACCGGATGGTTCGGAAGTTGGCGAAATCGGCTAAGACGGACGGCTCGAAGCTCAAGGCTATCGAGCTTGCACTTAAAAACCGGGGCCGGTTGAAGGACGTACAGGACGTCACAGCGCATGTCACCGATGAAAGAACCACGGAGGCCATTCTTGAGGATGTGGATGACCTCAAGGCACGCCTCGGCCTTACAGATTCGCAGGAGTAATTTGGTCATAGTCACTTGACAGACTATGACAAGACTAGTATAATAAGGGCAGCAAATGACAAGAAAACCGGGGGCATATCTCCAGAAATACTTGTCATAGTCTATCGTGGAGGTGCTGCCCTTTATGTGTACTGTCAATGCTTTGGTGGCCTCATTCCTTGAGGGTATCCGTGCGCGTGGTGTCGATGACAAGACCATCACAAGCTATATCACATCATTCAATCGCTTTCAAACTTTCATGAGCGCGAACGATTTTGAAAGTGCACTTTCAGGTACCCCCACCACCGGGGGGGCCGGGGGGTGCCAGCCCCCCATTCTTGCCACTCAAAAAGACGTATCAAATTTCAAAAAGTGGCTTGTCGCGCACTACAAAAACGCGACTGTCTGCCTTACCCTTCGCCACATCAACGCCCTGTTCAACTGGGCAGTCAAAGCCGGGCACATGGTGGACAATCCCCTTACCTACGTCGAGCGTCCGGCAAAGGCACCGGCAGTCATCAAGTGGCTTTCAGAGAGCGAACAGAATGCCGTCCTTCGTGAAGCGCGTCGCGTGAAGGCCACCATCGGCACCACGCCCACCGACAAGCAGGTGGCCGCACAGCTTCGGGACTATGCAATCATCTTGACCTTCCTTCGCGTGGGCCTCCGCGTTGAGGAACTGTGCGATGTGAGGGTGGCGGATATGACCATCACACCGCACAAGGGCAGCATCTACATCAAGGGCAAGGGTGACAAAGACAGAACAGTGCCCTTGAACAAAGAGGTGCGCGGTGTCCTCACCCGTTACCTTGAAAGCAGGAAAGATAATCCGTCACCCTTCCTGTTCCCCTCGCAACGCTCGGAACAGTCCACCACAAGAGCCGTTCAGCACATGGTGGAATCTTACCGGGACACGCTCCAACTACCGCATTTGACCTGCCACACGTTGCGGCATACATTCGGTCATGATTTGGCGCAAGCTCACGTTTCCCTTGACGTTATCGCAAAACTCATGGGGCACTTCAAAAAGGACGGCTCCCCCAACATTGCCATGACGATGATTTATACAACGCCGGGAATGGCAGACCTCGAAAAAGCGGTTGAAGAAATCGCTTGGGACTAAACAGGGATTGCCCCGGATATTTGCGGATACCGGGTGGGGCGGCTCGATACGTCGGGCCGTCCTTTATTTTGCCCATGCCTTGAGCATGCGGCTGCATGATGAGACTATCCCCCGTGCCGGTAGGCGGTGGGTGGTGGAGTGCTTCGGGGGTTCGTGCAGAACCACAAACCGGCAGCGAAAAGCACAAACCCGTTATCCTGCACCATTGACACACCACCACCATGAAGGGGGCAGCACATGATTCTATCGCCCATTCTGGGCCTCAAAAAGCCGGAAGCATCCGACGCCGTAAAGCGTGCGGATTTCAATTTCAACTGGGACATCCTCGACGCCCACACGCACGACCTCGCCACCATGACGGGTGTGGCACCCATCGCAAAGGGTGGTACAGGTGGCGGTGATGCGGCCACAGCACGCGCCAACCTTGGCGCAAACGATGCTTCTAACCTCACCACTGGCATCATGAATTCAGCACGCCTGCCCGTTGTCCCCGTCATCAAGGGGGGCACTGGTGCGGTGGATGCTGCGAGTGCCCGGTCGAACATCGGCGCGGCAAGCACCGACGCCGCAACCACATCGGCAAACGGCCTCATGTCGGCGGCGGACAAAGCAAAGCTCGACGGTGTGGCGACAAACGCCAACAACTACTCCCACCCCAACAGCGGCGTAGGCGCGGGCACTTACCGGAAGCTCACGGTGAATGCACAGGGCCATGTCACGGCAGCGAACAATGACACCGTGGGCGTCACAGAAGGCGGTACAGGCGGCATCGATGCGTCTACCGCACGTTCTAATCTTGGCGTGCCTCCCACCTCCCACACCGACACGGTGGGTGCATACGGCAAGGCGTCGGCATCGGAATTCGGGCATATCATGCTGGGTTCAGCGCTGCCTTCTGCCCCCGGCACGGCCAATGCGGGCACAGACAACGGCAAAAGCGCCCGGGAGGATCATGTGCACCCGGTGCAGACCTCCGTTACGGGCAATGCGGGCACGGCCACAAAACTGCAAACGGCAAGAAACATCAATGGCGTTCCCTTCAACGGCACGGCGGACATCACACTTGGCACATTGGAACCGATTGAGATTCCTGAAAGCGCCGATATGAACGACTACACCACCACCGGCGTGTATTTCTGCCCGGCAAACGCAACGGTTGCCACCCTGTCCAACTGCCCAACCTCAAGCGCCTTTTATCTGTTCGTGGGTAAGCACGCGGGAACGTATCAGCAATTTGTGGAGTTTGTGACCACTGCGCCTAAAGTGTACTTCCGCAATCGATACGGCAGCACATGGGGCGCGTTCTACCGGCAGTACACCACCGCTGATGTGCCTACGTCCGTGTCGGGCAATGCGGGCACAGCGACAAAACTTGCCACCGCGCGCACCATCGCAATCACCGGTGGCGCTACGGCATCCGGCGTGAGCTTTGACGGCAGCGGGAACATTTCCCTGAGCGTCACGGCGCTTGACATAAGCAAGGCCAACGCGGGCACCCTGCCGATCACGCGGGGCGGTACAGGGGCAACGGATGCCGCGACGGCGCGGACAAACTTAGGGATCACCCTTTCGAATCTTGGTGCGGCTGCATCCTCCCACAGCCATGCAGCGGGTGACATCACTTCCGGAACGCTGCCACTTACACGCGGCGGCACGGGTCAAACGACAGCGGCAGGTGTGAGAAACGCGCTGGGTCTTGGCAATACCACGGGCGCGGTGCCTGTGGCAAACGGGGGCACGGGGCAGACCACGGCGGCAGGCATCCGAAATTCTCTTGGCCTTGGCAACACAACGGGCGCGGTACCGGTAGCCAATGGTGGCACCGGGGGAGCAGATGCAGCGACCGCACGCTCAAATCTTGGCGCGGCAGCGGCCAGTCATGTCCATACTGCATCCGACGTCACGTCCGGTACCCTCCCGGTCACGCGAGGCGGTACCGGTCAGACCTCCACAGCGGGGATTCGGAACACCCTTGGTCTTGGAAACACCACGGGTGCGGTGCCTGTTGCCAACGGCGGAACCGGTGCGACATCGGCCTCCGCCGCCCTGACTGCTTTAGGGGCACGGCGCGGATCATTATGGGCGGATAGCATCGCTGCGGACAGCTACAAGGATATTCAAGTTACATTCAGCCCAGCGCTTCCAGCCGCGCCGCTTGTCGCTGTATCAATTATGTGTGCATCAGGCGCAAACAAAAATTACGCGAAGATCGGCGCAGCGGTACTTTCGGGTTCTGCAACCACAACCGGGTTCACAGTACGCATCTTTAACGACCACAGCAGCGCCCTGTCCCCGGGTATCCAGTGGGTCGCGATGATTCCGTAAGGAAACAGGGAGGGTGCACCTATGGGTAAATCCCATAGGTGCTTTTTTATGCCTTTGCGGCAGGAAAGAGGTATTTCATGGCAACGAAAAAGGTACCAATTCTTGATTATGTGGCTTACATGCGCTGGGGCCTTTCCGCGAAATGCGGATACATCATGGGGTCTTACGGACAAGACCCGAAAAAGTGGGCGGTCAATTCGTGGTGGTTCACGCAGTACACCGGAAGCCAGCGCACAAAGGCCCTGTATTGGCGTGCGAATGCGCCTGCCGTTCATGACTGCAACGGCATTTCCGAGGGCTGCTACCTTGAGAAAACCGGCGTCAACATCAACGCCCGCGCCCGCAACAACTACGCGACGTGGTGCTCCCCCAAAGGCACCGGGACGATTCCCAACAAGTACAAGGTGCCCGGCGCGGCGGTGTTTAAGGACAACGGTTCCTATGTGCACCATGTCGGTTACCTGCTTGAGCCGGTGGACGCCTCCAAACCGACCGGTGACTGGTGGGTGTGTGAGGCAAAGGGCGTCATGTACGGGTGGGTCAAAACAAAGCTGTCCGCGAGTGGCTGGAATAAGTGGGGCCTCATGACCCTGTATTACGACTACACGGCGGTGCTTGATGGTGATTCCACCACCACCGACACCGTGGAATTCGGCCACCGCACGCTGAAGGTGGGCATGGATGGCCCCGACGTCAAGGTGTTGCAGCTTTCCCTGATTGCCCTTGGGTATTCCTGTGGCAAGGCAGGCGCGGACAGCGATTTCGGCCCGAAAACCGAAAGTGCGGTCAAGGCGTTTCAGGAAGATCACGGCCTGACGGTGGACGGCATTGTGGGTACGAAAACCGTTGATGCAATCAATGCCGCGCTGCCGGAGGATGGCGAGGATTCGACCCCCGTCGTGGTCAAAACACCTTCCATCAAGGTGACGGGCGGTTCCGTCTACGTCCGCACGCAGCCTTCTACGTCCGGTGCGAAACTTGGCGTGGTGCACAAGGATGACGTGCTGACCGGCACCGGCGAGGTGGCGGACGGCTGGCGCGGCGTTTCCTACAACGGCGAGAATGCCTGGATCACGGAGAAATACACGGAGGTGGCGGCGTAATGGCTAAGGTAAAGAAAGCCGAGGACATCCTGGAAACTGTCGCCCCTGTGGAGCCTTCCGCGCCGGCCACGGTGGACATCGGCACCCTTCCCGGGCTGTTTCCCGGCGTCACCGGGCGCACCGTGTACGTGCGCATGCTTCAGGAAGCCCTTACCCGCAAGGGCTTCCGGTGCCCCGTCACCGGTGTGTACGACACCAACACCACCCGCGCCGTGCAGCGCATGCAGACCGCGAACAGCCTGCTTCCCGACGCACGCGTGGGGGCGCGGGAGTGGGAGGCATTGACAAGCTAAGTACATGAAAATAGCAGACGTCACCGGGCGCTTGGAAGTTCTTTCCGAGCGCCTTTCCCTTTTTGAGCTTTTGAGGCAGCGCGGCCTGATGACCGACACGGACGCCGAACGATACCTTGAGGACTTGCGCGAGGTGGAAAAGCTGCGCCGCATTGAGAGGGGTTATCAAGACGTCCTGTATTTCGTCTATGAGTATTTTTCCGATGACAGGAACCCCGGCAACGATGACAACCTGATACCGGTGGGCACCCTCGGCACCGCGCCGGAGTTTCACCGGGAGCTTACGCGCATGCTCGATTCCGTCACGATGGAAAAGCGCAACGCCCGCATTGCTTACGCATGCCCGCGTGGTCATGGAAAATCGGCGTACCTTTCCAACGCGTTTCCCGTCCACCAGCTTGTCTACGAATTGCGGCACTACATCCTCATCATTTCAGAAACCGACGCCATGTCAAACAAATTCGTGGAGTGGGTTTCCGGCCAGCTCAAATTCAATAAAAAGCTGCGGGAGGATTTCGGGGAATTGCTCCACGAAAAAAAGGCGCTGAACGAGCGGGACAATCAAGAGGCGTTCCTGACCCTCACCGGCGCGCTTGTGGAATCGTCCTCCATGGGCAAGCAGATGCGCGGTAAGCGCAACGGCGCATACCGGCCTGACCTTGTGATTTGCGATGACCTTGAGAGCGTGAAAAACACCAACACCGCCGACCTGCGGGACAAAAACCTGCACTGGTTCAACTCCGTGGTGCTGCCCATTGGAAACCCCCGCGACACCGCTTTTGTGTACATGGGCACTTACGTCAACGGCAATGGGTTGCTTCCCACGATCATCAGGCGCGGCGACTTCCAAAGCAGGGTTTACAGCGCGGTGGTATCCCACCCCGACCGGGAAGACCTTTGGCAGGAATTTGAATCCCTCTACCGCGACATGGAGCGCGGCGAACAGCGGTACAACGACGCCATGGAATTCTACGACGCGAACAAGGTCGAAATGGACGCGGGCGTGGAAGTGCTCTGGCCGCAACGGTGGAGCTATTCGGAGTTGATGCTTGAGAAGGTGAATATGGGTTCCCGCGCGTTTGGTTCCGAATACCTTAACAACCCCATTGATGAGGAAACGCAGATTTTTAAGCCCGACAACTTCCTTTTCTACGACGTGGGCGACATAAAGGACGCGCACGGCAACACCATGCGGCTTGAGTATTTCGGGTTTTGGGACATCGCGATGGGCAAGAGCAAGCGGTCGGACTACAACGCCATCATCACCCTGGGCCGTGACAAGCGCACCGGCATCATCTACGTAATTGAGGCGTGGGCGGCGCAATGCCCGGCGCACGTGGCCCTTGAACGCGCACTTTCATTCTGCCGTGAGTACCCCTACAAGGTGTTTGGCGTCGAAACCGTGCAGGCCCAGTTTGACCTTTACCGGCAACTGCGCGAAAAGGCGGCGGCGGCTGGCATCTACGGCATGAAGTTCAAACCGGTGCAGCCCCGGACAAAGAAGGAAACCCGAATCGAAATGCTTGAGCCGATGATTGAGAACGGCGTGCTGCGCTTCCGGCGCACCCAGCGTCTGCTTATCGAACAGCTTGAGCAGTACCCCAACGGCGATCACGATGACCTTCCTGATGCGCTGTCGGGTGCGTGTGACTTGTGCAAAGGCGCTGTCAGGCGCAGTTATTACCGCAAACCGGAGGGCGTTTAGGTTAAAGTACGGTAAAATGCCAACTGGACACTGTATTTTATGCCCTAAAACGCCCTTATAGGTGAGGGCACATATGGAATGGAGGCGCAAACGTGCTAGTCACAAATTCACCGGCACAAACGCCGTTTGGTTATAAATATGGGACTTACGGGCTTGACATGTTTGCCATCGGTGAGACATACCCGCATCCAAACCACACCGCGCGCATTCAGCGGTATCGCGACAACCGTAAATTGTTCGCGGGTGAACACTACGATGTGTTTGAGCGGCAGAATGCGCGGTTGAGCAAGACCCAGCGCGACATTGTTTATCTGGCGATCAACCTTCCCGGCCTCATCTGCAAAAAGTCAGCCGATTTCCTTTTCGGAGAGTACGCGCAGTATTCGAGCGGAAAGAACGCCGACGCCCCGGAGCAGAAGGCCATTGAAAAGCTCGCCGCCGACAATTATCTCAACATCACCAACTATCAGATGGCCCTGGGCGCGGCCATTCGCGGCGATGCTTTTTACAAACTGCGGTGGGGACAGGAACATGGGGGCCTTCTCCCCGCGAACCTTGACCCCTACCGCGTGTTCATTGAGCCACAGAACGCGGAATACGTGTTCCCGGAAACTGACCCCATGAACGCAACGCACATTGTGGCGTACCATATTGCCTATCCGGTGGTGGTAAACGACACGGCGGATCAGGAATGGGTGTTGTGCGTCGAGAGCCACTACCCCGGCAAAATTGTGTACCACAAACACCGGATGCACCCGGAGAGCACTTCCGAGGACGGCATGATTCTTACATGGCGCATTTACGCGCACATCGAGGGAAGCCTGACGGAGGTGGAAACCGGCGTCCCCTTTCCGCTTGTGGTGCATGTGGCAAACTGCGCCCTTGACGATTCGTGGCAGGGCTTCGATGACCTGTCCGAGTTAAAGCCCCTTCTCGACGAATTGAACAACCGGATTTCCCTTGTGAGCGTCATCCTTGACAAGCACAGCGACCCGGCGATGGCGATTCCCTCCGGCCTGCTCGACACCGATGAGGACGGACGGCCCATGTTCCACGTCGGGCGGGACAAGATTTTCGAGATTATGGGCAAGGATGACATCATTCCGCAATACATCGTGTGGGATGGACAGCTTCAGGCCGCGTTCACGGAGATCAATTTCCTTGTGGATCAGATCTTGACCATTGCGGAAATCCCTTCCGTCGCGCTTGGCAAAGACAACTCCGGCACGTCGGGGTCATCCGGTTTGTCGATTAAGTGGCGCATGAATTCCCTGCTTGCCAAAGTCAATCGCAAGCGCGGGTATTTCGACAAGGCGCTGACGCAGGTTTTCGTCATCGCCCAACTGCTTGAGAAAACCTACGGTAAGGCACGCTATGAAATCGTCAAGCCGAAAATCCTCTTTCAGGATGGTCTGCCGGACGATGACATGGAGAACGCGCAGATTATGAGCCTGCGCACCGGTGGCCAGCCCACCCTTTCGCAGAAGTCCGCCATCATGCGGCTTGACAACCTGACAGCCGAACAGGCCGACAAGGAAATGGATCAACTGAAGGCCGAAACCGACAAGGTGGATTCGTCCATTTTCAACGAACCGCCTGACGCCGAAGCACAGACGGGGAGCGATCCCCCGGAGAATGAAAACGGGGATGATGCTTAATGGAGGCCCACGAGTTCATCCCCCGGCCCTCTTACGACGATGACGTGAATTCCCTGACCCGGAAATACGCAAAGGCGCTTCAAGACCTCCGCCGTGAGCTTCTTTCCCTGCCGCTTGACGATGCGTTCCACCGGGAACAGATCGAGGCGGCGTTGAAGGACATGGCGGCGATCACAAAGCGCCTCAACATTGAAACGGCATCATGGGTAAAGCAGTACATCCCACAGGCAGCGCGCGACGGGGTGGCGGTGGCCCTCACAGCAATGGGGGTTGCTACCTCATACGGCGCGGCGGTTGCGAAAGCATCTTTCAACGGCCTCAACAAAACCATGGTGCAGGCCATCATGTCTGACCTGCAAACGGATTTGCTTGCGGTGACGCAGAATGTTGACCGGCGCGTGCGGAGTGCCGTTCGCACCGTAACGTCGGATGTCATGCGAGCCAACATGACAAAGGGAATCAACGGGTTACGAACCAATCGCCGGGAAATCCTCTCCAGCCTGCGCACGAAACTGGGGGACAGCCTCGACACGGGAATCATCGACGCGGCGGGGCGCAGGTGGAACCCGGAAACCTACGTGGACATGGTGGTGTGCACAAAGATGATGGAGGCCAACACAGCCGGGGCCGTGAATGAAGCACTTGGCCGTGGGGTGCTCTACGGGCGCATAAGCAGGCACAACGCGCCCGACGCATGCAGCAAGTGGGAGGACAAAATTGTGAAGCTGGTGGCCGACGCCCCCGGCGACTTTCCAACCCTTGACGAAGCACGGGCATCCCGGGAAGTGTTCCATCCCCGATGCGGGCACATCATTTTGCCGGAACGCCGCCCGCCGGAGCTTGCCGAACAGGGGGTAATACTGTGATTATTCCACCGGATGAAATCGCCGACTATGTGCGGTTCGACGTTCTCGCCGGGTACACCTTGGATGATGACGTCCCGGACGATGTGCAGACATTCTTTGCGGATTGGCTTGCTTCGATAGACGAATCGTGATATAATTCGACTATGGAAGTGAGGTGATGCGGAATGGAAACGATTCGTCCGTCCGCCGATTTGCGGAATCACTACAACGAGATTTCAAAGACCTGCAAAGATCAAAAACAACCGGTCTACATCACGGTCAACGGCAGGGGAGATACGGTGCTCATGGCGCTTGCGCAGTATGAGCAGATGAAGGCTGAGTTGGAGCTTTTGCGCATGCTTGCGGAATCCGATGAGGATGTGGCAAGGGGCCGTGTCGCACCGATTGCGGACACTTTTGACGGCATTCGTCGTGCGATACGCGAGGAAACCACATGAAGTACCAAATCCTGCGAACGGATACGGCGAACGACCAGCTATACGAGATCATCCGCTATATTGCAAGCGAATCGGGGAGCGCGGACGTGGCACTTGCATATCTGGATAAGGTTGAGCAGGCCGTCATGCGGCTTGAGGAACAACCCCATTCGGGCAGCTATCCGCGCTACGCCATTCTTAAGCGGCAGGGGTACCGAGTGCTCATTGTCGAGCGGCATTTGATTTTCTACAAAGTTGACGATGAGGCACAAACGGTGACGGTTCATGCCGTCGTGGATGGCCGTCGCGAGTATCGTTACCTCATATAAGAAACCACGTCCTGTGATCGTGTTGCGGATACCCGTGAGGCCCGCGACCGGGGGAAGCTTTGAAGGGCTTCCCCTTTTTCATGCTTGTGTGGCGCAACCGGCAGCGCATCGCTTTTGTACTGCGAGGGTTGGGGGTTCGATTCCTCTCACAAGCTCCAAGCAGATATAACTCAATGGCAAGAGTGCCAGTCCTCCAAACTGGAAATACGGGTTCGACCCCCGTTATTCGCTCCATCGCCCCATACCATCAAGGCGGTAAACTGGTTGGATTTTTCGTGTACGAACACGGTAAAAACGGAGGTACCCTATGAGATTCCCGATGCATTTGCAGCCCAGTATCACACCCGACGATGACCCCGGCATGGGTGGCGGTGGCGGCGGAGCGGCCCCGGAAAATGACGATGAAAACAAAGACCCCGGCAACCCTCCCCCGACTGACACATCCCCGAAGGCCGACACTCCGAAAGCAGACCCGGAACGTTCGCCCATCGTGACGCGTGAGCGTTTCGACAGTGTGAACAGCAAGTACCGCGAATTGCAGGACACGCACACCGCGCTGTCCGCGAGTTTCCAGTTAACCGTAACCGAGCGTGACGCCCTGAAAAGTGAGGCCACCACGGCCAAAGAGCACGCCGCACAGCTTGAAACGGTGATGACGGACATTCTCAATGCGCGGCTGGAAGCCCTGCCGGAGGACAAGCGGGATTTGATCCCGGACAGCCTGCCCGTTGACCAGAAGCTGGTATGGCTTGAAAAGGCAATGGCAAAGGGAATTTTCGGCACGACCCCTCAGATCCCCATCGGAACCCCCACAAACCCGCCTCCCGGCAACGCCGCCATGAACCTTGACAGCATGTCACCGGGCGCGCTTCTCAAAGCCGGGTATGGGGCCAAACCTTAAACCCAATATACGGAGGTAATTACACATGCCTATGACCCTTGTCGAGGCCGCGAAGCTGTCCACCGACACGCTCCAGCGCGGCGTCATTGAGGTTTACGCGCGGACTTCCGCCGTCCTCGAAATGCTGCCCTTTATGGACATTCAGGGCAACTCCTACAAGTACAACATCGAGCAGACCCTTCCCGGCGTCGGCTTCCGTGGCGTCAATGAGGCGTACACCGAGAGCGCGGGCGTTGTGAACCAGCTGTCCGAGGGCCTTGTCATCGCCGGTGGTGATGTGGACGTTGACCGCTTTATCGTGCAGACGCGCGGTAATGTGAACGACCAGCGCGCGATCCAGACCGAAATGAAGTCTAAGGCTCTCGCCCTCACGTGGACGGACACCTTCTTCAACGGTGACGTGGCCACGGATTCTAAGGCGTTCGACGGCCTGAAGAAGCGCATCGGCACCACGCAGACCATCACGGCAGGCGCGAACGGCGCGGCCCTCGACATCGTGATGCTCGACGAGCTTCTGGACGCGGTGCAGGGCCAGCCCGATGTGCTGTATTGCTCTAAGGCGATGCGGCGCAAGATCAAGCAGGTGTTGCAGGCTCACAACGCCTACTCCGAAACCTCCCTCGACGCGTTCGGTCGGCCCGTCATGTCCTACGGTGGCGTGCCCATCCGGGTCATCGAGACCAATACCACCGGCGCGGAAATCCTCGACTTCACCGAGACGATGGGCACCGATACCGCGACCGGCTCCATCTACGCGGTGAAGTTCGGCGCGGAGCAGTACGTCGCGGGCCTCCAGAACGGCGGCATGTCCGTGCGTGACCTGGGCGAGCTGAACGACAAGCCCGTGTACCGTACCCGCATTGAGTGGTACAACGGCCTCGCCGTGTTCCATCCGAAGGCGGCTGCGCGCCTCAAGGGCATCAAGAAGTAAGCACCGGCTGGGCATAACCCGGCCACCGACCGGGGGGAAATTCTCCCCATAGTCCCTGTGGCCAACCGAACGCCCACGTTCCTACGCGGGCGTTTCACGTAGGTGGCACAGCATCACGGGGGCACAACGGGGGGCTGTGCATCATGCAGTCCCCCGGATTGATTATGGAGGCTAAATGCTCCACCACTATATCACACAGTACGGCGAGGACGGCAAGGTGTACACGGAGGCATGGATGCAGTTCAACATCTTTGGCCTGTGCTTCTGCTTCTCCCGTCGCCGCATGGAGGTACACGATGTACGAAATTACCACACCTAACCCGAATTACAACGGGGCCACGGAGGGCGTCGGGTTTGCCGGTGGCAAGGCCCTTGTGGCGGATAAGGCCGTCGCCGACATGCTGGCGCATGACTACGGCTACACGGTCAAGGCGGTCAAGGCACCCGATAAGGCAAAGGCCCCCGAAAAGTAAAGGGGTGACAACATGGCGGTAAACGTTGCGGAAGCCCATGCGTACATCATGCAAAACGCCGTTGACGTGGAAAGCTGGTCGGGGCTTTCGGAGGATGACCGGGCGCGGTTCTTAAACGTCGCGTCCCGGATTCTTACCCACAAGTTCAGCGCCTACACCATCCCGGACACGGCGGTGTACCTGTACGTGAATGAGCTTGCGACGGCCTACAACGACGTGAACAAATACGCGGCAAACGGTGTGCAGTCCTTCAGTGTGACCGGCGCGGCGTCCTTTGCCTTTTTCGCAAAGACCGCCGAGCTTGGCAAGACCATCCCCCTCATCGTGCTCGACGAAATCAGCGCGGCAAACGGGAACAAACTGCTATACCGCCGTGTAGGAATGGCGGTGTACTAAATGGCGATAATCCCACTCAAGCAGTCAATCACGGTGACACCTGCGCTTTCCGGGGGCATCACGGAGTTTGACACCCCCACGATGGGCGACCCTTACACACGGAAATGCCGGTATCAGGAAACGATCACCCTTGTGTCCTCCATGGTGGATGGCAAAGAGGCGGTTTCAAAAGCCACGATCCTGTTTGACGGCTTTGAGGCCATCGACGAACACACGAAGCTTACGTACACCCGCGAGGATGGAATCACCATCACGCACAGGCCGATTTCCGTTTCCGTGAAGCGGCACATCAACGGAAAGGCGTTGCTCACGGTGGTGTACGTGTAGGAGGCTTCATGGCGAAGGGATTCACGATTAAGTTTGATTCCGTGAAAATTGAGCGTGCACTTTCAAACGGCCTTTCCGGCCTGCCGGAACAGATCAAGCAAAGTCTCGGCGACATCATGGACGCGTGGAAGCGCGAGGCCGTGAACATCGCCTTGAAGGACAAGGGCACCTTGCGGCAGGGAATTTCCGTTGAGGTTGAGGGCGAAGAAGGTACCTTCAACGGCTTGATTAAGTCTGTTGCCATCGAGCAGTCCGGCAAGTGGGGCGCTTTCAACTATGCCTATTACTGGCATGAGTATAAAAAGGAAGTCAAAAACCCCACCACGTCGGGCACCGTCGCAAAGTATCTGGACAAGTCCGGCGATGACAACATGTCGAAATGGCAGACACAGCTTGAGGATGACATAACCCGGTATATTTCAAAAATGGGCGGGTGAGCACGACGGCGTTACTTAACGAATTGCGGGCCGTTACGGCATACATCGGCGCGGCAATCCCCGACTGTCAGACGGCCCTGACACACCCCACGCGCCCGGTGAGCGGCCTGATTGTGGTACGGCATGATGGCGTGAACGCCGAACAGGTATCAGCCGGTGCGCTTGAATTTTCCCGTACCCTGAACGTGGTGGTTTACCACGCATCCGAGGAAACCACGATTTCCCGCATGGACGAGCTTCATCACAGCATCGCAAATACCCCACAGGCAACCGGCACGAACGCCGTTGTGCGTTTTACAGGGTTGACCTACGGGGCACCGGTGAGGCTTGACGGCGGGCTTTTTGCGCTCATGGGGATCATGAAGGTTCGATGCTTTGAACCCACGGAGAGCGTACAGAAATACGGCACGGAACCCCTGATTGCGGGTGTCCATGCAACGATCACATCATAAGGGAGCGATTCAATGGCTGGTGGAACATGGACACCCGGTGTAAATCCCGGAAGGCCCGGCCTTTACCTTAACTTTGTCGAGGCGGCAACAGAAGCAATTTCGAATGGAACGCTTGGCGTTGTCGCCATGCCTTTTACCGGTACGGTGGGCGGAACGGCGGCAGCGGGCAAATTCTACACGGTGGACAACGCGACGCAGGCCGCCGCCTTGTTTGGCGACGCCAACGTGGCCGCGATCAGCTATGTGCTCAAGGGTGGTGCGCGCGAGGTGCTTGTGTATGTG
>JAEYRW010000010.1 GCA_023435435.1 Bacillota bacterium | reverse complement strand
CGCCTCCGTCGTCCGATGAATCCCCTTCACTTTCCCGCGGCGCAGAGCTCCGGCAGCGTCGCGAACACGTACCCGCGCGCGCGCAGGGCCGGAACGATGATGTCCAATGCCGCCAGCACGTTTTCAGGATTGTACATGGGGTGCAAAAGAATGATTGATCCGCTTTCGACGCTCTCCAGCACCGCGTCCGCGATGGCCTCCGGTGAAGCGCCATACCCCAGCTCCGTCTCCGGCTCGACGCTCCACATGGCGGTCACCATGCTGATTTGATTGAGATAACAGGGAAGCGTGAACAGCTTCTTTCCATACGGCGGACGAAAGAAAATTTCGCCCTCGTACCCGCTTTCGCGGATCAGCGCGCTCGTGCGGTCGACCTCGTCCTTCACATAGCCATAGGATTTGAGAACCATCCGCCGATGGGAATAGGAGTGGTTGCCGATGGCGTGCCCAGCTTCGGCAATGGCCCGCGCATCCTCGGGCCTCTCTTCAATGGCCGCGCCGCAGAGAAAAAACGTCGCCTTTACGTCCAGCGCCGCGAGCGTTTCGAGGATCGCGGATGTGTTTTCCGTCGGCCCGTCGTCGAATGTGAGGGCGATCTCGTTTTCGCCGTTGGGAACGGACGAGACCAATCCGCCAAAAAATTGAAAATCTCTCGACCTGGAAACAAAAAACAGCGCAACCGCGCATGCCGCCAGCGCGACAAGCGCCGCCGACAGGATCAGAACGCGCCGCGCGGTCCTTTTCATCGCAAACCTCCGGGGAAGGATTTCTCCAACAGTATACCAGAAAAGCGAATGTGCGTCCATGCGCATGCAATAAAAATGAGCGGCACGGAACATCCGACCGCTCACATAATACTTATTATATATTACTTGACAAATAATACTTATGAGATTACACTTATTCACAAAAGGAGGTACGGCAGCATGGATAAAAACAAGGTGGACGAGGCGCTGCGGTTTGCGAAGGCGCGGGAATTTGAGAAGGACCTGGGGCTCATGGTGGAAAACGGCATGGATATCGTCGTGACAATGACGGACCTCGACGGCTTTCTGCGCGTCAACGAGGAATTCGGCTCCGACGAGGGCGATCGCGTGCTCATCGAGACCGGGACATATCTGCGCGGCTCCCTTCCGGAGGGCGCGCGTCTCTACCGCTACGGCGGGGATCAGTTCGCGACCATCTTCCCGGAAGGGATGGAAAAGGAGGAGGTCTTCCTCAAAATGGAAGCGCTGCGGGCTGGCTTTTCCGTCACTCTGCCAGACGGGAGCCGTCAGACCGTCACCATCGGCATCGCCGCCGCGCCGGATGATGGCACCACACCCATGGAGATTGTCCGCCGGGCCGAAGGCGCCATGTTCCGCGGCAAGGCCGCCGGCCATGACCGCGTCTGCCTCGCCCGCGAAGAAAAAATGGTCACAAAGACCTCCCATTACACCGTTGAGCAGCTCAAGCGCCTTACGAAGATCTCCAAGCGCGACGGGATCGGCGAGGCCGTGCTCCTGCGCGAGGCACTCGACGCGCTGCTCAAGAAGTACGACGCATAGCGTGCGCCGTTTCGCCGCCGTTCGCACCGGCAAAACGGCGCGCGGCAAGGCATGATTCGGTTTGGGATTTTATTACACGGGCGTGCGCACGGGCGTTCCGGGGCGGAACCTGCGCCGCCCGCGCGCCTTTTCCCGGGGCGGCTCATTCTGACCGGACGGGTTCTCCCACGCGGGCACGGGGTCCATGGGATAGCCGTACCGGTCGAAATAACGTTTCAGCGCGCGGTTGATCTCGCCGCGCAGAGCCTCGTCCTTTGGGTAACTGTTTTTCACATATCCCGCCTGACTCGCGACATGCGCGCGCATGAAAGGGAGGGCTTCCTCGAATCCGTCCAGCTCGAGCGCATCGTATACGCCGCGCAGAACCGTCTCCGGCGCGGCAATCAGCGCTTCGTAGCGCACGTTGATGAACCGGTTGGCCGGCATTTTTTTCTCAAATTGAAACAGTTGGTCGTACATCCGCCCGAACATCGCCAAAACGTTCTCCCGCACGATTGAATCGATGTCGCCCGGCGGCAGTTCCGTCACCCGCAGAAGCTCCATTTGCTTCTGAAACATGTGAATGGCGGAGGAGATCGTCCGATAAGGATCCCTGTGAATGTTGACAAACCGCGCGTCCGGGTACATGCGCACAAGCTCGTCGAGATGGCCCGTGTTGTCCGGACTTTTCAGGATCAGCCGCCTTCCGCCGTGCGCAAGGGAAAGCTTGTCAATCACATAGCTGTAATTCCGCCGCCATTCCCTGCGCGCGCGGGGAGACAGCGCGGACGGGAAAACCGCCGTCAGATAGGCGGAAAACCGATTGGGAAACGCACAGCAATGGGACACGGCGTAGGGCGAAATCGTCGCCACCGCGAAGGCCTCCTCCAAGGGCAAATCCAGCCCGTAGACCATATTGTCCATGGGCCGAGCGGCCTTGAGCCCGCCCGCGAGCATGGGCGCGAGCAGCCAGCCGAGCAAAAACCGGTACGGCAGCATCACCGTGCTCACCGGGTCCGCCCAGCCAAATTGGGGATCCCGGGACATGATATTCTGAAGATAGGTCGTCCCACTGCGCCAATGACCCACGATGAATACGGGGGCCAGCTTCGGCCGCGCCCTTCGAATGGGGAGCGCGAAGAGAACCGCTTCCAGAAGCGCAAACGGCCACAGAAGCAGCGAAACAAGCAGAACCGCGGCGACCTGCGCAATCCGGTCGGGCGCCACGCGAAACGCACTGCGCCACAAAAGCCGAATCAGGTTGTCAAACCTGCATCCGTACAGATAATGGGACGCCGTCATCCTGGTTCTTTTTGCGCCGCCTTCCTTTTTCCGCATGTCTCAGCGCCTCCTCCGCCTCTATTTACCCTTTTCATCATATCCCCTTTTCCTCAACCAAGGATCAGCGGATTCACGCTTTTTTTGTAAATTCATCCCTTGCGCCTGGCGATATGCTATACTTTACCCAAACACGGAACGGAGGCGCGGCATGGAAGACAGAATCGGCGCGGTATTTGACGGGATGGTGCGCTTCGACGCGGGCGACGCGCGGCGCATTCAGCACTTTGTGAAGGTGCACGCCTTTGCCCGGCGGATCGGACTGCGGGAAGGGCTGGACGCTGATACGCTTGCGATCCTGGAGGTCGCGGCGCTGACCCACGACATCGGCATCCGCATTGCGGAAGCGAAGTACGAAAGCTGCACGGGGCCCCAGCAGGAGGAGGAGGGACCGCCCGCCGCGGCCGAGATGCTCGCGGGGCTGGGGTTTGAAAGACCCTTCGTCGACCGGGTATGCTTCCTCATCGGCCATCACCACAGCTACGGCGCAATCGACGGGCCGGACTTCCAAATCCTCGTCGAAGCGGACTTTCTCGTGAATCTGCACGAGGGAAACATGAGCGCCGAGGCCGTCCGGCACGCCTACGACACCATTTTCAGAACCGGCGCAGGCCGCGCGCTCTGCCGGATCATGTTCGCCATCCCTTGATCGCGCGCCACGCGCATGGTATACTGATCGCAAAGAAAATCGGATTGTGAGGGCATCGCATGCATCGTCCCGCATAAGAACGGCATCAAAGACCAGGGTTGGGCGTCTGCCCGTCCCTGTTTTGCTGTGCTTATGAAAATTGAAAGGGACGAATCATATGCGGATCAGGCGCAACATCCTCATCCTTTATTTTGTCGCGCTCTTGCAGGGCATGGTTTTCTACGGCCCCATCGCGACGCTGTACCGCCGGGCGGCGGGCATCGGGATCTTTGAAATTACGCTCATCGAATCGGTCTGTGTGGCGCTCACGCTGCTGCTGGAACTCCCGTGGGGCGTCATCGCCGACCGGATTGGCTATCGGCGGACGCTGCTTCTCTGCAACGCGCTGTTTTTCCTGTCCAAAATCGTGTTCTGGCGGGCGAACGGTTTCGCCGCCTTCCTCCTCGAGCGCGTCATTCTCGCGGCCGTTCTGGCGGGCCTGTCGGGCGTCGACATGAGCGTTTTGTACCTCTCCTGCGAAAAGGGCAAGGCGCAGGGCGTGTTCGGAATCTACAACAATCTCGGCACCGTGGGGCTGCTCGTGGCGGCGGGCGTCTACGCGCTCTTCATCGGCGACGATTACCGCCTCGCGGGACTTTTGACCGTGTTAAGCTACGGCCTCGCCTCGCTTGTCACCCTCGGCATCCGGGAGGTCCGGCCCGAAACATCCCGCGACGGCCGCCCGCCCGCGCTCTGGCCGGTCATTTCCGCGCTCCTGAAGGACAGGCGGTATCTCCTGCTTCTCGTGGGCGCGGCGCTTCTTACCGAAACGAACCAGACGGTCACGGTGTTTCTGAGTCAGCTTCAGTACATACAAAGCGGCATGGGCAGCGCGGCCATCGGAGGCGCGTACCTTCTCGTCACGCTTGCGGGCCTTCTGGGCGGGTTTTCGGCGCGGCTCACGCGGCGGCTGACGGCGCGGCGGTTCGGCACGCTTCTGTATGCGCTGGCAATTCTTGCGTGCCTCGTCCTTTGGGGAACGAGCCTTGCCTGGCTGTCCGTCCTGGCGGTCATGCTCCTGCGCATGAGCGTAAGTCTGTTTCAGCCCCTTTTGACGGACATCCAGTCGGCGCGCGTCCGGACGGCGGATCGCGCGACCGCGCTGAGCGCCAACGCCGTCATCCTCGAATCGACCGCCGTCGCCACCAACCTCGCCTTCGGCGGCATGGCAAAAAAGAATCTGCCCGCCGCGATGCTCATGGGCGCGGTTCTCTGCGCCCTCGGTCTCATCCTGTATCGAAAGCTGAATTGGGAGGATTCACATGGACAAGCGGAACTATGATGTCGCGGCCTATGTCTGGCCCGCGTACACCGGGGACGAACCCCGCAGCCGCATCTTTTGGCCCGAGGGCATGGGCGAGTGGCAGACGGTGAAGGCGGCAAGGGCGAAGTTCGAGGGCCACCTCTGGCCGCGCCGCCCTCTTTGGGGCTACGTCAACGAGGCGGACCCCTACGTCATGGAAATGCAGATTGAGGCAGCCACGGACCACGGCGTCAACGTGTTCATCTATGATTGGTATTGGTACGACCGCCGCCCCTTTCTGGAAAACTGCCTCAACGATGGATTTTTAAAGGCGAAAAATCGCGACAGGATGAAGTTCTACCTCATGTGGGCCAACCACGACGCCGTGCAGCTTTGGGACAAGCGCAACAGCCGCGACCCTTCCACCATCGTGTGGGAGGGCGCCCAGGACAGGACCCAGTTCAGGCGGGCCATGCAGCGGGTTATCGGGCAGTATTTCGCGCTTCCCAATTACTACACCATCGGCGGGAAACCGGTTTTCATGATCTACGACGTGCCGAATTTCGTTCGGGGCCTGGGCGGACCGGAAGCGGCGCGCGCGGAGATCGACTGGTTCCGGGAGGAATGTGTCCGCGCGGGACTTCCCGGCGTACACCTCCAGTTTACCATGTGGAACGAAAACGCCACCAACGTCTCGGGTGTGGACGGCGCAAAATCCGTTTCCGCGCGGGAATTCGGGAACCTCGGCTTCGATTCCGCCACCCACTACCAGTTCGTGCACTTTACGGACGTCGACCGCGCCTACCCGGACGTGCTCCGGGACGCCCGCGCCGAGTGGAACCGGCTCGAAGGCGCGTTCCCCTTTCCCTACTTTCCCCACGTCTCCCTGGGCTGGGACAACAATCCGCGCTTCGAAGACTTCCGTCCCGGCGTCATGCGGGACTGTACGCCGGAGAATGTGGAACAGGCGCTCCGGGCGGCCCAGGCCTTTCTCGACGCCCGGCCAAACCTTCCGCCTCTTGTCACAATCAACAGCTGGAACGAGTGGACGGAGACCAGTTACCTCGAACCGGACGATTTGTACGGCTATGGCTACCTCGAGGCGGTGAAGCGCGTTTTCGGCTGATCTCCCCACTTTTAAACAGACTTTAGCCTTAAATATACCGAAGTTTGTTTTAAATAACAAGAATTGAGGTGATAATTTGGGAATTGATCTTGTGCGCGTCGCGGAACCGGAGGCGCGGGAGACCATTTGCAGGAACATCCTGAAGGCGCTTCCGGACTGGTTCGGCATCCCGGAGGCCATCGAGGATTACGCCGGGGACTGCCGCGCGCTTCCCCTGTGGGCCGCATTTGACGGCGGTTCCCCGGTGGGTTTCGTCGCCCTCAAGGAGACGAGCCGCGCGGCCGTCGATCTGCACGTGCTGGGCATTCTGAGCGCCTACCAGCGCGCGGGCATCGGCAGGCGGTTTTGTGCCCTTGCCGAGGATTATGCGCGGGCGTCGGGCAAGCGGCTTTTGAGCGTCATGACCCTTTCGGACAGCCATCCCGACCCCTTCTATGCGAAGACGCGGGCTTTTTACGGGGCCATGGATTTTCTGCCGCTGATGACTCTCGACGTCTGGGGACCGGAAAACCCTTGCCTCATTATGGTAAAACCCCTGTGAGCGTGTTTCTGAAGGCGCTGACCCGTCTGCGGTCCGGCGAAGGCTACCCCATGCGGCTGTTCGAAGGAATCGAGCGGGTGGAATTCACCACGCCCGTAACCCTGCTCGCCGGGGATAACGGCTGCGGAAAGACGACCTTCGTCGAGCTTCTGTCCCACAAGGTTTCCGCGGTGCGCATTGACCATGCGGAGATGACGGAGAACATGCGCAAAGCGCCCGTCGCAACGGCGGCGGACAACTTCCGCGTCGCCATGGGCCAGCGGCCCGCCCGGGCATTCTTCTTTCACGCGGAGGGCTTCATCCGCTACATCGACTCGGTGAACCGGATGAAGGACGAGGCGCGGCACGACCTCGCGCGGGCGGACCGGGAAAGCGAAGGCCGCAGCCGCTTTGCACGCAATCAGGCGCGCATGGCGTATGCGGGGAGCCTTTCGTCCCTTGACAGCCTGTACGAAAACGACCTCTCCGCGCGCTCCCACGGAGAGGGTTTTCTGGATTTTTTCGGCGCGCGGCTCATCGACCGGGGGTTATACCTGCTGGACGAACCCGAGGCGGCGCTTTCGCCCTTTAATCAATATGTTCTTTTGACCATGGTGGCGGACGCGGTGAAGCGCGGCTGCCAGTTCGTCATTTCCACCCACTCGCCCGTGCTGCTGGCCTGTCCCGGTGGGCGCATTCTCAGCTTCCAGGGCGGCGTGCTCACGGAAGCGAAGTTTGACGAGCTCGAGGGCGTGCGCTTTCTCCGGGACTTCCTCGCAGATACCGCCCGCTACGTGGCGCAGATCGAACGGGAGCAGGAGCAGTAGGCCGCGAATTCCGCCCCGGTGCCGTGAACACGTTCAGATCGGCGCACCTTTCCTCCCCCGCATGCCCGTCCGGCGCGCCCTTGTCCGAATACCGCCTGAATGTCCGGCCCTCGACGCGCGGGGAAAAATAGACGCTTCTGCTCCAGATGCCACACGGGACTTCGCGCCCAGCGAGATAAAGGTCATAACTGCGGCCGACTGAAGCGAGCCGCGCCCGTATAGACCAGCTAAGCGAGAATCCCCGCGGCGAGCAGCGCCGCCCCGAGCAGAATTATCCGCGTCCGACGCATCATGGGCATTCCCCCCTTTCCTTATTATAAGGATTTGCGGATTCCCCGTCATCCGCCTTGTCAATATCATGACAATATGCTGTTAAATATAATATTTCAGGCGCAAGATTGACGCAACGGTGCGCAGCGTGGTATATTATTCTAAAAAGGAGGGGTCACCATGTATAAACGAATTATTCTCTTCGTCCTGGCGCTTTCCCTCGTCTGCGCCCCCGCCCTCGCGGCAGGCAAACTGGTTGTGAATCAGGAGCGCATGCTCGCCCTCGATTACTATGGTTCCGTCGATGCGGAGGTGTACGCCGAGGTGGAGAACACCGGCGACAAGCCCGTGGAATTCAGCGCGGGTCTGGTCGAGTTGTTTGACGCGGACGGCAACACCATCGATTCCACCGACTATCTCTACTGCTATCCGTCCGTGCTTGCCCCGGGCGAGAAGGGCTACGTCTACGTTTCCATGTATCCGGATAACGTCACCGCCGCGGCCGACATCGCGGACTACACGCTGACCGTCACCGGGAAAAGCTCCACCGGCGAGACGAACCTCATGAAGACCACCGGCATCTACGAGCCGGGCGTCGTCGACGGCTATTGGACATACAACTACCTCACGGCCGAGATCACCAACGAATCCGCCGACACGGTGTATGACCCTTACTGCGTCTACGCCCTGAAGGACGCGGACGGCGGACTTCTGTACGTCTATTACACCACGGCTTACTCCATCGGCGTTCCCGCGGGCGGAACCATGTACATGCGCACAAGCCTGCCCGATTCGGTTCTCGAGTACTTTGACGCAAACGGCCTCACCCCCGTCACCGTCGACGCCATCGCCTACGAAAATCCGTACTGACTTTCCGCAATCCGCCCCGCGAAGCGCTCGCGGGGCATTTTTATGCCCGCCGAACGCGGAGTAAAAAATCGGGCACATATACCACTTTTTCGGACACGTGTCAATACTTGAAAACGTCCGGCGAATGGCTATAATGGTATATGTACATAAATGAAAGCGGGAGGAACTGGATGGCCAAGCTGTATTTCCGGTATGGTGCGATGGGTTCGAGCAAAACCGCCAACGCCATCATGGTGCAATACAACTATCAGGAGCGGGGACAGGCCGCGCTGATGCTCAAGCCGCGGCTGGACGACCGCGACGGGGCGCGCGTGGTGGGCTCGCGCTCGGGGCTTTCCGCGCCCTGCGCCTTCGTCGAGGAACTTCCCGAAATCGACGTGCGTCAGTACGACTGCCTCATCGTGGACGAGGCGCAGTTCATGAACAGGGAACAGGTGGCGTTCCTCGTCAAGATCGTGGACGAGATGGACATTCCCGTCATCTGCTACGGGCTGCGCGCGGACTTTCAGGGGAACCTCTTCGAGGGGAGCCTTTGGCTTCTCGCGTGGGCGGATTCCATCGAGGAGCTCAAAACCGTCTGCTGGTGCGGGCGCAAGGCCACCTGCAACACCCGCGTGGTGGGCGGCCGCGTGACAAAGGAAGGCGCGCAGATCATGCTGGGCGGCAGCGAGAGCTATGTGGCGCTCTGCCGCAAGCATTGGGCCAGCGGCGAGCTCGCGCCCCGGGAGATCCGCAGAATCATAAACGGCAAGCGCGAGTTCATGCCCCTGCTTCTCGAGGCCGACCCGGAGCCGCGTGCCATTGACCGCTACCTCGACAAGTCGGACCTCTATGTGCTCATGGAAAGCGGGCATCCGGTGAGCGAGATCGCGCTCTATGAACGCGCGGACGGGCACATCGAGATCAAGTCCCTCGCCACCGATCCCGAAGCGCGGGGCAAGGGCTATGCGGGCGAGCTGATCCGCCACGCCGTTCGGCTGTGCGCCCCCAAATACCGCAAGATGTACGTCGGCACCGATTCGTCCATGATTCCTTATTACGAGAAATTCGGCTTCAAACCGGACTATGTGGAGCCTAATTTCTTCGTCGACAACTACGAAAGTCCCATTGTCGTGGACGGCGTGACCCTGCGGGACATGCAAATTCTGTCCATGGCGCTGGATGGGAAGCAAGGAGAGAAGACGGTATGAAGGTATGTGTCTATGAAACCGCGCGGGATGTGGCGCGCGCGGCGGCCATGGTGTTCGCCTCCGAGATCATGAAGCGCGACCGCGCGGTCATCGGCCTTGCGACGGGTTCAACCCCCGTCCCCTGCTACGGCGAGCTCATCGAGCTGTGTAAAAGCGGGCTCATTGACTTTTCCAGCGTCGTGAGCTTCAACCTCGACGAATACATCGGGCTCGCGCCCAATCATCCGTGCAGCTACCGGCGGTTCATGAACGAACAGCTCTTCGACCACATCAACATCGACAAGGCCAACACCCACGTGCCCGACGGCGTCAATCCCGACCCCGACGGCTACGACCGGATGATCGCCGCGGCGGGCGGCGTCGACCTTCAGCTTCTGGGCATCGGCTCCAACGGGCACATCGGCTTCAACGAGCCGAGCGACCAGTTCGTCTATCCCACCAACATCGTGCCGCTCACCGAAAACACCATCCGCGACAACGCGCGGTTCTTCGATTCCATCGACGACGTGCCCCGCGCCGCCATCTCCATGGGCATCGGCACCATCCTCTCCGCCCGGCGGATCATTTTGATCGCCACCGGCGCAAACAAGGCGGCCACCATCAAGGCGGCCCTGGACGGCCCCATCGTGCCCCAGATGCCCGCCTCCATCCTCCGCGTGCATCCCAACTGTCAAATCCTCCTCGACCGGGCGGCGGCTGCGGAGCTGTAGGGACGGGGAGACGCCGGGGCTCCGCCCCGGACCCCGCTTAAGGGACCTTGTCCCTTAAGAATTCCGTTATAAAGGGAAAATTACAATTTTATCCGTCGGATCGCGCGGGAGCCCGAGGAACATCGGCCGAATTTTAATTCGTCCGATGTTGTCGCAAAGCGACTTGGTTTGTCCTCGACAAACCAACCTTGCCCCGCGCGATCCGATCTGGGTTTTTTTGGGGGGAATCTAAGAAAAGCGTTCGGGCGTGGCGTCCGCACGGACTGTGCGCAGATAAACCATTGCGTTTGATTCTTCTTCCTGGTGATAGGCGTATCCGAGGCGGGCGGCCACCGAGCGGGCGGTGTCGCCAAAAAGCGCGCACATGCAGAATACCGCCTCCCACAGCGCGGCGTAGCCGGCGGGGGCGTATGTCGCGCGCAGCCGTTCATACGTTTCCGGCGCGAGGAATTTTTTGAAGTATTTGCCCATCGACACGGCGAAATTAATCTCCGCGCCGATGCGCCATTCGAGCATTTTGCTCAGCATGTCGCGGACGCAGCGGTTGTACAGCTCCACGGCGTAGGTCAGCTCGTCCCGGGCGATGCCCTTGGCGACGTTATTGAGGCGCCACCAGAACTCGTTGCACGTGGCATGAAACGCCTCTTCTTCCGGGCGCTTCACGCGGCCTCGTCCGTCGGGGGCGGAAGGGTCGGCAATGCGCCGTCCTTATCGAGCAGCACAACCGTCAGCTTGTCGTCCCTGATTCCCGCGAGGGCGGAGGCGACCGTCTCTACCGCGGTCCACGCGGTTTCCGTCGCCGAAAAGCATGAGATACGCGTCGTGGACGTCGGGCTCGAACGCAGCGTCCGCAATCCCGGCGCGCAGACCGTTCAGGTCCGGCTCCTGCACGATCAGCGGCCGGCCGAACGGTTTGAGCCACGCCCGGTCGCGGACGAACGGCGCGGTTTCCGTCACCGCGTACACGATATCGTAGTCCCGATACTTATCCTTCGGCGCGTTGGGGTTGGCGCGCGAGCCGTTCAGGTAGACCGCGCGGACGCGCGCGTCCGCCTCCGCCACGCCGAGAATGAGACCCATCATCTCCCGTTCCGTCCGCATGGTTTCCCTCTACAGCTGAATCTTCAGGTCCACTTCGCCGAACACCATCTCGCCCGTCTTTTCAAAGCCCATTCTCTCGTACAGGGCAATGGCGACTTCGTTTTCCGGTTCGGCGCTGGTGTGGAATTCCACATGCCCGTGCCGGGCAGTCACATACGCGAGCAGCAGCCGGATCGCTTTTTCGCCGATGCCCTTCTTCTGGTGCTTTTCATCCACCATCAGCCTGCACATGTTCCAAAGGTTCGCGTCTCCGTCGAAATCGTACATGACAAAGCCCGCGAGCGCGCCGTCCGCCAGAATGCCCATGGGAAAAGTATCCGGCTCGTAAGCCGCCTGCACCAGTGAGTACGCGTTGGCCGCCACGAATTTGCGCTGTCCTTCCGAGACCTTGAGCGCACAGCACGCCTCCCAGAGGCTTCTGTCGATGGCGCGCAGTTTGATTTCCATATGCATCATGCCCTTTCGATGACAAAATTGATGTAATTGCTGCCCGGGGTGAGGGGATATTCCAATTCCACCAGATAGAGGCCGTCGGGGAACGCGCCTTCCCCGGGCGCGCGGCGGGTGGAGGCCGCGGGCCCGCCCTCCCACGTGAGAAGCCCGATGCCCATGCGCGCGCTGTTTCCAAGCCGCGCGGGGGCGTACGGGGTGACGAACGCGTACCGGATCGCGCCCTGGGTCTCGGATTCCACGATGTCGATGAGCCGCGCGATGCCTTCCGTCCGGTCAAGCATCAGCGTGCGCTGGTAGAATCGGACGCCGCTTCCCGGATAGAGCGCCGTCATGTCCATGGACATGTCCGCCCGCGCGTCGCCGAACGAGCAGTCGCCCGCCCCCGGGCTTTCCGCCTGCCGGATGCCGTTCAGCACCGGCGCGTCGCCGGGAAACGTGACGAGGACCGGCGTTTGCTCCAAATACACGCAGATACCCCCGGCATTTCCGCGTCCGCCGCCGTGCATCGCCGCCAGCATGCCGCCGCCCCGGGCGGACATGATCCAAAAGTCCGGGAGCGCCGCGTGCCTGAGCCGGGGCACCGCACCCTGGGTCATATCTCCCATGTCCCCGCGCATGCGCGCGGTGAGTGCCGAGCACGGCGCGGGATTCTCCCTAAAAAGCTGCGCGCCCAGCGCGCGCACCGCGCCGTCGCCCCCCGCCTCCCCCAAAAGCGCGAGGTCCGCGCCGTTGAGTCCCCCCCGCACGCCTTCGCCCAATGGATCGAGAAATGCGCCGCCGCCCAGATGCGCCATGAGGAACTCGTCCAGCCATTCGCCTTTGGGCAGCGCGCGCCCCAGCGCCGACGGCCCGGCAATCTTCCGCGCGAGGCGCCATGCCTCGGTCATCGCCGCGCGGTCCTCCAGCGCCTCCTCCAGCGAAAAATGCCCGCCGCGGTCGATGAACTCGTCCAGCGCGCGGGTCGTGCGGCGGATGAGCGCGGAAAGCCGCGCACCGTCCGTTTCCAAAAGAAGCGCCGCCGCCAGCGCGTTCGCCAGCGCCGCGCCCGCGTTTTTCCCCGCTCCCCGCAGGCACGGGTAATCCTCGTGAGCAATGAGCGGAGTAAACACCCGCCTGCGCGCTTCGTACAGCAGCCGGCCCTCCGTGCGCGCGTCCAGCCGCCCCGTGCGCCCGGCCCACGCAAACAGGCATGCCGTTTCCGCCGCCATCCGGTCGACGGTAGGATGCATGTCGTCCTCAAACGGCGCTTCCGGGCTCTCCGCCCAGGCGGATTCCTCCGCAATGGCGCAAATCAAATCCCGCGCCTTCCCCAGGCTCTCCTCCGGCATGCCCATGCGCACGATGACTTCCAGGTCCCCGCGCCGGTCGCACCGAAGCGTCAGATACGCCCCCCCTCCCCGCGCCGAAAGCGGCATGTCCCCGTGTTCGCGCTCCAGCGCGCGCAAATAATCCCCGCGCAGCCCCTCGGAAGGTACCACCTCCGCAAGCTCCGCCCGGATCTCCGCCGCCTCCAGCGCCTGAAAGTACATGCCGTCACCTCCGAGAAGGGATGCGGGGAGAACGCCGGGGACTCTGTCCCCGGC
>JAEYRW010000055.1 GCA_023435435.1 Bacillota bacterium | reverse complement strand
TTTTCTTCGTCCGTACCTGCGCCAGTTCGTCGCTCAAGGCGGATAAACTAATTTGCTTGTTCATGGCTTCATTATACCACTTTTTCCCGTTCCCTGACTACTCGCTTCTGTGCGGTATTGCCTTAGTCAATTTTCAAACACGCCCTAGTATATTGGGGGATTAAATTAATTCTTGCTGTACCGACCGGCGGCTTATCCCTTGTCATTCCATAAAGCGCCGCCTGAATGAAGTGAGGTGTGTTATAATGATGCTTGAATCATTTGTTGAAATATTTAACGATGAAAAGTTGTACGATAAGTATTCTATTGAAATAGAAGGAATGATTAGTAAACTTTTCAAGAATAGCAGCAGCAAGATATTTGGAAATGCTAAGGAAGTATTGTTTGATACTAAATTGCATGATGCATACTTGATTTCAACCCGCTTTTTGGGTCATAAAATGTCAGGAGAAAGAATTTATGGCAATGTTGAGCTTATTGTGGAGAAATATGACAAAACATATAAAGTTACGTATGAGTCCGTTAATTATCTACGCTTTCGCGGTAATTTACTTATGGATCGCATCGGATTTCCTCCGAGTGACAGTGACTTCGTTGCGATTGCACAAATTCTGAATATTTGGATTGTTGAGGGAAAGAGCGGATGTATTGAGATGACAATATTACTTGATAGCAACAGATGTATTGAAATTTCAAGCAAGCGTTGCGAGATTAATGCTGCCAAACATACAGTTAATGGTTAATCATATTTTATAGCGCACAAAACGGAGTAGCAGGCAAGGGCGAAAAAATGTATAATGAACCCATGAACAAGCAGGTCAGCCTGTCGGCACCGAGCGACGAACTGACGAAGGTGTGGACGAAGAGGAAAGAATTTCTGACACAGATCGAGCGGTTCATTCCATGGGCTGAATCGCTGGCTCTGATTCAGCCGTGCTACTACAATATCAATCAAAGAGGCATGCACTAACTGCATGTCTCTTTGAAGAAGCATCTCAGAATGCGTGTATGCAACAGACACGCCCAACGGCAATCCCGTCACTACGGTCTATACCCACGACGATACCAACTGGAAGGACAAGCTCACAAAGATCAGCAGTGTAACTGTCGGCCGACACCATCGGGAACATGACGAGCTGTCAGGGCAGAACGCTCACCTGGGAACACGAACGGCGGCTGAAGCAGACGGTGGAGGGGACAAAGATGGTGGCGTTCCGGTACGGCTTCGACGGAACGCGGACGCACAAGGACGTGACCATCGGCGGCGTGACCGCGACGACCAGCTATACGTACAACGGGAGGCTGCTCGCCCACTACACCTGCGGCACGTGTTCCCAGCATTTCTACCACGACGCGCGGGGCCGTCCCGCAATGGTGAAGTTCACAAACGGTGGAATGACGACGTACTATACGTATGTGCATAATTTGCAGGGAGACGTCGTTGGACTTGTTGACAGTGCCAATGCGTTGGTAGTAGAATACAAATACGACGCGTGGGGCAAGCCGTTCGAACCCACCGACACGCTGGTGACAACCCACGGCGCGGAGAACCCGTTCCGGTACAGGAGATATATGTACGACGAGGAGACCGGGTATTACTATCTCAGGAGCCGGTATTCTGATCCGGGGCTGAGGAGGTTGGTTTGTGCAGATGGTCATCATTCCACGAATTTCAATTTGCTTGATCGTGATTTGCTTTATTACTGCCGGAATAAACCATTATTATTTATAGATTACAATGGCTATGAGGCTGCAGCGTGTGATATCATTCGGGTTATTGCAGTAGCTGAGCCGACTCCTTTTGGTAGGATCCTTGCCGCCATAGCAACAGTTGCAGTTTGGGCCTATAATAACATACATAGTGATGCAAGAGAAAAGATAAAACCCAAGAGAAAGACATAATAATAGAGGACCAACGCAATAACAATAAGATTGTATTCCCAAAAAATCAATATGAATTTGGTCACTATGGATTAAGAATGCAAGAAGCGCCGGGTACATATAATGGAGCTTTTATTATGTGGTACAACCAATATAATAAGGTAATTTTTCAACGGGAAGAGAATCCAAATTACGATAATGGCCCGCATTATCATATTAAAGATAATCCGGCATTGAAATCCATATATTATTACCCGATACAAGAAATTCCCAATCCACACGCGGCAATCTATTTTGGAGGCAGATGACATGTATATTATTAATCAAAAAAACTCAAACCAGCTCGATACAGGAATCTTATGCTTGCATGATTGCGATATTACGTCATTCACTTATTACCCGAACTCTTTTCGTTTAAATGTTATAAAAGAGGGAAGGCTCTTGAGAGTTGACTTCAACGAGGTTGATCCATTTTCCATCGGAAAATATCTATAAATGATGTGATAACGAATTCGATATTCGGAATTGAATGCATAGATATAACTGGTGAAAAAATGGTTATTAGGATTTTGATGTCAAATCAATACGATATAATACTTGATTGTCTAAACGTGACGTACAAAATTCTTGATATTTAGTGGTTTCATTATGGATATAAAATACTAATACATCGATGATATGTAATGATAATAGATATTTAGAATTTATTGTTAGCGGGAGGCGAATACTAATGAATAAACAATGTAGAAAATTGTCATATAAAGAATTCCGCATTTATTTTATTAAGCGAGCGGAACCATACGGATCATGCTTTGTCTATGATGGTTGTGAAATCGGCGATATCATTTTCCCGATATATCTCCAGATTGCATCATCAATATTCGCCATTTTATGCAGCAGATTCATTTCAGAAAAGCTATACAATTTTTATCCAATAGATAAGAAATCACCTTTATTCTGGGTGTTATATGTATTGTATGTATTAGTCATTATATGCATCATTTTGAAGCCGATTCTATATGGTGCATATCGAATATCGTATTGGAAGCATAGTATGTCACGCAAAGATAAAATCAAATAAGAGTAACGTGAGTTGCTTATGAAGAACATTCTCATTATATTTTATTGGGCATTCGTAGTTATCACTGCAATTTTGTCTATCGTCTGGATATCCGACATTCGTTTTCCGCATCCTTACTCATTTATTATCCCGTCCTCTACGCTCGGGATTATATACAAAATCTTTCTGAATATAATGATAAATCCAACTCTCTGCTTTGCGGCAAAGTAGACCAAAAGGGCTACCGCTTAGGTGAAAATATTCATCGCACGGTTAGCCCTTTTTGTAGTCGAACATAGAAAGGCATCTCTTGCCATCTATAGATCGCGTAATAGTCCAGCCTCTCTGCTCAAGGAAGCGCAGTACGGGAACAGCGGCGTACTACACATACGTATACAATTTGCAGGGAGACGTGGTGGGACTTCTTGACAGCGCCAACAACTTGGTCGTAGAATACAAATACGACGCGTGGGGCAAGCCGCTCTCGACCACGGACACGCTGGCGGGCACCCTTGGCAAGGAAAATCCGTTCAGATATCGCGGGTATCTGTACGACGATGAGACGGGGTATTACTACCTCAGGAGCCGGTACTATGATCCGGGCTAGGGAGGTCTGTTTGTGCGGATTTTCTGTTTGGGCATTCGGGCAAACTATTAACACACAATTTTTTCTTACTGCTATAATAATCCCATTATTTTGTCTGATGCTTCAGGTTCAGTACGAAGTTACAGCACATATGAGACAGACAAGGGCGGTACTGCGCATCATTCTCCCGGCTGGTCGGATTATATGGCAAACCGCGCCGAATATGATAGACAGAATCCGGTTAATAAAGCAAAGAAATGGCTTAGCGATTTCGGCAATTACATTCGGGACGCACTACACGCACAGCAAGAAGCAGATATACTGTCTGCGCAATTACAATTAACTGCCGCGAATAGTATTGCTGGTTGGTTTGCGCGTAACCGGCGCGAATTAGTAGACTCTACAGGAATTGCTTGCAGCATTATCGTGGGGGAGTGGAACTCGCCGTATGGTTCGGCGGCCCCCCCAGGCGACCCGATTGCGCCTGTGACAATCGCGGGAACATTCTGAACGAGACGCTCGGAAACCGCACGGCGACGTCCACCTACGAAGGAACTAAACGTTTTCTGACTATTTTTACGTGTATCGCAAGGTTTCGCCATCCCGGAACCCGATTTTCGTGTAGCAGAGGATCTGCTTTCCTACCCTCCTTTGCCGCGCTGGGACGGTCATGGAAACCGCGCAAAAGGAGGACGGCCGCTCCATTGTCGCCGATCAACCGAATGACCTGGAAAATGTCTGCGGAGGACCGGCTGATCCCGTCCATGGCGAGGCGTATCTCCTTCATCCGTCCGTCGCCTTCCTCGGCATTTTTGCGCGCCGCGATCACCAGCAGGTTGGCGTCTCCGGCGATCTCCCGCCGCCGCACCCGCGGTCCGCCTGTCCCTGCATGCCGCCGATGGCGCGCGCAACGTCCAGCGAAGCAAAATCCCGGTTGGCAACTTTGTCCAGCGTCAGCAACCCGAACAACCTCTCCAACATGCCTTGAATCTGCACATAGGCCGCCCGGACCGGGCAGTCCCCCACCGCAAAGCGTGAACAGTATTCGTCTTCCTCGAGGCAGCGGTTGATGCGAACCGTTTCTTCCATCACCTGGAAGATATCAAGAAGCGAGATGCTTGAAAGCGGCGCGTTGAGCGCATATCCGCCGTGCAAGCCTTCCCGGGCTTTGACCCAGCCCTTTCCCTTCATCCGGCTCATGATCTTGACCACGGTCGGCCTCGGGATCGCCATTTTCCCGCTCAATTCCTCCGCCGTCAGCCACACGGATTCTCCGCCGAAACTCAAAAGCAGTCTGACCGCATAATCCGTACTCACCTTGAGTTGCATATTATTCCTCCATCCGTAAGCAAAACACAATCCTGGTCTCGTCTTCTTTTTTCGGAAACCGAAATACGCCTGCCTTTCATGTGCGTCCCTGCGCGCCCTGGCTGTGCGACGGTACGGCGCAAAGGGAAGCCAGAGCCCCGGATCGTCATTTTTAGCAATTGTACCATTTATTTACAGACGCAGCATGCAAACACTCCGGTTTTTTTGTAACAAAAAGATTCATATTTTCGCCGCACGAAGCCGGCATGGCCGCGCGCGGACAATGGCGCGGGCGGATTTTTCTTGACACGCCTCCATTTCCATGCTACTCTTTTCTCGGCACATGAAAACGTTACCATACGAGGTGTCCACCGGATGGGGAAGGCAGCGGGGAAGCAAAGGAGATTGACGCGATGATCATCGGAGCGCAGTTATTCGGCTGCTCGCGCGAATTCAGGCGCGACGCGGACACGTTTTTTGACAGGATGGCGGCGGCGGGCTACACACACATCGAGCCTGTGATTTTACTCGACACGGAGGGCCCGCTGGCGAAGCGGTTTTCGCATCTCGCCTGGTCGGTGGACGAGGTGCCCGGATTCAAAAAGGCGATGGACGCGCGCGGACTGGGGCTTTTGTCCGCGCACATGTTCAGCACGGATGTGGGAGCACGCCTCCCCGAGATGAAAAAGCTCGCCGGCTATGGTGTCAAGGCGTTCGTGTTCGGGCTGCCCCAGGAGACAAGCGGCGACATGAAGCCCTACGCGCGGATGCTGGAGGGCATCGCCCGGGAACTGGAGGCGCTCGGCTGCGCGGCGTGGCTGCATAACGCCCAAGGAGCGTTGGCGGGGGCGGAAGGCGAATCGCCGTTCGAGCGGGTGATGGAGAACGCGCCAAGCCTGAAGGCGCAGATCGACACCGGCTGGGCGATCTACGACGGACGCGACGTGGAGGCGCTCCTCCAAAAACCCGGGACGCGGCTTAGCTGCCTGCACTTCAAGGATCTGGCGGTGGGCTTCGAGGACAAGACAGGAAACGACATCTTCGCCGTTCTGGGCGAGGGCGTTACCGACGTGGCCGCTGTGATGAAGTGCGCGGGCAACGTGCCCATCTTCGTCGATCAGGACGCGACGCGGGGCGACTTTCTGGACGACCTCGCCAATTCCTGCGCGGCCGTCAAGGCCGCCGCGCGGAAAAACAACCCGTACGCGCGGAACGAATCGTCGGTTCTCGAGATCTACGAAGTCGAGACCGGCGCGCGGAGGGTGCTGCGCGAATTTGACGACGTCATCGAAGCGCCAAACTGGAGCAAGGACGGAGCGCATCTGGTGTACAACAGCGGGGGCCTGATGTACAAATACATCCTCGCCACGGACACTGTCGAGCAGATTGATACGGGCTTTGCCACCAACTGCAACAACGACCATGTGATTTCGGCGGACGGGAAATGGCTCGCGGTGAGCCACATGACCGTCGGGGCGGGCGGCATGGGTTCCAAGGTGTACATCCTGCCCATGGCGGGCGGAACGCCGCGGGAGGTAACGCCCCATTCGCCCAGCTTTCTGCACGGCTGGTCGCCCGACGGAAGCACACTCGCCTACTGCGCGTTTCGCGACCGCGAGATGGGCGGCGACATTTACGTGATTCCCGCCGAGGGCGGCGACGAAGTGCGGTTGACCGAGGCGAAGGGGCTCAACGACGGGCCCGAGTACGACCCCAGCGGGGAATACATCTGGTTCAACTCCGTTCGCACCGGGCTCATGCAGGTGTGGCGCATGAAGAAGGACGGTTCCGAACAGACGCAGATGACGTTCGACGAGGACCTCAACAGCTGGTTCCCCCACGTCTCCCCCGATGGGAAACAGGTGTTGATGATCTCCTATCACAAGGGCGACCTGGCGCCGGGCGAGCATCTGCCGGGCAAGAATGTGGAGCTGCGGCTCATGCCGGCCTCGGGCGGAAGGCCCGCGACCATCGCGCGGCTCTACGGCGGACAGGGAACCCTCAACGTCAATTCCTGGGCACCCGACGGCAAGCGGTTCGCGTTCGTAAGCTACCGCGCAAAATGACGGAACGCGGAAGGAGTATTTTCCCATGAAGAAGATCAAATTGGCCCTCGCGGGCGCGTGGCATGTGCACACGATGATGTACTTAAAGCAAATTAAGGAACAGTTCGGCGAAAGCGTCGAGTGGGCCTATGTGTGGGACGACGACGCGGCGCGCGCCGGGCGGGTTCAGAAGCAGACGGGGGCGCCCATCGCGCCGGATTTTCAGACCATCCTGGACGACCCCACAATAGACGCCGTGCTCTGCGAGGCGGAAACCTGCAAGCACCGGGACATTCTGACCCGCGCCGCCCGGGCCGGGAAGCACGTCTACACCGACAAGGCCCTCTGCCCCACCGTGGCGGACTGTCTGGCTGTGAAGGAAGCCGTCGAGCAGGCGGGGGTGAAGTTTGCCGTCTCCCACGAATCCCTCGCGGTCGCCTCCTACCGGTACGCAAAAAAGCTGGTGGACGCGGGCGCCATCGGCGACGTGGTCTCGCTGCACTTCCGACGCGCCCACGGCGCGGCGAAGTCGGACCGCCTGCCCGACGACTGGTTCTCCCAAAAAGTGGCGGGGGGCGGCGCGCTCATCGATCTGGGCATTCACGGGCTTTCGATGCTGGCGCACTTCTGCGGCAGGCCCGGGTCCGTCTCGGCCTACACCCACAACTTCACCGGCCACGAAACGGAGGACAGCGCCACCATACTGGTGGAATTCGAGAATGGGGCCATCGGCACGGCGCACACCGACATGGTGACAAACATCATGGAAAACAACTTTGAGATTCTGGGAACGGACGGCATCATCACGATCCAGGGTCTGGAGGGACGCGACGTGGTCAAGGTCAATTCCAACCGCCTGCCCGGGAAGGAATCGGAAATGGCGGTCATCCCGGCTGAGGAATACGCAAAGACGCCCAGTTTCCCGGTCTGCGACTTTCTGAGGTTCGTGATGACCGGCGCGGACGAAGACCGCGCCCTTGCGGGCATGGACATGAAGACCGCCCTCGACGTCGTGGGACTTGCAGAGGCGGCGTACCAGTCGGCGGCTTCCGGACGCGCCACCGCGTACCGCAGGGATTGGTAATGCTTTAGATCAAAATCACTGGGGCGGAATTGGGCAACGGCACGGCAGGCAATCTGTCGTGCCGTTTTTGAATGGGCGCGAAACGGTTGACTTTGCCGCAGCGTCAAGTGGTATAATGGGAGCAACAAACGACGCGGGAGGCAGCGGCATGGCGCTTCTGAAAATCACCGATGTGAGCGGACAGTTGGAAATCTCTTCGCGGAGCCTTCGGTACTACGAGGAAATCGGCCTGATCCGGAGCGTGCGGCCTCCCTTTGAAAAGTACCGGTTTTACGACGAGCAAACCGTCGAACGGGTTCGGCAGATCGTGGTTCTGCGCAAAATGCAGATTCCCATCAAGGACATACTGCGCATCTACGAAAGCCGCGACATGCGCGTGCTGGTGGAGACGTTTGTGGGCCGCCTGCAGGCCATCGACCGGGAGATGGGCACACTGGGCGATCTGCGCCGCATCGTCGACGGATTTTTGCGCGCCATGCTTGAAAACGGCATCCGTCACCTGTCCGCCCTCCCCCTTGTGTACGACAAGCTATGCAAGGGCGGAAGCGAACCGGGCACAGAATCGTACGAAACCCTGTCCGCGGCGTCCGCGGCGCTTTCAAGCCCCGCGGAGGTCTGCGTCATCGAGCTGAAGCCCATGCGCATGCTCTCGTCCCGCAGAAAGGACACGGCTGCGTCGGACGCGGAGGAATTCTGGGCATGGCTGCAAAGGGAAGGTCTCGAGCCCGGCGCGCCCGGGTCGCGGACGCTGTTCGAGACTCAGGACGAGGAAAATCAGCCGGTGCTGCTCCAAAAAATCGAGAATGGCTTCGTGAACGGCGGGCCATATGCCGACATCTCTTTCGAAGGCGGTCTGTTCGCGGCGTTCGGGGCCTTCGCGGACGAGGACCTGCCTGCGCTCCAGCGCGCGGTGGTCCGCCGGTTCGACGAAAACCCCTCCTACGAGGTGGATTACCGCCGCGACGGGCGGCTGCGGCACCCGACGCTTTTGGAGTCCCTGCTGTCCGCGGACGAACGGCGTCAGCGTCTGGACATGCTCATCCCCGTCAAAAGAAGGCTGCCCAACGCGGCGCTCTACGAAGCGGGATCGCCCGTCACGGACATTTCTCAAGCCGAAGTCGAGGCGGCCAACCCGGTTTTATGGTCCAGGGACATTCCCATGGACGGCTTCGAGCCCATCCTCGCCCCCCACTACCGCGTCAACGCGGACGGCGAGGCGGAGTTTATCCCCTGGATCGACAAGCGCCGACTTTCCACGAAGACGGCGGTGCGCGTCCCCTTCCGGGTGGACATCACATTCCGGATCGACGATTCCAGCGCGACCTTCGCCCACGGCAGCGACGAGGGAAGTGTGCGCTTTTACCACGATCACCGGCTTTTCGGCATCAACATGGACAACAACGCCGACCCGCAGTTTTCCCGGGAGGCCATCCGCTTCGAGCAGCCCGTCTTCGGCGACGTTCACACCTACCCGGGGCGCGGGCGCGTCGAGCCGGGCGTGTACAACCGTCTCAGCTGGATTGTCGGCGAGAAGCACTTCGCGGTGGTCGTCAACGGGGATGTGCGGCACTGCGAGATGAACATGCCCTATATGTCGGCGGATCTGCGCGGCCAAACGCCGCGCCCCATCCTCCTCGGCTCCAACGGCAGCAACAAGCTCTTTTTCCGCGCCGTGCGCGTCTCCCAGCTCAAATCCACCCCCAAACTGGCCATGAAAGGCGGCGTTTCCATGTCCGCACAGGGACGGAGCAACAACGTCATTCCGCGCATCCACCCGCTCATTACACATCATTATGGCGAAAATTACTGGTTCAACGGCTGCGCAAAGTACGTGATGGAGTGCCTTGGCGCGCCGGAACTGGACTACTGGTTTTTCTCCGGCCTCACCGGCGACCATCTGGCGCAGGTCTTTGCCCGGGACCGCTTCCGGGGCGACGGCGCGACGGACTACCTGCTCTGCGCGGAAAGGGGCGATTTCGTGGAGAACGTTTTTGCCAGGTGCGGCTACGACAGCAGCTTCGTGCCTCAGGAGGACGTGCGGGCGAACCTGGATTTTTACCTGCAAAAGCTCATGGCGGACATCGACCGGGGCGTGCCGGTGATCCGCTGCTTCTACGGCTGGGGCGTATTCGTGGGCTACGAGGAATACGGAAAGACGCTTTTGTGCCTGACGTCTGACAAACCGGAGCCGGAGCGCGTTCCCGCCGAGGCGTTCTTTACATCCAAGCACAATTCCGTTCAGGGGCACACGGTGGCGGAGTCGGACGAGCAGGCGGATTTCGCGTGTGACGGCTGGTGCTTCATCGGCGAAAAGACGCGGGATGTGGAAACCGACCGACTGTACCGGGAGGTGGTTTTCGACATGCCACGGCTGCTCACCACGGACGCGCGGGATTACTGCTTTGGCGCGGCCGCATTCCGGGCGTGGGCGGACGAGGTGGAGGGCGGACGCTTTGCGGATATGAAGCCGGATCAATTCGAAGATTTTGAGGAATGGGCCGCGTACAAGATCTACGTGTGCAACGTGGCCACCAACGGCAGCTGCCGCGAATTCCTGGTGCGCGCGCGCCAGAAAAATCCCGACCTTGCGTTCCTCGGCGAAATCATCGACCAGTACAAGCTGCTGGCTGCGCTTTGGAACGGAAGCGACGGGGAAAACCGGCGCGGCATGGAATGCCTGGAATCCTTGGGCGGCGGGTTCAACGCCACGCTGGAGGCGCTTTCCGACCCGGAAAGGCGCGGAAAAATCGCCGGAAAGATTCGGGAATGCGCGGCGGCAATGGACCGGGTTCTCGCGATTCTGGCGGAGAATATCGGGGCACGCGGCTGACGCTTGAAATCAGCGGCAGGTGGCCGTCCGGACAATGTCACGGCCCTCCACCCAATGCGCCTCATAATAGGAATTCCGTTCGAAATTGTCCCCGATGAGGGCCATGCGGCCGCGCATCCTCTCGCGCAAATCGCGCATCAGCGCCGCGCAGGCGGGGTCTCCCGAAAGGTCGTTCATCTGGTACGGGTCGGCGATGTTGTCAAACAGGAGCTCCTTGCCGTCCTGCTTGAATGTGGCGTAGGTATGCCGCTTGGTGCGGTAGGCGCGCCATTCGCAGCCGTCGCCGAAGACGGCGGTGGGGCCGGTGCACATCATCAGGGAGCCGTCCTCCGTGGTCTTGTTTTTGTCGCGCAGATACAGGCTCAGATCCGCACCCTCCGTCTCGGACGGAATTTCAAGGCCCATGAGCCGAAGGAGCGTCGGCATGACGTCCACGGTGTTCAGACAGATGTCCCGCTCTTCACCCTGTGCGAGCACGCCCGGCCAGCGGACGAGGAAGGGCACCCGCACCGCCTCGTCGTAGAAGATGTTCTTCGCGCGGCGGCCATGCGCGCCGAACAGCTCGCCGTGGTCGGATGTAAAGACCAGAATGGTGTTTTCGTCAAGTCCCAGGGCGCGGACCGCCTCCGTCAGCCGCCCGATGTTGTCGTCGAGGTTGGCCACCATGGCATAATAGCAGCGCATCCAGTCCGTCAGTTCCGCGCGCTCCGCCGAGCTCAGCCTGGCCCAGCCGTCCGCGTGGGGATCATTTTCAGGAAGATAATTGGACGGCAGATGGAATTCGAGGTCCTTGACGCGGGCGAGGCAGTCCGGCGGCACGTTCCCGGGCACCCAGGGATCGTGGGGCGTGCCCAGGGAAAGGAAGAGCGCGAAAGGCCTGTCCTGGGCGCGCAGCCGCGCGAGCTGAGAAATGGCCATGTCCGTCTGGCAGTCGGGTTCGTAGCCTTCGTGGTATATCTTCTCGGGCGTGTCAAGGTGATAGTAAGCCGGCGCGCCGTAGTATTCGTGGTGGAAGTTGTACGCGGCGAAGTACCCGTCAAACCCCAGCCTGTGAGGCCCCTTGGGTATGAAGGAATTTTGGGGGTCTAAGTGATTGCCCAGCTCGTTGGCGTACATATGCCACTTGCCGATGTAGGCGCTTTCGTAGCCGCTTTCGCCGAGCAGATGGGCGAAGCAGCGCGGGTGATGGGCGGGGTTCAGGCGGATTTCATTGATCACCATGCCTGTGCTTGTGGTATATTTCCCGGTAAAGAGGGACGCGCGGTAGGGCGCGCACACCGGGTGTCCGGAAACGGCATTGACCAGATTCAGACTCTGGCGGCTGAGCGCGTCTAAGTTGGGCGTGAGTCCCCGGTCGACGCCGCCAAAGCCCACCGCGTCGCGGCGCAGTTGGTCCGCAAAGACGTAAATCAGATTCGGCTGTTTGTTCATGGGTCATATTCCTTTCGAAATCGCAAGCCCGGCGCAACCGCCGGGCGGAATGAAGCGCATGCCGCCAGTATACCAGAAATCAGCCGACGCCGCAATTTGCGGCAAAAGAAAATGCGGAAGGGCGAGCCTCCCGCAACGGCGCGTTGGATTACTTGATCGGAACGAGCTTCCCGACGGCGACGAAGCGCGCGCCCGCAAACGAATACGCGCAGGTGGAGAGCGTCACCAGACGGTCCCCCGCCTCGATGACGCAGTCCGCCGCGAAGGCGGATTTTTCTTTTGCCGCCTGCGCGAACCGCGCAAGATCCTCCGGGTCGCCGATGGCGATGTCGTAGCAGGAATCGTCCGCGCGGGCGACGTATCCCGCGAACAGTTCCACGAGAAGGGATTCCGTCGGCGTGAGAATCAGCATGTAGGGGTGCGCCTCGTAGTACGCCTGTTCCCCATAGAAGGTAATGGACTTGAACATGCTCCCGTCGCGCATGTGGTGCCCGTAGATCAGCGTGTTCGGGTCCCCGAAATCCGCGAGATTGCGCGCGTCGACAAAGAGCGTCCCGCACGCGTTTGGCGTCCCGTCAAACAGTTTGTCGAGATAATCTCGGTTGTCGTCTCCCCGCACCACCGGGTAATCGATGCGCGAATCCGGACAGTAAATCCAGCACGCATAGTCGGCGTTGATTTCCGCGAGGGCGGCCGCGTCCACCTCCGCAAGCCAGGCCCGGCACGCCGCCCGCGTGGCGGACAGGCAGCTTTCGGCATCGCCGCAGCCGTGCGCCGCCATGAGGGCAATGTAGAAAGCCCCCGCCCGCGTGGTGCCGAAAAGCGCGTACGCGTCCGCGGGGTCCCATGGGATTTCCGGGCATTCCTCCGGCGCGGACGCTGTCTCCGTTTCCAGCGACGCCATCAGCCACGGCAGCGCGCACGCTGTCTCCGTTTCCAGCGACGCCATCAGCCACGGCAGCGCGCGCGCCCGGTAAGCGGCGTTTTGGGCGTCGCGGCGGGCGGCTTCCGCCTCCGTCATGCCCGCGCGCAAAGTGCGTTCCTCCTCCGTGGTTGTCCCCGCCGCCGCGGCAAACAGCGCCTCTACGACGGCGCGGTTCTGCCGGGCGTCGTCTTCCCCAAGGGCAGGCCAGGAAAGCGTCAGGAGCAGCGCCGTCACCGCCGCGACTGCACGGATCACCTGCCTTGGCATTGCCCTCCCCCCTTTTCGTCCTCTCCCGCGCCCTGGTCAAAAAAGCGGCCCGCGCTTTGTTCCCGCTCATTGGCGGACCTGCGCGCGGAGCGAATCATAATAGGCGGCGCCCGCCCGGTACTCCCGCATACGCAGGGCAATCCGCGCGGCGATGAGCAGAAAAACAACGAACAAAAGGACGGCCAGAATCCTGCGCCCCTTTCCCGCGCGCCGTGCACCCGGGAAGGTACGGCCCCGTTCAATCGGTTTCACGCGGCCTTCCCGCGCCTCTTGCGCGTCAACAGGAGAACGGCCAAAGCCGCGGCCGGAACGCCCGCCGCCCCCAGCCAAACGGTGACATCAAACCGGTCGCCGGTTTCCGGCACGTCGTCCACATCCTCGACTTCCTCCGCGACGAACGTCCACGGCACGGCTCCGCGTTTTTCCATGTACTCGTTTCCGAGGGTGGCGGGCACTGCCAGCACCACCGTCAGCTCCGTACTTCCGCCATCCCGGAGCGTACCCAGAAGCGTGTTGGCGGCAAGGCCGCCGCGCTGACCCGCCTGCGCGTCAAAAATCTCGTCGGACGCCGCACGCACGCGCATGTCCAGGCTGTTCAGGTAGTCGCCGTCGGCACCGTTCACGGAACCCGCGCGCAGATAAATACGCACACTTCTCCCGGACGTATTTTTCACCTTGATCTTCTGCTCAATTTCGTCGCCCGGCAGCAGGTTCAGAAAGCCCGGGAAAAGGCTGCTTTCGCTGTACCCATTGCCCGGCAGGAAAACAAATTTTTCCGCGCCGCCCTCGTATGTTACGCTGGCGGTCGCCGCCAGCGCCGTGCGCCCCGCCGTCAGCCAGAACGCCAGCAAAAAGGACAGACAAATCCCCATGATCCGAATCCGATTCATGCGCATTTTCCTCACATCCCCTTCGCGGGTATGCGGCCCCACGCCTCCTGGACGGCGCGCGCGGGCGCGCTCTGCACCGCCTCCGCAAGAACCTCCAGAACCTGGGATTCGCCGTTTTCGTATGTATTCAGCGCGCATTCCGCAATCAGCGCAGCCGTGCTGCCGCCCGCCGGAACCGGGTCCGCGTAGTAATAATAGCCGTCCGCCCGCTCCCATCCGCTTCCCGGCGTGAAGCCGGGAAGCGCCGCCGCGCCCCCGATGATCTCGCCGGCGGCGTTCTGGCGGTACGTCACGAGCCGCACCCGCAGATAGGCGGAGGTGTCTCCCGTGTTGCGGACGCGCACGTTCGTCAGTTTCATGGTTGCGGCGTCAAAGGTTTTGTCCACCGCGCACGTCACCCGTGCGGACGCGAAGCTGTTTTTCAAAGGCGCCGCGTCCGTCGTCAGCCAGGCGATGGTCCCACCCGTGGCCAACGCGCCGACAAGCACCGTCAGAACGGCAACGAGAAAGACTATTTTGCGCCTTTTGCCGCGGGGAATCCCCCGCCGGTGTACCCTTTTCATCGGATCCATTCCTGCCTCCTCCGCCGCGTCATTCGCGTTCCCCGGCTTGCGCCATCGCCGCGCCGTACCCATTCAGCCACTCGAGCTTCCCGTTGGCTGCGTTGGCGCAGGTAATGCGCGCCTCGGAATTCGACCTGTCAAGAACCGCTTCGGCACCCATCGTGCCCGTCCAGCGCCACGACCACGCCGCTTCCTCGGCGACGGTATATGTGCCCATGGGCAGCTCGCCGATGGTCACGGAAGCGTTCCCCCAGACCGAAACCGTCATATATGCCGCGCCGTCCTTGAAAATATTGAACACATAGCTTTCGTCCGCCGCGCCGCCGGTGTTTGCGACGGTGAGCGCGCAGGTGTTGACGTAAAGCAGGAATGCCGCGTCGCCGGGACCCGCTGCCGTCAAACCGCGCATCCGCGCACTGTCGGCGCGCGCAAACGAGGCGGCGTCCGTCACGCACACCCAATCCGGGCTCTCCGCCGCACCGTTGTTCAGCCAGACGGCCACGGCCACCGGGATCTCACCCTTGGCGTTCACGACGCCGTCCGCGACGCCGGACACGAGGGTATATTCGAGCTTCAGCGCAGGCTCCGCTCCGGTCATCGCGACGTCCGCGGCGGATGTTTCGCCGTGCTTCCAGACGGTGTCCGTCCAGTTTTCGGTATCGAAGCCGTCCGGATTTTCCGGTGCTTCGGCCCCGTACCACACCTCGCCGTCCCGGAAGGACAATTCGGGTGTAAAAACGTTGATTTGGACGGTTTGCCGCACCGAAGTCGCCACGGCGGCCGCGCCCGGGATGCCCTCCACAGGCGCGGCCTTGGGCGAGACGGTTGCGGTCAGCCAATATGTGCAATCCGCCGTCAAGTCCGTGAAATCCGCGTCGGCGAGGCCTTCCGCGTCCGCCGAAACGCGGAAGCCGATGTCCACGTATTCGCTTTGGCCCGCTGAAAGCAGGGTGCCCGCCAACCCCGCCAGCAGCTCGTCCGGGGACATGTCACCCAGCAGATAGACATTTTGATCCACCACGGGCTTTATGGCGAGCGCCCGAATCGGGACGTTGACGACAGGCACGGTGAATGCCGCCCGAAGGGCTTCGCCGTCGTAGAGGCCGGAGGCCGCGTCGCAGATGGGCACGCCGTTTCCGCCCAGGAAGCCGTCCCTCGCCCGGACGCTGAATTCGACGATGAGCTTTCGGCCGCGGGTACCGCCGCCGGAGACGCGGTTTTCGGCAAAATCAAATTCCGTCGCGGAAATGACGGTGCGGCCTTCCGCGTCCGATTCCACCGCAAACACGGCGTCCGACGGCGTGCGCGCGCCCCAGCTTTCGTTCCCGTCCTCATCCGTTCCCGCGCAATCCGCCTCATACAGGGCGACGGCCGCGCCTTCCGCGAGCGCAAACGGGAGAGCGACGATCCCCCGTATTTCCGTCGCGCCGCCTGCCGTGCCACCCTCGGCGGCGGTCCGGTCTGCGATCCGCCCAAACGCGCCCGCGAGACCCGACGGGCCCGCGGCGGAGAGAGAACAGCTCCCGCCGCCGAGATGGGCGTTCAGGGATCCCGCGCCCGTCAGGGACGTCGCGTCCGGATAGTTTGAGGACAGAAGCTGCATGAAGGCGTTGCATCGATCCTCGTCGCCGCCTGCAAGCGCGCCGCGGCTGCTCCCGTCCGCGCCGGCGAAAATGCCAATCGCGTAGACCGTCGCGCCGCCGTCCTTTGCGGTTCGCGCGCGGGCGATGGCCGCGTTCGCCTCAGCCTCGCTGAACGCGGCTCCGTTCCCGGGCATGCCGCCTGAAAGAAAGACAATCACGCGGGCACGCCTTTGCCCGGCGGGAGACGGATTGGCATCAAAGAGGCTGCCCGCCATCTCCATGGCATATTGGGGACAGGAGGAGCCCCGTGCGCCGAGCGCGCCGATGGCGGCATCAACGCTGCCTCGTCCGGCGGAGGTGCGCATGTCCTGAAGCGCCGCGCCGGTGAGAAGCTGCGTGTTTCCTGCGTCCGCGAAGCCGATCACGGCGACCCGGTGGCCGACGTCATCCGCCGTGCCGAACGCGCCGTCCGCGCCTCTGGCCTTCTGGGCGATGTCCGCCGCGAAGCCCGCGGCCGCCGCTTTGAGCGCATCCAGCTTCCGGGTTCCGGATCGGGTATAGAACTGCGCCACGGAATAGGGGTTGGCGCGCGACGCGCCGCCGGGGTCCGCTTCCAGCTTCGGATAAATGTACGAACGCGCACCGTCCGTTTCATAATAGTAGAAATCAAAGCCGCTTGCGTCGCGGTTTGTGCTTTTGGTCACGGACTGATAGACACCGTCCGCGATGCGGATCCAGAATGCGCGCCCCGCCTGCGCAAAACCGTAGGCATCGCACGCCGGCCCGCCGTCTTCCCGATACGCGTAGTCCGCGCCATACACAGCTTCATAGTCATAACCAAACGAACCGTCCATGTTTTCCGACTGATCGAGCACCAGTATGATGTCCGCGGGAATTTGGGCGTCGCCGGTCAGAAACGCCTCCAGCGTGATCGTGTACGTGCCGTCCGCGTTTGCAGCCACATTCTGGGAAAGCGCCGCACCGCCCGACGCGCCCTCCCCGGACAGGCCCGAAAGCGGCGCGGCATCGCTGTCATTGACGGGCGCGCGCCAGGTCTCCTGCGCGGGTGCGAGCGCCTCCAGGTGCGCCGTCAGCGCGGCGGATTCCCCCGCCGGGAGCGCCGCCAGAAACGACGCGAACGCGGCGTCGCTCGTGCCGTCCATGATGGGATAGACCTCGCCGAGGCTTGCGGTGGCCATGAGCGCCCCATACAGCTCCCGTACGCGCGCTTCCGACCATGCGTCCAGATCGGAGATGGTGTAATTCAGCGCCTCCGTCGCCCACGCGGACGACAGCGTGCCCAAGAGAAGCAGGCACGCCATAAGCAGCGCGGCCAGTCCCCGGTTTCTCCGTCGCGTCATATCGTTTCCTCCCATTCGGCGAAGCGCTGTCAGGATCCCGCGTCGGCGGAGGACGCCGCCAGCGGACGGATCGCACCGTCCACGACGTACGCCACCGTCAGTCCACAGCCCGCGTCCACAATCGCGCCCGTGTGCGCGTCGTAGGTGGCCACTATTTCGCCCGTGCGCACGTACACAACGTTTTCACCCTCGATGACGATGGATTCCAGGCTCCCGGCGTTCATGGCGCGCCGAAGCATCGACTCGTCGCGGACATCCTGCGCATTCAGCCAATCCACCAGCTCGGCCCGAATGAGCGTCACCGGATCGCTTTCGATTTGCGTACCGTCCGCCATCCGCGCCACGCAGCGGTATGCGTACCGGAGCGCCCGCATGTCGACCGACAGCGTCAGGCAATCCGCTTCCGCCCCGTCCATCGCCTCCCAGACGGTACCGCCGTCCGGCCCGGCCTTGCCGCGCTGCCACAGGTAGCTTTCCGCGCCCTCCGCGCGGAACGCCAGCGTCGCTTCCGCCTCGCCGAACGTCCACGCCTCGCCACGCGGCTGTTCGACTTCCGCCGCCGCTTCCCCGGCGAGGCGCTCCGCGCGGATATAGCCCGCGACAGCGTCATATTCCGCGCGGCACCAGCCGTCCGCTGTTTCACGCACCGTCACCAGCGTGCCCGGCTGTGCGATGACCGCCAATACCGTGCTGTCCTCGGCGGGGTATTCATACAGGCTGACGCAGGCAACGGTGGTATACATCAGCCGCGCCGCGCTCTCCGGGAGGGGCGTCGGGTCCGGGTTGGTCGGTTCCTCCGCCGGTTCCAGGATGCCCGCGCGCAGCATGAGCGCCGCGGTGTCCGCATAGCCGGCGATGTCGCCGTCCGAAAGGGAATGGCTGCACCGGCGTACGCGCCCGGCGCTGTTGCCTTCGATGGTGTAGACCTTGCCGCCTTCCACCTTTTCCACGATTCCCACGTGGCGGGGGGCATCGCTCCCGTCCCGATTAAAGAAAATGAGATCGCCCGCGGACGGCACGTACGAGCTGCCTTTGTACGCGTCCATTCCAATGAGCTGCTCCCGCCACCTGGCGCATTTTCCTTCGCGTGGGAAATCGCGCTGGGGCACCCCCGCGTAATTCAAACAGAACGACACGAACATCGCGCACCACTCCGAATAGGCCTGACCATACCAGTCGCCGTAGCGGGTATAGCCATGTACCTCTCCCGCGTCGTCCACCACGAAGTCGACGGCGCTTTCCTCGTAGCCGATCTGCGTTTGCGCGACGGCGACCAGATCAATGCGCCAGTCCCCCGTCAATTTTACGCCCTGCACCGATTCTTCCCATGTCTCGCGGGATTCCGCGGCGTGCCGGGCCACCGAAACGGACACGGAGGCCGTTGCCTGCGCGCCGCTTGCGTCCGTGACCGCGAGGCTGAACAAATACGCGCCGCGCTTTTCGGGCAGATAGGCAAGCGTCAGCTTTCCGGTTTCGGGAAGCGCGCACGCTTCCTCCCCGAACGCCTCCCCGTCGCGCGACACGACCAGCTTCGCTTCGTAAGGCTCCGTGCCGCCGGAAACGGATGCCGTCAGCGTCACGGCCTCATCGTTGGCGAAAACAGACCGCTGCCCCGCCGCCAGATAAACGGACAGCGCCTCCGGCGGTTCCGTCTGCTCTGCGGTTGGCTCTACGGTTGACTCCACAGTTGGTTCCGCGGTCGGCTCCGTCGTCGGTTCGGCAGTTGGTTCTGTGGTTGGCTCCGCGGTTGGTTCAGCAGTTGGTTCTGTGGTTGGCTCCGCGGTTGGCCCCGCGGTCGGTTCTGTGGTTGGCTCCACGGTCGGTTCCGCAGTCGGTTCCGTGGTCGGTTCGGCAGTTGGTTCTATGGTTGGCTCCGCAGTCGGCTCTGTGGTTGGCTCCACGGTCGGTTCTGTGGTTGGCTCTGTGGTTGGCTCTGTGGTTGGTTCCGCAGTCGGCTCTGCGGTTGCTTCCGGTGTGGGCTGCTCCGTCGCGGAAATCGCTTCCTCCGTAGGCGCCCGGGGCGCGGAGGTCGGTTCGTCCGTCGGCGCGTCTGTCGCGGAAAGGGTTTCTTCCGCAGGCGTTTCGGTGAGGGCAGGTGTTTCAGTCGCGGACAGCGTTTCCTCCGACGTGGGCGACGGCGTTTCCTCGGCTTTGGCGGTATATATGCCCGCAACGGGGGACAGCAGCATCAGCGCGATGGCAGCCGCGAGCAGGATCGCCGTCCATTTGCGTCCCATATCCATCCCTCCTGTCACTGGGGCCAGCCCACCGCGTCGGGCGCGGAAGCGGCGTTGTTTTTGCTTTGCACCACCTGCGCGTTCACACGCACGTGAATCTCGGCGTCCATGTATGAATTGTCCGTTTCGGCGTCCAGCGTCAACTGGGTAAACAGCGGCTTGGTTTTTTCTCCCGCCGGGACCGCTGCGTTGTAATAGTACCAGCCATCCCGCAGCGTCCAGTTGACGGTGTCGATGTCGAGGGCGATGCGTGCGGCGGAAAGCGCCTCCGGCAGGATGCTCGTCTCAACGGCAGTGCGCACATAAAAAGCCGCCGCGCCCGTGTTTTCCACATACACCAGCAAATCGGACGCCTGCCCCGGCACCACGCCCCGGATGCCCGCCGTCGGGAAGGGCTTGCCGTCCGCCGTCTCCTGGTGCAGCGTCATGGCGAGGCTCCCCATGGAGATGACATTGTACGACGTTTCCGCGCCTGTAAAATGGGCGGTTGTCCCCACTGCCGTCAGCAGGGCGCAGCACGCAAGCGCCGCGGCAAGTAAAATCAGCTTTTTCGCCATGTTTATCCCCTCGCATCGCGTTTTGCGGGCGGCACGCCCAGGCCATGCGGGGAAATCCGGACAGGATATCCGGGTTCCCCCGCATGGCCTGCCCGTACGGGCAGGCCTAGGGTTCATGGATGATGTTTCGGTCGGATCACAGACCGCAGGTGCCGAACCAGTTGGCGATTTCCTCTACCGTCATCAGCAAGACCCCATTGTCAAAACTCGGCCGTGCTTTCTGCGCCTGAACCGCCTGTGCCGTCACTTTCACGTTATACTGCCACCACGGCTCGTATATGTTTTCAATGGCCGTCGGAATCACGATATGGGTGAAGAGTTCGGGGGTCGCTGTCAACAGTTGTGAATGCTCCGTATCACTCGTGCAATTAAGCACCTTGTTGTAGTAGTAATAGCCCTCATAGTAGGTCCAGTCAGGGCTAACATTGCGCAATGTGATCATGTAATCCGCCGCGTCTTCAGCCTCCGGATCGGGGACGAGGCAGTCAAGCCCCGTAACCTGGATGCGCACGAAGCAGGGGTTCGCGCCAATGTTCGTCACGGTGGGATCCTTGGCGAGCGGTTCGCCGGGATACACCGTATCTCCGTCCGCCCTCCCTCCTCCATCCGGATCATCCCACGCCGGCTCGGTCAACGTGATCCTCACGTTTCCGACGGTAAAAACGTTGTCCGCAACTTTTGTCTGTGTAAAGTACGCCAGCGATCCCCCGACCGCCAGAATCGCGACCATCGCGACGGACAGAGCAACCAACAAAATCTTTCTCCTGGTCATGGTTTTACCCTTCCTTTCATTCCTGTCCCTCTGCGCGCCCGGTATGGGCGCGTTGTTCCCCTCCGATGGGTTATCCTCCAGTCTTCGACCATGCATCCAGGGCGGTGGGAATGTTGTCCCACTGCACCGCGTAGGCCGTCACCCTCAGCGTGGGCTTGACCGCCCCCGCTTCCGACAGGGCCTGCAGGCTCGCCTTTGTAATGCTCTCCTTGACCAGCACCTTATTCTGAACGAACAACACGCCGGTTGCTTCGGTTTTCAGGTAACCGATCACGGCAAAGGACTGATCGGCGTCGCCTGCCGGCACTTCCCGGAAGAAAACCCGGGGGTGACCGGCCAATGGTTGCCAGGCCGGGTCGATTCCCCAGTCGATGAAATCGCCCAGGTTGTCCGAACCGACGACCTTCACGAACAGCCAGCATTTCTCGCTGCCCGCCTGGACGGTGACCGTCGGGTCCTTGGCGATCTCGTTGCCGGGAACCATCTTGAACGCGCTCTGCGTCTCCGTGAGGGCAATGCTGATGTCGCCCGCGGTAAACGTATTTTTGACAGTCCCCGTCGAATCGACCAACCAGGCGATGCTTCCGCCCACCGCGCCGAACACCAGAATCGCGGCAAGACACGCCGTCAGCAGGACGCGGCGGCGAACCCCTCTCCACCTCGCGCCGTGCCCGCGCGCGCCGTTTTTTCTCATTCTCCTCCCTCCTTTCCGACCTCCGTCCTCTCCGGCCGCGTCAAGCGGCCGGGCGGCGCTGGCGCGCAAGGGGCGAGGCCTACTTCTATCGGCATTCGGGCGAATGCCCGATACCAACCAACGATTTGCGTCTACGGAGCAGGCGCGCCGAAGGTCGCGTTCCAGGCGGCGTCCGCATCCTCAAAGCCGCCCTTCTGCACCGCGTAGGCGGTTACCTCGATGGTCGCTCCCGCATATGCCGCCAGCGCCGCGTTTCCCACCGTACCGTCGATGGCATAGCGCGCGAACACGGGATAATCCACGTCGTCCGCGCCCGGGGCCGGGACATCCTGATAATACATGTCTTCCCTGAAGCGCATCCAGCCGTTGTCCAGAATCTGATCGGCGATGCGCCGATCGCCCGCGGCGGCGGATTCGATGCCCGCGATGCCGTTTGTCACCCGGACGAACAGATAACTCGCCTCGCTGCCCCCGCGCAGATGGACCGTCGGGTCCTTGTCATAGGCGCGGCCGGGCACAAGCTTGTATGCGTTGCCGGTCACCCGGGGCGCGTCCGCGATTTTTTCGCCGTCGGCGTCTACCCTGGCCTCGTCGAGGGTGATCGACACATGGCCCACAGTAAACGCGTTGGTGAGGCTCGTCGTCGATGTGAAATAGGCCATTGTCGCGCCCACCGACCCGCAAATTAGGAGCACCGCGCCGATGGCCAGCAGGATGCGCCTTTTGAAGCGCCGCTTCCACCTCCGGCTTTTCATGCCGCGCCCTCCCCTCAAGAATGATGCTCCAGGTCGCCCTGTTTTTCCCGCAGCGCGGACTTGCCCACGCGCTTTGCCGCGCGCTTGTCAGCCTCGTCCGCCTTTTTCAGCAAATCGGGCATGAACATCAACAGAATCAGCGCGGCCGCGATGCTGCCGGCCTGAATCATGCCGCGCCTCGTCTGAATCCAGCTTGAAAAGTAGCCCAGCAGAGGAATGGAGAACACCGGTTCGCCAATGAGGTTCTTGTCATACACGGGTGTGCCGTCCTCCACGTCGTTGGCGTCGCCCTTTGTGTGGAAGTAGTATACCGGCTCGTCGAGAGCGACGGTCTCGGTGCGCGGCTCGCCCGTTTCCTCATCAATGAGCGCTTCGCCGGTGGTTTCGTCCAGCAGAGGTTCTTCCTGCGTGGTGACGACCTGGATGTCCACGACGCGATGCGTGGCGACCAGCAAATCCTCGTTGACCACAAACGTGATGGCGTCCCCGACCTTGACGTTCGCGGGATCGACGGGTTTGACGTAAATCAGCGAACCCACGTGATACGCGGGCTCCATGGAGCCCGACAGAACGGAATAAGCCGACAGCCCCACCAGACGCGCGCCCGCCAGCAGGAACGCCAGCAGGAGAAATACTACCACCGACAGCGTCGTCAGCATGTTTATGGCTTTTCGGAATTTGCTCATTGACAGCTCACCTCATCTCCTGTTGTCCCGCTCCGCCGCCAGGGGGGGCAGGCTGCACGCGGCACGGCAAGGAACGATCCTGTCACGGATGGCCGTTCCGTCCCGGATGCGTGGATTTCTTTGCCTTTTCATCAAAACAAAGAACTTATATGCACCCTTTCGTCCAAACAGCACGCGGCTTCGATCGCGTGTACGCTTCTTGCGCCGTTTTGGGATTGCCCAGGGAATGAACCATGTCATGTGGCGTGTAGTAATATATAGATCATCCGCATGAAATAATTCCTTGCGATGAATTGTTTTTAAAAATATTTTGACGGCAAAAAACGGAATGTCCCTGAATCTAGAGAAGCGCATAATCGGCATAATCACAATTTTCTAATATTGTGTTTCGCAAAAAACTATAATTCGCAGTCTTCTTTCTTTTTTCGACTTCTTTCGCGTCCGTTTACCATTCGTCATAATTTTGCCATCATGATGCATGGCACAGCGAACAATGAAACCAATAAAAAAAGAGACCCGCTTTCGCGAATCTCATTGAACCAACACGGTTTGGTTGCGCTGGCAAACTCCATTTTTTCCGTCAACAGCCCCGGGCATCAATTTTCGGCTTCGGCATACAGGGGAACGAGTTTCCCGTGCACCACAAAGCGTGCATTATCCGTGACATAGGCACAGGTGACCAGGGAGATAATCCGGTCGTCAGGCCCGATTTCGACGTCGGAAGTGAAATCGGACAGCGCCACGACCTGGTCAATGTAGGCGGCAAAGTCCTCGGGCGTGTCGAAATCGTGGGGGATTGAGGACGCGTCGCGCGCGTACCCGGAAAAGACCTGTATTTCATAATCGCCGGCGGACGTGTAGAGGGATAGGACGGGATGCTCGTCGTAATATTCTTGATCGCGATAGCCGGAAAGCGCCGCGAACATGGAGCCGTTCTTGAGGTGGTGCCCGTAGATAACCGTATTTTTGTCCGAGAAGTCGGACGTGTTGTCAACGTCCATGAAGAGCGTCCCCGCGAAGCCCCACGAACCGGAAAACAAGTGATCCAGGTAGAAGGCATTGTCCTCGCCCTGCACGATGGGATAGTCGATGGGGGTGCCCTCCAGAGTGATCCAGCCCACCGCATCCCCGTTGATTTGGAGAAGCTGCGAAAAATCCTTCTGGATCAGCGGCTGCAAAGCCGCGGTTTGCTCCGTTCCGTCGCCGGACGCCGTTGCTGTCGCGGCGACGGTGGGGATGGCCGACGCGGATGCGGCGGGAACCGTCACAGCCGAATCCGTCGATTGCGGCGTGGAAACCGGTGCCGCCGGCGACGCGGCAGGCGCTCCGCTTGCGGATGTGGCTGAACCCTTATTTGGGAACGTGACAGATGCTTCGCCCGTGGACGAGGAGGATGCCCCGCTTACGGATGTAGCCGAGGCCTCGCGCGATGCGGCTCCAGCGGTGGAAGCGGTTCCAACCGGGGCCGATGCGGTCGCCGCCACAGGATTGGCGGCGGCCGCATGCGGTGACGT
>JAEYRW010000009.1 GCA_023435435.1 Bacillota bacterium | reverse complement strand
CGCGAGGGCAGCGCCCTCGCCGTCCCTCCCGCCTCCCCTTAGCAGGGCAGCTCCGCGCGGAGCCATTGGGCGAGTTCGGGGTTGAATGTGAGCCGGTCGGCGAGGCACGCGCCGTAATCGACGCCCGAGAGGGCGTTTTTAATTTGATCGGCGAGGGTTTCGTCCATGGCGTCGGTATAGACCTCGGCAACGCGGACCTTGCCGCCCGCGAGGGAGAGGAGGATTTCGACGCCGCCCCAGGAAAAGCGGTTTTCGAGGGAAACGTCGAAGCGCGGCGTCTCGCCGTAATTCCAGTCCCAGGAGGAATACAGGGGATGGATGTGCGAAATGTCAAGGGTTGCGGGATCAATTTCGTCCGCGCCGCCGAACTTCTTTTTGAACGCGTCGACGAGCAGCGCGCGCAAAGTATCGATATTGAGGGCGGGGTTGATCTCGGAGAGGTTCACCACGCGCGCGCGCACGCTTTCGATGCCCTTGGCCTTGAGCTTGCTCTCCGGCGGGCGCAGATAGCGGGACAGCAGGTTCATATCCACGGAAACGAGCAGGGTTCCGTGCTGCATGGAGCATGTCTGGGTGTGCTTGAACGCGTTGCCGGAAAATTTTTTGCCGTCGACGGTGATGTCGTTGCGGCCGGTGAATTCCGCCCTGACCCCGACGGTTTCGAGGGCCGAGATGATGAGTGCCAGCTGGGCGTGCAAATCGTACCGCTCGGGAGAAGCCGCGAAGGTGAAATTCAGGTTCCCGAGATCGTGGTACACCGCGCCGCCGCCGGACGAGCGCCGGGCCAGGGTCCCGGCTTCCTCGCGCAAAAGCTCGCAGCGGCACTCCTTCCAGGCGTTCTGGTTGCGCCCGATGACCACTGTGTGCCTGTTCTGCCACAGGTACATGCAGAAATCGCCCGGGCGAATCGCTTCCATGAGGGCCGTCTCCACCGCCAGGTTCCTGTGCGGATCCGTCTCGCCCGTCAGCATGATGTAATTGCTCATATCCACTCCGCGCTCTCGCCGGGCACCTGAACGCCCGCGTATTTTGCCTGTTCCTCTCCCCTGTTCACACAGAGCGTCAGCGTCTCCCCGTTCAGCGTCCGCCGGACAATCAGCAGATCGTCCGAAGGGGCCTCGAGGGCAAGTTCTCCGTCCGCAAGCACCCGGTCCGCGCGCCTGAACTCCGCCGCCTCACGGAATGCGCCGACCAGTTCCCCGTCCTCGCGTCCCCAGGGGTACGCGGCCCGGCAGAAGGGATCGGCCATGCCGTAAAGCCCCGCCTCGTCGCCGTAGTAGACGCAGGGCATGCCCGGCAGCGCGCATATGAGCTTCCACGCGGCGACCAACCGCCGCTTCCCGCGCGCGTACTGGCTGTCGGTGAGCTCGATGGGATAGCGGTACTTCCGGTCGGGCTCCATATTCCCCACGTCCGCCAGAATCGTCAGCGCCCGGGGCTTGTCGTGGCTGGACAAAAGGTTCATCTGGGAACGGAAGAACGCGGGCGGCATGTTCTCCCGCAGGCTTTCGATCACCCGGGCGCAAGCCCCCGCCGTCGCCTTTCCGGTCAGAAAATCCAAAATCGCCTCGCGCAGCGGATAATTCATGGTGCAGTCGAGGGTGTCCCCCAGACAGTAGGAGCGCAGATTTCCGTAGGCCACCTTGCGGCTCGGGTCTTCCCATACCTCGCCCAGAATCGCGGCATCGGGATTTACGTCCTTGACCCGTTCGCGCAGCGCCGCGAGAAAATCCATGGGCAACTCGTCCGCCACGTCCAGACGCCAGCCCGACGCGCCCGCGCGCAGCCAGTGCGCCACCACGCTGTCCGGCGCGCCGACAATGAAATCCCGAAAACCGGGTGAATATTTATTCACATTCGGCAGCGTATCGAAGCCCCACCAGCTCTTGTAGTCGTTTGGCCATTTGTGGAATTCGTACCAGTCCGCATACCTGGACAGCCGGGAATTGTACGCGCCCACCGACTTGAAATGCCCGTATTTGTTGAAATATACGCTGTCCGCGCCCGTGTGCGAAAACACGCCGTCCAGAATCACGCGGATGCCCATCTCCCGCGCCTTCGCGCACAGCGCTTTGAAGTCCGCCTCCGTGCCAAACGCGGGATCGATTTTCATGTAATCGGACGTGTCATACTTGTGGTTCGAGCGCGCGAGGAAGATGGGATTCAGGTAAATCACCGACACGCCCATGGATTTGATGTACGGAAGCTTCTCTATGATGCCCGGGAGATCGCCGCCGTAGAAGTCGTCCGCCTCGTTGTCGCCGGTAATGGTGAGCCGCATTTCAGGCTGCCCGTACCAATCCCCGTGAAGCCGGCCCTTGCAGGGCTCGCTTCCGCCGCGAAAAAAGCGGTCGGGCATGATCTGCATCATGATCCCGTCCCCGAGCCACGCGGGCGTCAAAAACGCCGGGTCGTACACGGTGATCTGGAAGCTCGGCGGCTCGTGGAGATAGATTTCACCCTCGCCACCCAAATTGTCCCCGGCGTTTCCGAGATAATTTTCCCCAACGATGAAGTAGTACCAAACGATTCCCGGCTTTTCCGGCAGCACAAACAGATACTCGAAGCCGCCCTTGGCCGGATTCATTTTGTATAAATATGCGTGTCCATCCATCCAGAAGCGCACGACGGCCCCGCTCTGATCGGTTTCGAGGAAAAGTCGGACTTCTGTTTTGCATGGCTGCGCGCCCGCCGGAAATCTGTGACCGGGGTCGCGCGAGTCGTGCCGAATCGTCATGCGTTCACGTCTTTCGAGTGGAATTTGTACATTTTATGCGAATGTGTTGGCGGCCGCCTCCGGGAAAAGCGCGTAGACGGAGTACCCCATCCGCGCCTGAAAGTCCTCGAGGAGGACAAAGCGCGCGTCAATGATCTCTCGCTGGAGGGGCACGATGCCGCGCCTGCGCATGACGCTCACCAACCGCTTTTCCATGAGGCATACGCCCAGATCGGGCGCGAGGCCGTCGCAGAGCTGGATCAGCCGGTCGTAGTCGTCCATGGACGTGTTGAGCGTCTCCATGACAAGCGCCATGTCCTCTTTCGTCACGTCCAGTTCGCCCATGAACGCGTCCACCGCCGCGAGGGGGAATGAATGCGTCAGGCAAATGCGTGCCAGCTGGGGTTCGCCCCTGCCCGCCAGCAGATGGTATCCTGCGGTGGCGTGCCGAAGTCCAAACTTGCCTTCGTACCGCCCGATGTCGTGGAGCGCCCCGGAAAGCCACGCACGTTCGGCATCCATGCCGCACGCCGCGGCGATTTTTTCCGCCGCGCGCCCGACACCCAGCGAGTGGTCGCGCCACGGGCCGGGATTTTGGGTGTGCGCCCAGTCGAGCAATTCCGTCGCCTGTTTTCTGTCCATGATTCTCCTTACGAAAACGTGTTCTCCGCCGCCTCGGGAAAGAGGTCGTACACGGAGTGCCCCATTCGCGCGGCGAAATCGTTCAGAATCGCAAACCGCGCCTCAACGGCTGCCGGACGCATGGGGGTACCCGGATAGCGCCGCATGACGTCCACGATGCGCTTTTCGAGAAGGCAGACCCCGCGCCCCCATGTGATGGAGTCGCAAAGCTGGATCAGCCGGTCGTAATCGTCCATGGGCGTCGCAAGAACGGTGCACAGCAACGCTTCGTCCTCCGCCGATTGGTCCCACGCGCCGATAAAGGAGGCCGCGTCGGACAGCGGGAAGGAGTGCGTGAGGCAGATGCGCGCCAGTTCCGGCTCGCCCCGCTCCATGAGCAAATGATACCCCGCGAAGATGTGCCGCATCCCAAACTTGCCCTCGTACCGCCCGATGTCGTGAAGCGCGCCCGAGAGCCACGCACGCTCCGCGTCCATGCCACAGGCAGCCGCGATTGTCTCCGCCGCGCGTGCCACGGCATAGGAGTGCACGAACCACGGCCCGGGGTTGTTGCCGTTCCCCCAGGCGATGAGCTCTTCCGCCGCCGCGCGCGTCACCTGTCGAGCTTGAGCTGCCTCAGATGCCAGATCTCGTCGTTGTACTCGCGGATGGTGCGGTCGGTGGAGAAGACGCCGGACAGGGCGGTATTGGTGATGGCCATTTTGAGCCACTTGTCGCGGTCCATGTAATCGGCCATGAGCTTTCTCTGGGCGCCCATGTACTCGTTCAAATCCTTCAGAACAAAGTACGGATCGGCCATTCCGCCGCCGTCGCCGAACAGAAGCGCGTGGTAGAGCTCGGAGAAGAGCCGGGGGCTTCCGGGCTCGAGGGTGCCGTCGATGAGCTGTTCCATGCACCTGCGGATGGCGGGCTGGGTCTCGTAGACTTCGCTGGCGCGGTAGGACGAGTAGCCATGCTCCACCTGTTCGGCGGTAAGGCCGAAGATGTAGATGTTCTTGGGGCCTACCTGCTCGAAAATTTCACAGTTGGCGCCGTCCATGGTGCCGATGGTCACCGCGCCGTTCATCATGAACTTCATGTTGCCGGTGCCGCTTGCTTCCTTGCCGGCGGTGGAAATCTGCTCGGAGACCTCCGTGGCGGGCATGAGGTACTCGGCCGCCGAAACGGAATAGTTCTCCAAAAACACCACCTTGAGAAGCTTCGAGGCACGGGGATGCTTCTTCACCAGGTCGCCGATGGAATTGATGAGCTTGATGATGAGCTTCGCGCGGGTATAGCCGGGCGACGCCTTCGCGCCGAAAATGAACGTTTTGGGCGGCATATCGAAGCTCGGATTGTCGACGATGCGGTTGTAGAGCATGAGAATGTGAAGCGCGTTCATCAGCTGGCGCTTGTATTCGTGAAGCCGCTTCGCCTGAGAATCGAAAATGCTGTCCGGATCAAGCATGATGTCCTGAAGCCGCTCGAAGCGATTGGCAAGCAGAATCTTGTTCTCGCGCTTCACCGCGGCAAATTTTTCCCGGAACGCCGCGTCGTCCGCGAAGGGCAGTACGTTTTCCAAAAGCTGGGGCTCCTTGCGCCACTTGTCGCCGATCGCCTCATCCAGGAGATTCGAAAGCCCGGGGTTGCACTGGATGAGCCAGCGGCGGTGGGTGATGCCGTTGGTAATCGAGTGGAACTTCGAGGGCTGCATGACGTAGAAATCCCGGAACGTCTGTTTTTTGAGGATGTCCGTGTGGATCCTCGAGACGCCGTTGACGCTGTGGGAATACGCCACCGCGAGGTTGGCCATGTGCGCCTGGTCGTAGGCGAGCACCGCCATGTGGCCGATCCGCTCCCACTGGCCGGGGTAGACTTTCCAAAGCCGCGCGCACAGCCGGCGGTTGAGTTCCTCCAGAATCATGTAGATGCGCGGGAGCTGGCGGCGCAGAAGGTCCTCGGGCCACTTTTCAAGCGCCTCTGCCATGACGGTATGGTTTGTATAGGCAAACGTCCCGCGGCAGATGTCCTCCGCCTCTTCCCAGCTGAGCTCGTATTCGTCCATGAGCACGCGCATGAGCTCCGGAATGGCGATGGCGGGGTGGGTGTCGTTGATGTGAATGGCGACCTTTTCGGGGAACATCCGCCAGTTTTCGCCGTGCACCTCCACAAAATCGCGCACCGCGTACCGCACCGAGGCGGCCGAGAAGAAATACTGCTGCTTGAGGCGCAGCTCCTTGCCCTCGGCGGAGTTGTCGTTGGGATAAAGCACCTTGGAAATGACCTCGGCGAGCTCGCGCTCCGCCATGGCCTTGACGTACTGGCCGGAGTTGAACGACTCCATATCGATCCTCTTGGGCGAGCGGGCCGACCACACGCGCAGCATGTTGACCATGCAGTTGTCGTAGCCCACGATGGGAATGTCGTACGGAACGGCCTCCACAGTGGTGGCGTCCACCACCCGGAACTGCATCCGGCCGTTTTCCTCAAATTCCTCCACGCGCCCGCCGAACTGGATTTCCTCCATCTGGTCCGGGCGCGGAATCTCCCAGATGTTGCCCGCCTCGAGCCAGTTGTCCGGCACCTCGATCTGGTAGCCGTCCACGATCTTCTGGCGGAAGAGCCCGTATTCGTACCGAATGGTGCAGCCCATGGCCGGGAGCTCCAAAGTCGTCAGCGAATCGAGGAAGCACGCCGCGAGGCGGCCCAATCCCCCGTTCCCCAGTCCCGGCTCCGGCTCCAGCTCGAAGATCACGTCCCGGTCGATGCCCAAGTCCGTCAGCGCCTTCATGTACGCCTTTTCGTTGACGAGGTTCACCATGTTGTTGTGCAGCGCCCGGCCCACCAGGAATTCGGCGCTCAAATAATAGACCTTTTTCGCGCCCTCGCGCTTGCGCTCCCCGCGGGACTGGGTCCTTCTCTGCATGACCTCGTCGCGCACCGTCAGCGCCAACGCCATGTAAAGCTGCTGGGTTGTCGCGTCGGACAGCCCGCAGCCGAAGTTGTCACTCAGTTTTTCGATGATGGATTCCTTTATATCATCGGACGTCATGCGTTCGAATTTCATCGTTCAACCCCCATTTTTGAGATTTTACGACCAATTATAGCACAATCCGCGCTCCGGTGTAAAGCAGGGTCGAAAGGGAACGCCGGGGGCTCTGCCCCGGCCCCCCCGCCAAAGCGCC
>JAEYRW010000020.1 GCA_023435435.1 Bacillota bacterium | reverse complement strand
AGATTTCGACGCCGTTTTCGTCCAGATCCCTGTAGAGCACCATGTCCGGGTCGATGCCCGGATACCCTGCCCGCGCGCAGCAGTCGATGACGCGCGCACGGTCGAATTCCGTCGCCGCCGCGACGTTCTCCCCGGCGCTGTAGGAAAACAACCTGAAGTCCTGGAAGACGACGGAGAACAAATCCATGTATTGCCGGAGGTCGTACTTTCGGATGTCGATGCCGTTGAGCGTAATCACGCCCTCGGTGGGATCGTACAGGCGGCACAGGAGCTTAATCATGGTGGTCTTGCCGGAGCCGTTCATGCCCACCACGGCCAGATGCTGCCCGATGCGCAGCTCGAGGTTCAAATTCCGCAGCGCATAGTCCCCGCTTCCGGGATACTTGAACGACACGTCCCGGAACTCTATGTCGTATTCCGCGTCGTCGCGCTTTTCGGTGGACAGCGTGCCCGCGTACTTGATGGGCTTCGCGTCCAGGATGGAAAACCACGTCTCCAGGTTCTTGGTCAGGGTGCGCGAAGTGACCTCCTCGATGAGCGCGGAGACGCCCGCCGCCAGCCGCGTGAGCGCGCCCACGAACAGCACCACGCTTCCCACGGGGAACGCCCCGCCCAGCGCCACCAGCGCGACGATCGCGTAGATCGATCCGTTCAGCACCTGGGAAACGGCCGCCGTCGCCGCGTTGTATTTTCCCTCCATATGTCCCCAGCGGATGTAGAGCCGGTTGTTCATGTGCCGCCCGATCCACCGGATGAGCCCCTGGGCGCGGAACACGCGCACCTCCATGCCGATCTTGTAGTTGTTCGCCAGGACGCCGATGTAGTTGAACAGCCGGTTTCCCATAACGTTCTCGCGGATCGCCCGGTCGTACGCCTGCCCGTGCCGGTTCTGTATGAGGAACGTCAAAAGAAGGGAGATCGCGATCGCGCCGATCATGAGAAGCGCCATGCGGGGCCCTGCGGAGATCATCAGCGGAATCGCCGCGATCAGCGCAAGGATCACTCCTACCGCCGGGGCGATCACATCCACCATGAACGTCAAAACCCGCGAGGTGGGCATGCCGAAGATCCAGGAAAAATCCAGCTTCAGTTTCTGGAAATCCGGCTGTTCCAGCCGTTCGAAGTCCGTGGTGAGGTAGCGCCGCCAGACCTCCGCCTGTGTCTTGTAATACACGCGGTTGTTGGTGAGGTTCGATAGCGACACGAGCCCCGCCTCCAGAAGGTGCGCCGCGCCCGCGATGCCCGCGCCGACGAGCGCCCCCGTCACAACGGTTCCCGCCTCCGCCCCGGCGGTCAGCGCGTTTAAAATCCACGCGGTTACGTAGATGGCGACGAACGGCCGCGCGCCCCGGACGATCCCGAGCGCGAACGAGCGCGGCATCGCGCCTGGCGTCATCTTGTGGCAGATCCCCAGCGTCCGGAAGATCATCCGCCACGTATGCCGGAGCCGGATGGATTTTGCCTCATTCATCGCGTCTTCCCTCCCTGTAGTAGTGGCTCTGAATGTCAAACATCTCCCTGTATTTGCCGCCCCTTTGCATCAGCTCCTCGTGGGTGCCGTCTTCGGCGATCTTCCCGTCCTCGATGAACAGGATCCGGTCGCAGAACCGCGTGCTGGCCAGGCGGTGGGAGATGAACACCGACGTCCTGTCTTTGGAGAATGTCGCGTATTTCTCATACATGTCGCTCTCGGCGATGGGGTCGAGGGCCGCGGTGGGCTCGTCCAGCACCAGGACCGGCGCGTCCTTGTAGAGCGCGCGGGCGAGGATGAGCCGCTGCTGCTCGCCGCCGGAGAGCGCAATTGCCTCGTCGGAGACTTCCTTCACCATGTGGGTGTCCATGCCGTGGGGGAGGGCGGCGATTTTTTCGGAAAGCCCCGCCGCCGAAAGGCAGTCCGCGACGCGCCCCCGGTCGATCTCCTCCTTTTTCTTGAGCGCGACGTTCTCCGCGATGGAGCCCGGCAGGAACATGAAGTCCTGAAAAACCGCGGTGAACAGATCGTAGTATTCGTCCCGGTTGAACGCCTGCGCGTCCTGTCCGTTGACCGAAATTACTCCCGCGTCCGGCATGTAGATGCCCGTCAAAAGCTTCACGAACGTCGTCTTGCCCGCGCCGTTTCTGCCCACGACCGCCAGCTTCTGGCCCTTTTCGATGACGAGGTTTTCGATCTCGATGGCAGGCTTCTCCGCGCCGGGATACGCATAGACAACGCCCCGCAGCGTAAATTCCGGCGGCAGCGCGTCCGGCCCCGGCAGGGGGATTCCCGCGCCGCGGTTCTGCCGGTCGGGCAGCTCCAGAAACGCGCGGAAGTCGTTGCACTCCAGGGAGCAGCGGTTCAGCTGCGTAAGTTCCAGCGCGATGCCGTTGATCCATGCGGAGTAGCCCGCGATGACGCCGAAGTACAAAACGAATTCCGAGACGCCCATACCCCCAGCCAGCACCCGCCCGAGGAGGTAGACATACGCCCAGCCGTCGCGCAGAAGCATCGTCGCCGTCCCCACGGCCTCGGAGGCGAAGCGCCGCCCTTCGCGCTTTTTGCCGAGCTCGTCGTCGTCCCCGGCGATCTTTTCCGCGTGGCGCTCGAACCAGTCCGCGATGCTATAGATGCGCACGTCCTTCCCGGCCTCGAAGTCGGCGCATTTTTCCCGCAGGTACAGTTCCCGGTTCCATATTTTCCCCCGCGCCTCCCGCTGGTTTGCCTCGTAGCGGTTGTAGAGGTATACCGCCGCGTAGTTGACCGCCGAGAGGGTGAAGAGCCCCGCGAACACCCAGGCGCTTAATCGCGCCACGAGCGCGGAGTACAGCGCGAAGCCCAGCAGGTTTGTGAGAATCTCGCGCACGCTCCGCAGCGTCTGCTCGCCGCCCGCGCGGTTGTCGTTGGTGAATTTGTTTGCGCGTTCCTGAAGCTCCCGCGTTCTGGGGCTTTCGATGACCGCGTAGTCCGCGTCGAGATCCTTGTACAGAAGCTCCGCCATGAAGGCAATCCGCGCGTAGATAACGCGCCCGAACAGGAATCCGTCCAGAAGCCTGTCCAGAACGGCCGCCAGTGCGATGAGCGCCGCCACGCCCGCCGTCGCCCGGATGAGCGTCCCCGCGTCCGCCCCCGCCGTCAGGTATTTCAAAACCACGCTGGGCAAAAGGATCGCCAGAAACGTGGCCGCCACCTTGACCGGCGCCTGCAAGAGCGCCGCCGCCACCCCGGACGCCGATTCGCGCACGTAGTGTCGCATCATGTACGCCGTGTTTTCAAGGACTGTGTATTTTTTCATGCTTCCCCCTACCCGGCCAGCGGCCAGACCCCGACGGCCGCCAGCTCGATCACCGCGAACAAAAGGTACGCGGCCGCCGCGCCCAGCGTCCACAGAAGCCCGATGCGCACGCGCTCCCGCACCGTCTCCCCGCGTCCCGCCGCGTGCCACACCCAAAGGAACGTCCCCAGCCACGCGAGCACCATCGCCGCCGCGCCCGCGATGGCCGCCGTCTTGTAATATCCGCCGTACTGGTTGACCTGAAGCTTCATCCCGTAGATCGCCTTCGCCGCGACGCCCTCGATCATCTCGCGTCCCGCCATGCCCGCCACGGCAGCCACAGCCCCGTAAATGAGCGCGATCCCGAACGACGCGAGCGTCGCCTTGGGGGAATCCTTCTCCAGCATCCGCCTGATTTCCTCGTCCGCCGTTTTTTTCATATGGCTTCCGCTCCTTCGCTTACGTAATATTGCGCCTGGGCATGCCAGAGCGCGGCATATTTCCCGCCCTGGGACAGCAGCTCGTCGTGGCTTCCCCGCTGGACGAGCCGCCCCTCGTGAAACACGGCGATGTCGTCGCAGAACCGGCAGGAGGAGAGCCGGTGGGAGATATAGATGGCGGTGTGCCCTGCCATGAGGGAATTGAACCGC
>JAEYRW010000019.1 GCA_023435435.1 Bacillota bacterium | reverse complement strand
AGATTTCGACGCCGTTTTCGTCCAGATCCCTGTAGAGCACCATGTCCGGGTCGATGCCCGGATACCCTGCCCGCGCGCAGCAGTCGATGACGCGCGCACGGTCGAATTCCGTCGCCGCCGCGACGTTTTCGCCCGCCTTGAACGCGAACAGCTTGAAGTCCTGAAACACCACCGAGAACAAGTCCATGTACTGCCGGAGGTCGTACTTTCGGATGTCGATGCCGTTGAGCGTAATCACACCCTCGGTGGGATCGTACAGGCGGCACAGGAGCTTAATCATGGTGGTCTTGCCGGAGCCGTTCATGCCCACCACGGCCAGATGCTGCCCGATGCGCAGCTCGAGGTTTAAATTCCGCAGCGCATAGTCCCCGCTTCCGGGATACTTGAACGACACGTTGTGAAATTCGATGTCGTATTCCGCGTCGTCACGCTTCTCGGTGGACAGCGTGCCCATGTATTTGATGGGCTTCGCCTCGAGGATGGCGAAATAGGTTTCGTAGTGCTTCATCTGCACGCGCAGTTCGGAGAGCTTGGCGGCCAAATCGCTCATGCCGGACGAGAGCCGGACGAGGGCGCCCACGTATTGAACCACGCTCCCGATGGAGTAAAACCCCGCAAGCGCCCGGAGCGCCACGACTGCGTACAGCGCCCCGTTGGCGAGGTGGGAGATCGCTCCCGCCAAGGCGCCATAGCGGCCCATCTCCCGCCGCCACCGGCAGTAGCTTTCGATGCTGGTTCCGCTGCCGATTTTGCGCAGGAGGCCCTGGAGCCGGAACAGCCGCACCTCCATGCCGACCCGGTAGCGGTTTGAAAGCTCTCCGACGTAAGTAAAGAACCGGTTCGCCAGTATATTTCTTTGGGAATATGCGAAATCGGCGTCCGCCCGCCACCCCCGCACCCGCGCGGAGAGCCACCCGGAGAGGGCGAGCAGTGCGAGGGTTACCCCCGACGTCCCCCAGCCGGAGCGGAAGAACACCGGGAACGCCAGGACGAGGGAAATGACGATGGTCGCCGCGTTTCGGACGACCTCCTCGGCGTCGTAGGGCATCCGACCGGGAATCGACGCCGAGAGTCGCAGGAACCGATAGTCCAGCTTGCGCTGCTGGTAGTCCGGCTGTTCCAGCCGCTCGTAGTCCGTGGTCAGGTAGCAGTTGGCGACCTCGTGCTCGGCGAGAAAGAACATGCTGTCGTCCGCGTGCCGCCACACGTCTTCCAGAAGGGATTCCAGAATGTGCGTGAAAAACGCGCAGCCCACGCCCACCAGCGCGCCCGCGACCACCGTCCGCGCGTCCCTCCCGGCGGAGAGCGCGTTTAAAACCCACGCGGACGCGTAGATGGAGATAAACGGCCGGATCGCCTTTACCGCGCCGTGGGCGAAGGAGAGGGGGAGGAGCCGGGGAAGCAGCCCGTGCAGGTGCCGGAGCGTCTTGATCCCCAGCCGGAACGCATCCCGGCGCGAGAGTTTTTCCTCACGCATTGCCCGTCGCCTCCCTGTAATAGCGGCTCTGGATGTCGAACATCTCCCGGTACTTGCCATCCCTTTTCATGAGTTCCCCGTGGGTGCCGTCCTCGACGATCTTCCCGTCCTCGATAAACAAGATCCGGTCGCAGAAGCGCGTGCTGGCCAGCCGGTGGGAGATGAAGACAGACGTCCGGCCCCCGGCAAACGCCGCGTATTTTTGGTACATGTCGCTTTCCGCGATGGGGTCGAGGGCCGCGGTGGGCTCGTCCAGCACCAACACCGGCGCGGGCTTGTACAGCGCCCGGGCGAGGATGAGCCGTTGCTTCTCGCCGCCGGAGAGTTCGGTTGCCTCGTCGTTTACCTCCCGGATCATCGGCATGTCCATGCCCCTGGGAAGCGTCGATACCTTTCCCGCGAGCCCCGCCATATGAAGGCATTCATGCACCCGCGCGCGGTCCACGTCCTCCCCCAGCGTAAGCGCCACGTTTTCCGCGATGGTGCCCGGCAGGAAGCTGAAATCCTGAAAGACCGCGGTGAAAAGATCGTAGTATTCGTCGCGGTTGAAGGTCGAAACGTCCCGCCCGTTGAGGGAAACCGTACCCTCGTCCGGCACGTACAGCCCGGTCAGGAGCTTAACAAATGTCGTTTTCCCCGCGCCGTTTCGGCCAACCACGGCCACGTGCGCGCCCCTTGCGATCCGGAGCGCCGGAATGTCCACGGCGGGGCGCTCGCCGCCGGGATAGGTATACCGGACGCCCTCGAAGGCGAACGCGGGCGGCAGTTCCTCCGCCGGAGGCAGCGGCACGCCCGGCCCCCGATTCTGCGCGTCCCGGAGCTCCATGAACGCCCGGTAGTCGCAGCATTCCAGCGAGCAGCGGGAAAGTTCGCTCAGCCAGTAGGCGATCATGTTGACCCAGGTGGAAAAGCCCGCCACCACGCCGAAGTAGAGCACGAATTCCGAAATCCCGATGCCGCCCGCGAGCACCCGGCCCACCAGGTAGACGTAGGCCCAGCCGTCGCGCAGAAGGATCAGCGCCGCCTCCGCCAGGGAGGAAAAAAACCTGCGCGTCTCCCGCCGCTTCGCGTGTTCGGAATTCATCCGGACGATCTCGTCCCCCCGTCGCCGGAACCAGTCCGCGATATTATAAACGCGGATGTCCTTGCCCGCCTCGAAGTCGGCGCACCGGTCGAAGAGATAGAAGTCCCGATTGAAGATGCCCATGAGCTCCCCCCGCACGCGGTGCTCGTAGCGGTTGAACAGCGTCGCCGCGACGTAGTTGAGGGAGGACGCCAGCATAAGCCCCGCCAGCACCCAGAGGTTCAGGCGCGCCATCATGGCGGAATACGCGAGAAGGCCCAGAAGGTTCGCCCCCAGCGCCCAGATGCCCCGGTACGTCTGTTCCGCCCCGCCGGAGACGTCCGTGGTGAACTTGTTGGCCCGCTCGGCCAGCTCCCGCGTGGACGCCCGCTCGGCGATGGCGTAGTCGAGGTCGAATTTCTTGAACGTGATCTCGCCCCGGATCTGCATCCGGAGGAAGAACGCCCACGCGTTCAGCTGCGCTTGAAACAGCTTGTTGATCCCATTCAACAGCGCCATAAGCGCGGCAATTCCGGCGGTAACGCCCACGAGAACGGCGGGGAAGACCCTTTTTTCCAGACAGAGCACCACAGCACTGGGCAATAAAATCCCCAAAAACTGGGACGCGACGTCGATGGGCGCCAGCAGGAACAGGGAAACAACCGCCCGCCGGTTGTCCCGCCAATACCTGCTGAGCATGAACGCGATATTCTGTACGGCGTTGTACTTCGGCTTTCCTTTCGTCATCCCATCCGCCTCCCTCGGAGACCATCATACAGCAAATCCCCCGCCAAAAGAAAAAATCATGCGCGAAATGCTCGTTTTCGCGCATGAAATGCAAATCGGGCCCGGGCGGGCCCTATTTTTCGTTCAGCACGCCCTGCAAAAACGCGTGCATATGCCCGTTTGTGGCGCAGACGTTGCCCGTCTCAAGCACGTCCTCTACGTCCGACCACCCGGTGACGGTACCGCCCGCCTCTTTGAGGATCACCACACCCGCCGCGATGTCGTAGAGGTTGAGCCCCAACTCAAAAAACCCCTCCGTCCGTCCGCACGCCGTACAGCAAAGGTCAAACGCCGCCGAGCCCAGCCTGCGCAGATCGCTGACCCGCCCGCAGATCCGGTCGAGCACGGAAATCATCTCGTCGTGGCTCCCTTGAAGCCGGTGGGCAAAGGACATGGCGAACACGGCTTCCTCCGGGTCGGACACGTCGGAGACCGAGATTCTTTCACCGTTGCGCGTGGCGCCCTTGCCCCGCACGGCCAGATACATCTCGCCCAAGGCCGGCGCGTACACACAGCCGATTTCGAGCTTTCCATCCATTTCGTAGGCGATGGAAATGGTGTAGAGGGGAATGTCCTTGATGAAGTTTGTGGTGCCGTCGATGGGATCGACGATCCAGCGGCCCTTCGCCGCGGTTGCCCCGCCGCCTTCCTCGCCGAAAAACGCGTCCTCCGGGCACGCGGACAGAAGCCGCTCCCGGATCAGGTTCTCGCTTTTTACGTCCATCTCGGTGACAAAATCGTGGGCCGCCTTGCGCTTGACCTGAAATACCCGATTTTTGAGCAGCATTTCCCCGGCCTCGCGCGCCGTTTTTTCAGCCAGAACCGCTTTTTCTTCCAAATTCATGTGATTCACCTTCAAATCCCTGTTTCATTCTGGTATAATTGTACCATATTGAACGCATGGCGGTGTTATAGATATGAAAATGATCTCATGGAATGTGAACGGGCTTCGCGCCTGTCTCAAGAAGGGCTTCGCGGAATCCGTCGCGGCCCTCGACCCGGACGTTTTGTGCCTTCAGGAAACCAAGCTCCAGAAGGGACAGGAGGATTTCCCGCTTGACGGCTATCAGGCGGTCTTCAACACGGCGGACAAAAAGGGCTATTCCGGAACGGCGATCTATACGCGCGTTCCGGCGCTTTCCTATTCCTTCGGCATCGGCATCGACGAACACGATCACGAGGGCCGCGTCATCACCGCGGAGTTTGAGGATTATTACCTCGTCTGCTGCTACACGCCCAACTCCCAGCGCGGGCTTCTGCGGCTCGATTACCGCATGACCTGGGAGGAGGCCATGCGCGAATACCTCCTGAAACTCGACGAAAAAAAAACGGTGATCCTGTGCGGTGATTTGAACGTGGCGCACCAGGAGATCGACATCAAAAACCCAAAATCCAACCGCATGAACGCGGGCTTCACGGAGCAGGAGCGCGGAAAGTTTACGGTGCTGCTCGAATCCGGCTTCGCGGACACATTCCGGCGGCTTCACCCCGAAACGGTGGAGTACAGCTGGTGGAGCTATATGGGCAACGCCCGGGAGAACAATACGGGCTGGCGCATCGACTACTTCGCGGTCTCCGAGCGGCTCCTCGAAAGGGTCGAGCACGCGGCCATCCATCAGCAGATCATGGGCAGCGACCATTGCCCCGTGGAACTGGTCGTTCGCGACAGTTGAGCGCCCCAAATGCATCGTTTGGTTGAATTTCCTTGCGCGCGCGCAACCGATGGGATAAAATAGACGTCGGGGTGATGAAATGAGAAAGGTCAGGCTGAAGTCCGCGCTCCCGCTCTACGGCGCGGCGGCCATCTGGCTTCTGATGGGGCTTTTAACGCCGATTTACAAGCTGTGGGCAATCTTTCTGGCGCTCGCCCTCTCGATGGCGGGATATGTCGTTCTCTCGAAGCTGTTTCCCGGCCGCACGGTGGAGGTCGAGGCCCGGGCAGAGAGCGGCGACGAGGCGGTAAACCGGCAGATTGAGGAAGGGCGGAAGCTGCTCAAGAGCATCCACGCCTCCAACGAGGCGATTCTCGACGAGGCGATTTCCGCGCGCATCGCGCGCATGGAGGAGGCGGCCGCGAAGATTTTCGGCGTCCTTGAAAGGGATACGTCCAAGAAGGATCAGGTCAGGCGCTTCATGACATATTACCTGCCCACCACGGACAAGCTGCTCACGCGGTACCGCGAGCTGGAAAGCGGCGGCGCGGGCGAGAATGTGACCCAGGCGAAGAAATCCATCGAAAATTCGCTGGAGATGATCGCCGTTGCGTTTGAAAAGCAGCTCGACGCGCTGTATTCCGATTCGGTGCTTGACATCGAGACGGACATTCAGGTGCTGGAAACCATTATCAAATCGGAAGGTCATTCAGATTCAGCCACGCTCGGCGGCGTGAAATAACAGGAGGGAAAGATAAATGGCAGACGAGATCAAGCTGACACTTGGCCCCACGCCCGAGGCGCCCCAGACGGACGTCGCGCAGGCCGTCGTACAGCAGGTGCAGGCGGACGCGATTCAGAAGCAGCAGTTCACGCCGGAAGAGCAGAAAACCATCGACGATTTCTCAGAGAAGATCGACATCCGCGACACGAATCTCGTGTTCAGCTACGGCGCGTCCTCCCAGCAGAACATCGCGCAGTTTTCGGATTCCGCGCTCAAGAACGTACAGACCAAGGACCTGGACGAGGTGGGCGACATGATTGCGGGCCTGGTTCGGGAACTGCGCGGCTTCTCCACGGACGAGGAGGAGGGCGGCGTCATCACAAAGTGGTTCAGAAAGCAGCGCGACCAGCTCCAAATGCTCAAGGCGCGCTACACAGACGCCGAGGTGAACGTCAACAAAATCTGCGAAGGGCTCGAGAAGCACCAGATTCAGCTTCTCAAGGACATCGCCATGCTCGACAAGCTCTACGAACAGAACCTGACCTACTTTAAGGAGCTTTCCATGTACATCGCAGCGGGCAAAAAGCGCCTCACGGAGTTCCGCGCCAATGAGCTGCAGGCCGCGCGGGACAAGGCACAGACCTCCGGCCTTCCCGAGGACGCCCAGGCCGCCAAGGATCTGGCCGAAAAGGCGGATCGATTTGAAAAGAAGATCTACGACCTCGAGCTCACGCGCAACATCTCCATCCAGATGGCGCCGCAGATTCGGCTCGTCCAGTCGTCCAACCAGATGATGGCGGAAAAGATTCAAACTTCCCTCGTCAACACCATCCCGCTCTGGAAAAGCCAGATGGTTCTGGCGCTTGGCATCGCGCACACACAGTCCGCCATGGAGGCCCAACGGGCGGTGACCGATCTTACGAACCAACTGCTTACCAAGAACGCCCAGAAGCTCAAGGTGGCGACGGTGGAGTCCGCCAAGGAGTCCGAGCGCGGCATCGTAGACATCGAAACGCTCACCCAGACCAACCAGATGCTTATGCAGACCATGGACGAGGTGCTTGCCATTCAGAAGGACGGCAGGGAGCGCCGCCTGAGCGCGGAGAAGGAACTCGCCAACATCGAGGATCAGCTCAAGAAAAAGCTCCTCGAAATCAATCAGTAATCGAATTGGGGTGATTCAATGCGCCTGACGGAAAACCGGCGGATCGCCGCCATGGTTTTGTTGGCGTGCGTGCTTGTGAGCGTTTTCGCGCTGGGCGGTATGAAGCTCAGGGCGAAGGAAAGCGCCCTGAACGACCTGTTCGTGCTGGGCTCGGAAACCGACCTCGCCACCCGCCACAGCATGGATTCCTACCTCGACCGCGCTGTGGACGCCGCAAACAGCCTCGCCCAGGAGGCGAAGCAGTATTCGGTGGACGAGACGTTCATTGAGGACGTGCTCAAATACGCGGAAGCGCTTGGAAAGACAGACGGCATGAACGGCAGATACGAGCCCTACACGAATCTGGCCGCGGCCGTCGAAAACCTTTACAGCGCGCTTGCCGCGGCGGGCGCGGGGGAAGCGGTCAACGTGAAGATGGCTTACGGCGATTTCACGTCCGCCCAGAGCCTTCTGAAGTACGACGCGTACCACGCGGAGGCAAACGCCTACAACAAGACCGTCGGCGCCTTCCCGGCCAGCGTCATTGCCGCCCTTTGGGGCGTCGGCACTGCCGAAACGTACGGATGGTGATGAAATGAAAAAAATCCTTGCGGCGGTTCTGGTTCTTCTCTTCGCGGTTGCGGCGCCCGCGCTTGCCGCGACCATCGTCCAACCCACGAGCGACTTCTACGTCTATGACGGCGCGAACGTTCTGTCCGAGGCCACCGAAGGCATGATCGTTTTTTCCAACGACCTTCTGTACGCCGACTGCGGCGCACAGTTCGTGGTCGTGACGGTCAAATCCCTGAACGGTATGGACGTCGAGGACTATGCCTACGAGCTGTTCAATGATTGGGGCATCGGCTCAAAGACCGAGCAGAATGGCTTCGTGCTTTTGCTCGCCATCGACGAGGATACCTATGCCACCATGCCCGGCACCGGCATCGACCAACAAATGGGCTGGGGGCAGATCAGGAGCATCATCGACACTTACCTCGAGCCTTACTTCGCGGAAAAGGACTACGATACCGGCGTTCAGAAGGTGTTCGAGCAGCTGTTCAGCCGTCTTGCGAAAATCTACAGCGCCGACGCCACCGTGGCCCAGGGCATCAAGAACTACGAGGCGTACGCGGCAAGCGCCGCGACCGCGAGCCAAACGCGCAGCGGCGGCGGCGGGGCGACGGGTGCCGGCACTGACAATACCGATACCTATGACGAAACGGGCAACAGCGGAGGCAGCAGCATGTGGTTCACCATCATCATCATCCTGATCATCGTCTTATTCGTCTTCGGCGGCAGGCGCGGCGGGGGCGGCATGATCTTCTTTAGTCCCTGCTTCTGGGGTGGTCCGCGACCGCCTCGCGGCGGCGGGCGGCCTCCCTTCGGCGGCGGCTTTGGAG
>JAEYRW010000068.1 GCA_023435435.1 Bacillota bacterium | reverse complement strand
GGACACCATCGTGGTGCGGCACGTCGATTTGCCCGGCGTCATCGCGCACGTCTCCGGCATCATCGCCGCGCACGGTGTCAACATCGCGACCATGCAGGTCTTCCGCGCCTGCGAGGGCGGACAGGCCGTCATGGCCATCGAGGTCGACGGCGACGTGCCCCTCGCTTTGCGGGACGAGCTCCGCGCCATCGAGCACATCTCCGGCGTGGCATACGTGCAAAGGTTCTGAGGGGAACGGAGGGGAACGGAGGGGAACGCCTGGGCTCTGCCTGGGACCCAAGCGACTTGGCTTGCCAAAGGCAAGACAACCTCCAAGGGACAATGTCCCTTGAGAATCCCAAACGAATTGTGGGGAATTTATAGTTTGTCCGCCAGATCGGCCGGGGACCCAGCCCCGACCGCTCCGCGGAGAGGCTGCGCGAATCCGCTGCCTCCTGTACCCGCGGGGGGTTGGAACCCGCAAAGAGAAGGCGCGCGGCGAAAAGAGAACCAAGGGGTGGGCAAATTTTGCCGCTTTGCCACAATTTGAGCAGTTTCTGTGGAATTCTTGACCGATATTTCCTGTTTTTGCTTGAAATAGAGTCAACATACGATTATAATCGAGATAAGGGGCTGATAGAAATGACGGACGAGATCAATCGCACACCGCGCGAGCAAATTGGCATGTGGCTGGGCCGGGTTTGGCGGCGCAGATTTCAATTGAGCGAAATGCTGCTTGAGCGGATGGGCGTTGGCCCGGGGCAGGTGCCGATTCTGTCGGAATTGAAGCACCACGGGGAGATGACCCAGCGGGAGCTTGCCGAGCACACGCATGTGACGGCGGCGACAATTTCCGGAACGCTCAAGCGCATGGAACGCGCGGGCATCGTTTATCGCACGGACGACACGCGCGACGCGCGGGTCTCCATTGTGCGCCTCACGGACGCGGGGAAAAAACTCGTCGACGAAGCGTGGCAGCTTTTCTATCGCACGGACCTTGATATGCTTTCAGGCTTTTCGGAAGAGGAGTGCGAAAAACTCCTCGGTTATTTCGTGCGCATGCGCGAAAACGTGGACAAGGCCATCGAAGGTGCCTGTTCCGCGCCGTCCGCCAAATAGGCTGGGGCGCGATCTTTCCGCGGCATTGATCGCCGCGGCTTTTTTTGATAAAATAAAGGGAGGGCCGCGCGCGGGCCGCACCGCAAGGGAAAAGAGCGTGGGCGCGTCGCGCATCCCGCATCGCCCCGTGCGCCCGGAAGACGGGCTGTTGCGTTTGTCGGGAAGCCGGGTATTAAGTAGACAATGGCCGCATGGCGGGAGGTTTTTCAGATGGGCGATTTGAACGATTGGATGCGCTCGGAGGCGCGCGTTGCCGCAAAGCGGCTCGCGGAGATCAATTCTACCGAAGTACTTGAAAAGGCGGCGGGCGGGTTCGGCATGCAGAAGCGCACGCTGGCGCTTTTGGATACGCTCAAGGCCGCGCTTTTTCCCAACCTCTACGAGCACGGGGCCGTCTCGTGCTCGCATTTGACCGCGCTTGCGGAGGAGCGGCTCTACACCGCCAGCGAGCAGCTTCTGTCCATCGCGTTCGACCTCATCGACCCGTGGGAGGCAGAGCGGGTGACGCTGGAGTTCATGCAAAAGCTGGTCTTCATCCGCGAAACGCTGACCACCGACCTCGAGGCCGCGTATCTGGGCGATCCCGCCGCGCGCAGCGTGGAGGAGATTCTGCTCTCCTATCCCTCCGTGGAGGCGGTGAGCACATACCGCGTTGCCCACGAGCTGTACCTGCTGGGACTAAACATGATCGCCCGGGTCATGACCGAGTCCGCCCACGCAAAGACCGGGATCGACATCCACCCCGGGGCCACCATCGGCAAGCACTTCTTCATCGATCACGGCACAGGTGTGGTCATTGGCGAAACCTGCGTCATTGGCGACAACGTGAAGCTCTACCAGGGCGTGACCCTCGGCGCCAAGAGCTTCCAGCTCGACGCGGACGGCAACCCGGTCAAGGGCGTCAAGCGCCATCCCAACATCGAGGACGACGTGGTAATCTACGCCGGGGCCACCATCCTTGGAGGCGACGTCACGGTGGGGAAGGGCTCAATTGTGGGCGGCAACGCGTGGATTACCCACTCCGTCGCCCCCAACACCATCGTCTACAACCAGCAGCCCGTGCCCATCGCCAAAAACCGCACCGAATGAACGTTTCGGATTTCAGGGGCGGCGCGGGGCTCGCGCCCATGGCGGGGGTGACCGACGCCGCCATGCGCCTTTTCTGCCACGAACAGGGCGCGCGCTGGTCGGTGAGCGAGATGCTCTCCGCCAAGGGCTGGGTGTATTCGGGCGGCAAAAACAAGGCTGCGCGGGAGCTCATCGCCCGGCTGCCGGGCGAGGGGATCGCCGCGCTTCAACTCTTCGGGCGCGAGCCCGCCTACATCGCGGAGGCGGCGCGCCAACTTGCGGACGCGGGTTTCGAGTTCTTCGATCTGAACTTCGGCTGTCCCGCGCCCAAAATCGCCGGGGCGGGCGAGGGCAGCGCGCTCATGCGCGAGCCGGCGCTTCTGGGAAAAATCGTGCGCGCGGCGGCGGACGCGACGGATTTGCCCGTCACCGCGAAAATTCGCGCCGGCTGGGACGCGACGTCGGTCAATGCTGTGGAGGTCGCGAAAATCTGCGAACAGAGCGGCGCGCGGGCGATTACGGTGCACGCGCGGACGCGGGCGCAGCAATACGCCGGACGGGCGGACTGGTCGGTGATCCGGGACGTGAAGCGCGCGGTCTTGATTCCCGTGTTCGGAAACGGGGACGTCTGTTCCGGGCGGGACGCCGTGCGGATGCTGGAAACGACCGGGTGCGACGCCGTGATGGTGGGCCGCGCCGCCCGGGGAAACCCCTGGATTTTCGCCGAGATTGCGGCCGCGTTCTCGGGCGCGGAGCCGGTTCCCATCGCGCCGGCGGCGCGCATCGACACGGCGAAGCGGCACTTTGAACTGGAAATTGCGCTGCACGGCGAGCGGGTTGGCCTGCTGGAGATGCGCAAGCACATCGCCTGGTATGTAAACGGGCTGCGCGGCGCGGCGCGGTTCCGGGAGCACATCAATGGACTTGAGACGCGGGACGGGGTGCTCGAGGCGCTTTCGGACTACGCGCGAAATCAAAGGAGTGATACGGATGGATAAACTGCGGCTTGGGAACACGATCAGGGCCGGGGCCATCGCCCTGGGCTGCATGCGCATTTCGCGCATGGAGGACGCGGCGGCTGAAAAGCTCGTCATGACTGCGCTCGAAAACGGAATCGACCTGTTTGACCACGCGGACATCTACGGCGGCGGGGAGTCCGAAGTCGTTTTCGGACACGTTCTGAAAAAGAACCCCGGACTGCGCGAGAAGATGGTGGTGCAGGGGAAGGTCGGCATCTGCAAGGGCTATTACGACGCCTCCAAGGCGCACATTATCGAGGCGGTGGAAGGCTCGCTCAAGAGGCTGGGCGTGGAGTACCTCGACACGCTGCTTCTGCACAGGCCGGACGCGCTCATGGAGCCCGAGGAAGTCGCCGCCGCCGTGCGCGCGCTCAAGGACGCCGGAAAGATTCGCGCCTTCGGCGTCAGCAACGAGAACGCCGCGCAGATCGCGCTGCTCTCCCGGTATCTGCCGGGCGAGGTCGCCATCAACCAGCTTCAATTCTCTCTGGCGCACACGCCCCTGGTGGACGCGGGCGTCAACGTCAACATGCACTCTGCCCACGCGGTGGTGCGCGAAGGTGGCACCCTCGACTTCTGCCGGCTCCACGACATCACCATTCAGGCGTGGTCGCCCTTCCAGTACGGCATGTTCGAGGGCGTGTTCATTGGGAGCGAAAAATACCCCGAACTCAACAAGGCGCTGGACGAACTGGCCGAGGCAAAGGGCGTCACCGCCTCCGCCATCGCCGTTGCCTGGATTCTCAGACACCCGGCCCGCATTCAGGCCATCGTGGGAACCACGAATTCCGTCCGCCTTGCCGAAATCGCCAAGGCCTACGACGCGCCCATCACCCGTCAGGAATGGTATAAGCTCTACCTCGCGGCGGGAAATCCGCTGCCGTAGAAAAAATGGGGACGGCGCGGGCATTGCC
>JAEYRW010000050.1 GCA_023435435.1 Bacillota bacterium | reverse complement strand
CTCCCCCACGAGCCCCGGGTGTGCGCCTTCGATGCCGCTTTCGGGATGCGCGATGAGCCACTTGTTGGTTGCGGTGAGGAGTTTGGGTTCGCCTTGCTTCGCGGGGGCAAAGGCGAGAGGTTCGTTGGTGCCCCTGGGAAGCACGACGGCGACCTTGAAGAAGGCGTCGCCCACGCTGATGGGGGCGTAATGGAGCGTGGTCGCGTAGAACTCGACGAGGGTACTGGCGGGGGCGAGAAATGCCTCCATTTTGGCCGTGTCGTAGGTAAAGTCCGCCGGATCGACGTCCTGCTGTGAGCCGATCAGCAGGATGATGTCGGTCAGTGCGTAGTTGAGCTCGCTGTCGCGGTGGTATTCCACGGCGTTGAGCGTGTGGTTTTTGCCGTTGCAGTAGCCGATCTGGATGGGCATGCCGCCGTAGAATTGCTGGGACAGCGCCTGAAACGCGTCCGTCGCCTCCAGCGCGGGCGCCGAGGGCACGTAAACCACCCCATCCGGCGCCTCGGTTTGTTCCATGGCCTTCCCGAGCGCGGCCGTGTCGATGAAATCGACCACCTTGCCGTACTTTTCGAACGCCGGGTCTGTGAGCCTTTGAATTTTCATTCCATTTCCCTCCCCCTTGTGGATGCGATCATTGTAACATCGCCCGGGGCAATCGTCAATAATTTACAGACAATATACGCGCGTATTCGGATTTGAGGTTGACATTCAGCGCAAAGCAGCTATAATATACACATGTAACGCATAAAAATACAGATCGCGAGGGTTTGAAAATGGCGGAGTTCAAAAAAATCGTGCTGGCGTACTCGGGCGGCCTCGACACCTCGATCATCATCCCGTGGCTCAAGGAGAACTACCCGGGCTGCGAGGTCATCGCGGTTGCGGCGGACGTGGGGCAGGGGACGGAGCTGGACGGCCTGAACGAGAAGGCCATCAAGACCGGCGCGTCGAAGCTCTACGTTGAGGATCTGGTGGACGAATTTGTCGACGAGTACATTTTCCCGACGCTCAAGGCGGGCGCGAAGTATGAAAACACGTACCTTCTGGGTACCTCTTTCGCGCGCCCCATCATCGGCAAGCGCATCACGGAGATCGCGCTCAAGGAAGGCGCCGACGCCATCGCCCACGGCTGCACGGGCAAGGGCAACGACCAGGTGCGCTTCGAGCTGGCCATCAAGGCCTTCGCGCCCACCATGCCCGTCATCGCGCCGTGGCGCGTGTGGTCCATCAAGTCCCGCGACGAGGAGATCGACTACGCCGAGGCCCACGACGTGCCCCTCAAGATCAGCCGCGAGACCAACTATTCCAAGGACAAGAACATCTGGCACCTCTCCCATGAGGGCCTGGAACTGGAGGACCCCGCCAACGCGCCCAAGTGCGCCCTTGAGATGGGCGTATGGCCCGAGCAGGCGCCCGACAAGCCCGCCTATGTGGAGCTGAGCTTTGACAAGGGCCTCCCGGTGGCCGTGGACGGCAAGGCCATGAAAGGGTCCGAGATCATCAAGTACCTCAACAAGGTCGGCGGCGAGAACGGCGTCGGCATCATCGACATCGTCGAAAACCGTCTGGTCGGCATGAAGAGCCGCGGCATTTACGAGACTCCCGGCGGCGCGATTCTCTACTTCGCCCACGAGATGCTCGAGCAGATTTGCCTCGACAAGCTGACCCTGCACATGAAGCAAAAGCTCGCCCTGGACTTCGCCGAGCTCGTCTACAACGGCCAGTGGTATACCCCCCTGCGCGAGGCGCTCTCCGCCTTCGTCGACGAGACCCAGAAAACCGTTTCCGGCGTCGTCAAGCTCAAGCTCTACAAGGGCACCATCATGCCCGCCGGCATGACCAGCCCCGAGTCCCTCTACGACGAAGCCATCGCCACCTTCGGTGAGGACGAGGTCTACAACCAGGCCGATTCCGCCGGCTTCATCACCCTCTTCGGACTGCCCATCAAAATCAAGGCCATGAAGGACGGGAAGAAGTAGAGGGAAGAAAGGGATGCCGGCGGCGCAGCCCCCGGAGCCCTGCTCAGGGGCTGGCGCCCTTGAGAATCCCATATTGGAGAGAATATATATGCGTGTCGTCGCCCCGGGGGCCCAAACCCCGGGACGACGAGTTTGCAATCGGGGGAGGGGTACTTTTGAAGTTATGGGAAGGGCGCATGTCGGGGGAGATCGACGAGCGGCTCAATAAACTGAACGCGTCCATCGGGTTCGACATGCGGATGTACAAACAGGACATTACCGGGTCCATCGCCCATGCGCGCATGCTGGGGGAGACCGGGATCATCGAAAAAGGTGAGTCGGAAAAGATCGTCGCGGGGCTTCAGGGGATTCTTTCCGATCTGCAGACAGGCGCGCTTGAAATCGACATGGGCGCGGAGGACATCCACACCTTCGTCGAGGTCGAGCTCACCCGCCGCATCGGCGACGCGGGCAAGCGTCTCCACACCGCGCGCAGCAGAAACGACCAGGTGGCGCTGGACATCCGCATGTACCTTGCGGATGAGATTGGCGCGCTCACAGGCCTTGCGAAGGCCCTGGCGGAGGCCATCTGCGGCGTGGCGGAACAGCACGTCCGCTCCGTCATGCCGGGCTATACCCACCTTCAGCGGGCGCAGCCGGTGACCCTGGCGCATGGCCTCATGGCGTACGCCCAGATGCTCTTGCGTGACATCGGCCGCCTTGGGGACTGCAAGGCCCGCACGCTTGTGATGCCCCTTGGAAACGGCGCGCTGGCAGGCACGACATACCCCCTCGACCGGCGCATGGTCGCCCGGGAGCTGGGCTTTTCGGACATTACGATGAATTCCTTGGACGGCGTCTCCGACCGCGACTTCGCGCTGGAGCTCATGTCCGACCTTTCCATCCTGATGATGCACCTTTCGCGGCTCAGCGAGGAAATCTGCCTTTGGTGCTCTTGGGAATTCAAGTTCATGACGCTGGATGACCGGTTCTCCACGGGCTCGTCCATCATGCCGCAGAAAAAGAACCCCGACCTGGCCGAGCTGGTGCGCGGCAAGACCGGGCGCGTGTACGGCGACCTCATGACCCTGCTCACCGCCATGAAGGGGCTGCCGCTGTCCTACAACAAGGACATTCAGGAGGACAAGGAGGCCGTTTTTGACGCGCTGGACACCGCCTCCCTTTGCCTCGAGGTCATGTCGCCCATGCTTCGGTCCGCGACGTTCCACACGCAGAACATGCGCGCCGCGGCGGCCAAGGGATTTATCAACGCCACGGACTGCGCGGATTACCTGACCCGCAAGGGCGTGCCCTTCCGCGACGCCTACAATGTGGTGGGGCGGCTCGTGCGCGCGTGCGTGGAAGCCGATACCACCCTGGAAAAGCTGCCCCTTGCGGATTACAGGGCGGCGCATCCGGCCTTCGACGAGGACATCTACGCGGCCATCGACCTTCTCACCTGCGTGGAAAAGCGCGACGTGGAAGGCGGTCCCGCGCCGTCGGCGGTGGCGCGGCAGATTGCTTGGACGCGCGAGAAACTGTCCGAAATCTGACGAAACCGAACCGCCCCGATCCCTTTGCGCACAGGCGGGGGAGCGGGGCGGTTTTTTGCGCAAAAAAACAGGAGGAGGTCTCCTCCTGCTTTGGCACCGGTCAGCCCTGGGTTGCGGCGGTGGGTGTCGCGGTGGGCTTCACGGTCGGCGCAGCCGTCGGCTCGACGGTGGGCGTCGCGGTGGGTTCGGGGGTGGACGTGGGCTCGAGGGTCGGTTCCGCGGTGGGCTCCGGCGTGGGCGTCGCGAGCAGTTCGACCTTCTGGTCCTTGAGTGCCGAAATTTCATCCTTCATGGCGTCGATGGTGCCCTTATAGTCCTTGGCGTCGTAGGCGGCCTGCATCTCATCCAATTGCTGGGTGAGCTCGGCGACCTGCGCCTCGTAATCTGCGACTTCTTCAGCCTTCACGTTCTTGATGCGCACCTGAAAATAGATAATCAGGGCGAGGAGAAGCACACAGGCAACGGCGAGGACGATGATTGTCTTTTTTTGATTCTTATACTTGCGTTCCACGATCAGGCAGCTCCCTTCATTTCGTCAATCACATGATCAGTTGCCGGTGTAGGTTCCGGCCTGGATGGCGGCGATGTCGGCGTTCAGCGCGTCGATGTCCTCCTGATATCCGGCGATTTTCTCGTCGTTAGAGGCGGTATCATCCTGAATGCCGGTGATTTGCTCGTTTAGATCCACCAGCTGATCGCGGTAGGATAACTGTGTCTTGGTTTTGGCGCTTTTGATGTCGCCCCCGATGACGATCGCATAAAGAACGAGTAAAATCACAGCGACAATCAAGATCGATATGACGATTTTGTTCTTCTTGAGCGCTTTTTCGAGGTTCTGCATGATCGGTAACTCCCTTCGTTGTCGTGTGAATCCATTATAGCATAGCTTCTATGTAAATGGAAGATCATTTATGTGCGTTTTCACTGGAATATGATGCTTTCATTGCCCGATTTTCGTTTTTTTCAAAGCGATTTAAGTGAAAATTCGCGCGACCCGGAAGGCCGCGCGCGCACGGAGGATTCAGCTGGAATTTCAACCCATCAGATTCAGTATCCGCGCGGAACACGCCTGCGCGGTGTCAAGAAATGTGTCAACCGTCAGGTCGTATCCATCCTTGGGAAACAGGTATCGGTCGGACGCCTCCGCCGTGCCCGGGCACCGATCCTTCCGGGCGCGCTCCCGCCGCGCCAGTTCCGCCGGAGGGCAGGTAACGCGGATCAAAAGGAGGTCCCAGGCGCCGAGCGCCTCCAAAAGCTGATTGAAAATGCGCTCACTCGTCATCACATGATCGATGATGACGCCTTGACGCGTCTCAAGCAGCCGGATTGCGCGGGTGCAGATTTGCGGGGCGATCTCAAAGACATCATCTTCATAAACCGCCTCTCCGGCCCGCAATTTCAAAAAATCGTCGATGGAAACGACGCCGTAGTCCTCGTTTCTTTTGTCCTCGATCAGTTTCCGCAACGCGGCGGCCAACGTCGACTTGCCGCTGCTGGAGGGACCGTTCAGGAGGATCACTTTCTTGCGCAATGTCAAAATTCTCTCCAATCAGTGCTGCGGATCGTCCGCTCGCTTACTTCCTTTGTGCGCGGAGCGCCCGCACAGCCTCCGTGCCCGCGCGCGCCCCTTCGTAGACGGCCTTGGCGACCTGCATCATGCCGCCCGTGCAGTCGCCCGCGGCGAAGAGCAGCGGCACGCTGGATTGCATCTCGCCGTCCACCTGGATGCGGTTGCCCACCGTCTCGGCACCCACCTTCTTTGCGAGGTCGGCGCTCCCGGCCACGCCCTGCGCGACGAACAGCCCGCGCACGGGGAGAACCGTCCCGTCCTCGAACGCAACGCCCTCCAGCATATCGCCGCCGCGCAATTCCGAAATCCTGCGGGTATCCACCTTGAGGCCCTCCGGCAGGTCCTCGATGGGCGTCGCACCGTTGGTGACGAGGGTCACGCTTTTTGCCAGGGGCAAAAGCTCCCGTGCCTCGTGCGCCGCATAGTCGCAGCAGCCCAGCACCGCCACGTCCTTGCCCCGGTAGAAAAATCCGTCGCACACCGCGCAGAAACTGACGCCCCGACCCTCGTACTTTGAGAATCCGGAGATTTTCGGCAGCGCGCGGGACGAGCCGGTTGCCAGAATGACGCTGTCCGCGGACAGCGTTTCTGCCTTGCCGACGACGGAAAAGCGCGCCCCGTCGTAATTCAGGTTCACGACCTCGTCCCGCACGATGGTGACGCCCAACCGTTCGGCCTGACTTTGGCCGCGGGCGATGAGCTCCGCGCCCGACACGGGCTCTTCGAAGCCGTAATAATTCTCGATTTTGTCCGCCTTTTCCAGCGCGCCCATGCCCCCCGCGACCACAGTCGCCGAAATGCCGGCGCGCGCGACGTACACGGCCGCCGAAATGCCGGCGGGACCGCCGCCCACAATTACAATCTGACTCATGCGTTCCTCCGCTTCATACAAACAATGTCCATAAAATATACCGCGTATGGCGCCGGTTTAAGCGGCGGCGCGATGTAATCCCGCACTTTCCGCACGGAGGGCGGCGAAATCGGCCCCGGCAAAGCGGCGGGCGGGAAAACCAGTCTCGCCGCGCTCCGTGTGCTCGGGTGCCAGCTCTCCCCTAAAATCCTCCGACACAAAAAGCACGTCCACGTTCGAGATCGCGTCGCCGTTGGGATAGACGCGGGCCATGTCCGGACCGGAATAGACCCTGAACAGCCGCACCGCGCCGGCAGTCAGCCCGGTTTCTTTCAGCATTTTCCGCCGCGCGGCGTCCTCCACGCGCGCATCCACGTCCACCGTGCCCCCCGGGAAATGCCTCGCAACCGTTGTCGCGCCGCCTGTGAAGAAGAATTTCGCCCCGCTTGTTCACAAGGATGACGCGCGCGCCGCAGACCCAAAGCGGTACATGCCCGGCCCTTTCGCGCAGAACTCTTAGGCATTCGTGCATCACATTTATACGATGGCAGTCCGCCCAAATCCTACGCGTGCGTGCGGCGATATTCCGCCATCTCGCGCCCGCAGAATTCTTGAGGCAGGCGGAAAGTCAGCCCCCGACCGCTGCGCCGTCGAATTCTGCATGCACAATCTGCGGGGGCG
>JAEYRW010000013.1 GCA_023435435.1 Bacillota bacterium | reverse complement strand
CCCCAGTCCGCTTCGTCGAGGCGTTTACTCTCTCAGAAATCTGACTGTTCTTATCTGTTTCCTTATCTTCTCTGTATCGTTTTCAAGGATCGCGCCCCGCGTCTCTCTCGCGGCGGCAGGTGTTATTATATCAATTGCCGCATCATTTGTCAACCCCTTTTTTTGCGATCCCAAAACCCGTCATATTGTGTCAGTTCCCGCCGAATCCCGCTATATGTTGCGCATTCAGCTCCCAAACACTGGAAAATCAGCGCCGCGCGCGCATGTTAAGATACGGGTTTTCTTCGTCCGAAAAGTGCGTAGGCCAGCGCCAGCGCCACGGGGAGCATGAGAACGAACACGCCCGCCGACGCGGCTTCGAATTCGCCGCCCCGCGCAGCTTGCGCAAGGACCGCGTCCCCCACAAGCAGGTGCTGCGCGAGATACAAGCCCGCCGTCAACGCGGCAGCAGTTGCTTTTTGGACGATGTACATGGGCCACGTCACGCCGGCACTCCTTAAAACGCCCATGTTCTGCGCCGCGATGCACAGGCCGCCGAAGCCAATGGCCGGGGCAACCCAGTGAAGGGGAAGCCCGACGGAGGCCGCGTAGGCCGCACCGGTGGGAAGATCCAGGAGCAGCGAGCTATAATCGAACCACGGCCCCAGCACAGCGTCCAGAAGGGCGATGCCCACCGCGAACATGGTCATATATCCGCCCACCTTCAGAATAGACAGCACGCCCCGGGAGATGGGCCTTTCGTCGAATTCCGCGTCGTCGGGAACGGGGGTGCGCCGTCCGGTGTCCCGCCACGCGCCGCGAAACAAAAGGCCCGTCAGAAGAAGCGCCGCGAGCTGGGATGTGGCGAGCCGCCAGCCCTCCGCCGTGGAACCCGCCAGCGCGACGCCGATCCCCGAGACGACATAGATCGGCCCCACGCCGCAGGCGATGCCCGCCATGCGCGCCGCCTCCCCCGGAGAAAGCCCCTCCCGGCGGGCAACCCGCACAACCGCCATGGCCCCGGCGGGCGACCCGGCGCACAATCCCGTCACGATGGCGGACGCGGTGGTGCCGGGCAGCGCAAACGCGAAGCGCGAGAGCCGTCCGAAAATTTTGTCGTACACGCCGCACGCCTCGCGGCTGGTGAGGAAGGGCAGCACCACCATGAACGGAAAAAGTGCCGGGGCCACCGACAGCCCCCAGTTGGCGATGGCCGACTGCGCCGCGAAGAGCGCCCGCGCCGGAAACGCCAGAAGGCCCAGCGCGAACAGGGCCGCGCCCAAAAACCGGTAATATCTGCGCATACAAAACCCCCCGCGCGAGGATATGCGCGGGGGGCGGCGGCCATGCCGGTCAGTCGAAGGTGATCTCGATGGTGCTGTCGCCCTGCACGGCCTCGCTGTCCGTGGAGAGGATGAGCCCGTTTTCCGTCCATTCCTTGTTTAAGGTGGCGTTCTGATCGTCCAGGAGCATGATGACGTCGGGGTTCCCGCTGGAATCGCAGAAATATCTGTTGATCTTCGGATAGGCGGCGTAGACCGTATAGACCTTGGCCGCTTCGGTTTCGGTCGCCGCAACCTTGACGTCTGCCTGCATGACGATGACGGTATGTTCGCCGTCGGGCGATTCAAGGGTGGCGAATTTATGGAGGCCGGAATCCAGCTGGCTGACGACATTGACGTACATGACGAAGATGGTGACCACCGTCACAATGCTGACAGAAATGCGCACGCTGCGGCGGGTGGACTCGCTCTTGGGAACGTTCGCGATGAATTTGCCCACCAGAAGGATGATACCGATCACCAGCGCGTACCAGAGCCAGTAGAGCGCGGACGTGTTGATGAGCTGGTATCCCTGCTGCCGCGCGATATAGAGCGCACCGTAGCCCACCGCCACGATGAGCGTGAAAATGGTGACGATTTTATAATAGGTCGTCAGCTGAAATCCGCGTTCACTTCCGCTCGACCGCTTTGTTTCCTTCCCGTTCCCCTTTGCCATCGGAAAGTCCTCCGTCGTTTTTCCACGATTATAACATCCCACGGGCGAAAAAGCAAACGCCTTTGCGCATTGCTTCGTCCGCGCCGTTGTGCTAGAATGGAAGGGAATCTCGAATAAAGGAGCGGTTTCGCCATGCAAAAGCTCGCGCTTGGAAACGCGGCGGTGGCGCGCGGCGTCTACGAGGCCGGATGCCGGTTTGTTTCCTCGTACCCCGGCACACCTTCGACGGAAATCACCGAGGAGGTGGCGGAATACCCGGAGGTCTATGCCGAATGGGCCCCCAATGAAAAGGTGGCCATGGAGGCGGTCATCGGCGCGTCCGTGGCGGGGGCGCGGGCGTTCTGCGCCATGAAGCACGTGGGGCTGAACGTCGCGGCCGATCCGCTGTTCACCGCGTCCTACACGGGCGTGAACGGGGGACTGGTGGTGTGCGTGGCGGACGACCCGGGCATGCACTCCTCCCAGAACGAGCAGGATTCCCGCCACTACGCGGAAGCCGCGAAGCTCCCCATGCTGGAGCCCTCGGATTCCGCCGAGTGTCTTATGTTCACCAAGCTCGCCTTCCAGCTCTCCGAGGAATACGACACCCCCGTCATCGTGCGCACCTGCACCCGGGTGGCCCATTCCCAGGGACTCATTCCCCTCTCCGCGCGGGCGGAAATTCCGCTCAAGGACTACAAAAAGGACATCCGCAAATATGTCATGAGCCCCGGAAACGCCGTGGGCCGCCACGCCTTTGTGGAGGAGCGGATGAAAAAGCTCGCGGCATACGCCGAGACGGCGGCGTTAAACCGCGTCGAGCGCGGCTCCAACATCGGCTTCATCTGCGCGGGCACCGTTTATCAATATATAAAGGAAGTCTTTCCGGAGGCGAGCGTTTTGAAGCTGGGCATGGCATATCCCATGCCGGAAAAGCTCATCCGCGATTTTGCGGCCTGCGTCGAAAAGCTTTACATCGTCGAGGAGCTCGACCCGGTCATTGAAACCCATGTGCGCAGGCTGGGCATCGTGCCCGACGGCGGCAAGGATCTGTTCGGGCTTCTGGGCGAGCTTTCCCAGGCGAAAATCGCCCGGGTCATGGGGCTTACCGCCAAAAAGAGCGAAACGTTTGGCGAGACGCTGCCCGGACGCCCGCCCGTCATGTGCGCGGGCTGCCCGCACAGGGGGCTCTTCGCCATGCTCAAGAAGCTGAAGCTCACCGTCACCGGCGACATTGGCTGCTATACCCTCGGCTCCATGCCGCCCCTGGATGCCATGGACACCACCGTCTGCATGGGCGCGTCCATTCCCATGGCCCACGGGTTTACCAAGGTCAGGCCCGAAATGGCGAAAAAGACCGTTGCGGTAATCGGTGACTCGACGTTCATGCACTCGGGGTTGACCGGGCTTGTAAACGTTTCCTACAACCTCGGAAGCGCCAAGGTCATTGTGGTGGACAATTCCATTACCGGCATGACGGGCCACCAGCAGAACCCCACCACGGGACTCACCCTCAAAAATGAAAAGACGCCCGTCATTTCCATCGAGGACGCCGCCCGGGCGTGTGGCGTCAAAAGCGTGCGCGTGGTCGATCCCTACGATCTTAAGGCCACCGAGACGGTTTTGCGCGAGGAGCTTGAAAAGGACGGCCCTTCCGTCATCATCTCCCGCCGGCCGTGCGCGCTCCTCAAGTATGTGAAGCACGAACCCGCATACCGGGTGGATCGGGACGCCTGCCGCGCGTGCAAGGCGTGCCTGCGGCTGGGCTGCCCGGCCATTTCGTTTGTGGACGGGAAATCACAGATCGACGAAAATCAGTGCGTCGGCTGCGCGGTCTGCGTGCAGACCTGCCCCTTCGGCGCCATCAAGGGGGGCGAAAAGGCATGACGACGTCCATCATGATCGTCGGCGTGGGCGGGCAGGGGACGCTGCTCGCCTCGAAGATCCTCGGAAGCCTGCTTTTGGCCCGGGGCTACGACGTGAAGCTTTCCGAGGTACACGGCATGTCCCAGCGGGGCGGTTCGGTGGTAACGTATTGCAAGTACGGCGAAAAGGTGTACTCCCCCATCGTCGACGTGGGCGAGGCGGACTACATACTGTCCTTTGAGGCCCTTGAGGCGGCGCGGTGGGTTTCCTATCTCAAGGACGGCGGCACCCTCATCACCAACGCGGCCGAGATGTGGCCCATGCCCGTCATCACCGGCGCGGCCAGGTACCCGGAAAACATCGTGGGACGCCTCGCCGAAAAAGTGAAGGTTGTGGCGCTGGACGCGCTTTCCCTGGCCCGGGAGGCCGGAAGCGCAAAGGCTGTGAACGTGGTACTCATGGGCGTGCTTTCCAGGATCATGGACATCCCCGAGGCGGAATGGGCGCAGGCCCTGGAAGACACCGTGCCGCCGAAATTCCTCGAAATGAACAAGCGCGCGTTCGCGCTGGGAAGGAAGGCCGCCAAGTGACGGATCGGGAGATTCACGAGATGATCGCGCGGACGATGACCCATGAATCCCTGTTCGCCGCAAACGGGATGGCGCTCCAGTACAGGAAGTTTTCGCCCGCCGCGAAGCCGGGCGTGCGCTATCCGCTGGTGCTGTTTCTGCACGGCATGGGCGCGCGCGGCCGGGACAACAAGGCGCAGGTACTGCAGACCGGAACGGCGATTTTGTACGCTCTCCCGGAAAAACAGGCGGAAACCCCCTGCTACATCCTCGCGCCCCAGTGTCCGGAAAAAACCAAATGGTGGGACCCCGGCGTGCCGGAACTCCTGAAACTGCTCGTGGAGGAAACCCTCGCCCACGAGGCGGCGGACCCCCTGCGCGTATACGTCACCGGCGCATCCATGGGCGGAATCGCCGCCTGGCATCTGGCGGCGATGTATCCCGGCCTGTTCGCGGCGGCGATGCCCGTGTGCGGCACGGCGTCCAAGGAGGACGCGGCGCGGCTGGGCGGGTGCGGGCTCCCGGTATGGGCGTTTCACGCCGCGGACGACGACGTGCTGCCCGCCGCGGGCGAGATGCGCAACGACCCGAATCCCCCCGTCTACGGTTCCCGGCTGGCGGTGGAAGCCGCCCGCGCCGCGGGATCGGCAAACGTCCGGTACACCGAGTATCCGGCGGGCACGATCGGCGAAAAGTGGGGCGACGCCCACTGCGCGTGGCACGAGGCCTATCGCGACGACGAGGTCAGGCGCTGGCTGTTCGCGCAGAAAAGAACGGTGACGGGGTCCGCCGAGGAAGACCGCTATGCGGACATTGCGGCCACAATGATCCGAGAAATGGTCTACGACGGGCGCGGCATGGCGCTTCCCTACCGCAAGTTCACCCCCGCGCGCGGGGCGGGCGAAAAAGTCCCGCTGGTGCTTTTCCTGCACGGCATGGGCGAGCGCGGTCAGGACAACGAGGCGCAGATCACAAAGACCGGCGGCGCGTTCCTCTACGCCGCGCCGGAGGTTCAGGCGGAGACGCCCTGTTACGTGCTGGCGCCCCAGTGCCCGGCCGAGCTTTCCTGGGTGCACGCGGGCATGCCGGAGCTGCTCAAGAAGCTTGTGGAGGAGACCATCGCCCGCGATCCCGTCGATCCCATGCGCGTGTACGTCACGGGGCTTTCCATGGGCGGGTTCGGCACGTGGAACCTCATCGCCAGATACCCGTCGCTGTTTGCCGCGGCGATGCCCATCTGCGGCGCGGGGAGGCTCGACGCGGCGGGGAAGATCGGCCAGATGCCCGTGTGGGCGTTTCACGCGGCGGACGATCCCGTGGTGCCCGTCGCGGGCGAGATGAAGAGCCGCACGAACCCCGATTTCGGCTTTTCCTACGGAACGCGGCTCATGGTGCAGGCCTGCCGCGCGGCGGGTTGTCTGAACATAAAGTACACCGAGTATCCGGCGGGCATGATCGGTGAGAAATGGGGCCATCCCCACGCCAGCTGGCAGGAGGTCTACCGGGACGGCGCGGTGCGGCGCTGGCTCTTTGGGCAGAACCGGGCCGCGCGCATGGAATTTAAAGCCGTCGCGCCCGGCGTGTGGGCCCTCGCGGACTGTGGGGACGATTCCCTGTACGCGGTGGACGGGAAGGAGCGCGCGCTGGTCATCGACACGGGCATGGCGCAGGGCGACATCCGCAAGGCAATCGAAAAGCTCACGCCCCGGCCCTACGGGCTCGCCCTCACCCACGGCCACGGCGACCACAGCTGGCACGCCGGGCTGTTTGACAAGGTTTATCTGTCCATGGCGGACAAGGATATGCTCTTCGGAGATCGCTTCCCCGGGCAGGCCGAACCCGATCCGGCGAAGCTTCGTCCGCTTTCGGACGGCGACGAGATCGACCTGGGCGGCGGGATCGTCATAAAGGTCGCAGCGCTGCCCGGACACACACCCGGCTCCGTTTTGTTCGTGGACGAGTACCACAAGTGCGTGTTCGTCGGCGACGCCTTGGGCTCCGGTACGGGCGTATGGATGCAGGTTCCGGGGGCGTCGATGCTTTCCGCCTACGCGATGTCCATCCGGGCCGCCAAGGAAAAGCTCGTCCAAATGGGCGTCGAGCCCGCGGGCTGGGCGTTCCTCGCCGGACACGACGTGCAGAAGTATACCAATGGCTACAATCCCGTTTCCTTCGAGCTCATGGACGACATGGCCGCGCTTTGCGACAAGCTCGTTTCGGGCGAAATCGTCGGAAACGAAGAAACGGGTCTGCCGCCCGAGATGGCGGCGCGGTTCGGGCATACCCTGAAGGCGAACTTCGGCAAGGCCGCGATGCTCTATCGCCCCGAGCAGCTCAAGTAGGCCATCGGCCCGCGCGGACGACGCGGGCCCTGCCTTTTTGGCATCTTCTTCCAAAGAACGCGCATTGAAAGCGCGACCCCGTTGCGGTACAATGGGATCAGTCACATCGAAAGGGTGGGAGGACTTGGAGAAACTCAAACAAAGGATCCTGTCCGACGGACGCGCGCTGAGCGAAAGCGTGCTGCTCGTGGACTCGTTTCTGAACCATCAGGTGGACCCTGTTCTGATGAAGCAGGTGGGCGAGGAATTCGCCGCGCGGTTTTCCGGCGCGGGCATCGAAAAGATCGCCACCATCGAATCCTCGGGCATCGCGCCTGCCGTCATGACCGCGCTCCTCATGAACCTGCCCATGGTGATCCTCAAAAAGCAGGTTTCCGCCATCATGAAGGAGGGCATCATCCAGACGGAGGTCTTTTCGTTCACCAAAAATTCCTGCTACCTTCTGACCCTCAAATCCCAGTTCATCAGGCCCGGTGAGCGCGTGCTCGTCATCGACGACTTCCTCGCCAACGGCGAGGCGGCGTTCGGGGCCATCCGGCTCATCGAGCAGGCGGGCGGGCAGGTGGCGGGCATCGGCGCGGTGATCGCCAAGGCGTTCCAGGACGGCATGAAAAAGCTGCGCGGGGCGGGCTACCGGGTGGAAGCGCTGGCGCCTGTGAAATCCATGCGCGAAAATACAATCGAATTCAGGGAGGACTAAATGACGCTCAGTGACGTGAAGTGCTTCCTGCTCGACATGGACGGCACGTTTTACCTCGGAAACAAGATCATCGAAGGTTCCCTGGCGTTCATCGAGAAGGTGCGCGCCACGGGCCGGGACTTTCTGTTCCTCACCAACAATTCCTCCCATAATTCCACGTTCTATGTCGAGCGTCTCAGGAAAATGGGCCTCGACGTGCCGCGGGAGAAGATCCTCACCTCCGGCGAGGCGACGGCGTACAAGCTCACCGCGCTTTACCCCGGCAGGCGCTGCTTCGTATTGGGGAACGACTATCTGATCGACGAGTTCACTGAAAACGGCGTCGTCGTGGATCAGGAAAACCCCGAGATGGTGGTCATCGGCTACGATACCACCCTCGACTACAAAAAAATGACCCGGGTGTGCGATCTGGTGCGGGCGGGACTTCCCTACGTGGCCACCCACCCGGACTTCAACTGCCCCACCGAGACGGGCTTCGCGCCGGACATCGGGGCCATCATGGCCTTCATCGAGGCCTCCGCCTTCCGCCGTCCGGACATCATCGTGGGAAAGCCGAACCCCGGCATCGTCGAGGCGGCGCTCGGGCGCACGGGCCTGAAAACCCACGCGCTCGCCATGGTGGGCGACCGGCTGTACACGGACATCGAGACGGGACTGCGTGCCGGGATGCTCTCCATCCTCGTCATGAGCGGGGAGACCACCGAGGAAATGCTCGAAAAATCGGCCACCAAACCGGACCTCAAGTTTGACCGGCTTGCCGACATGATCGACCGATTGTAGGAGGAATGCGCGATGCACCGGAAAATCATACTCTGGGAAAAGACCGCACCCTATTCCGACCGCTCCCCGGATCAGGCACAACCCTCCGTGGCGGACTACGCCGTTCCCGGCTCCCGGGGTGCGGTGATCGTTGCCCCCGGCGGCGGCTACCGCATGAAGGCCGATCACGAGGGCGCGCCCATTGCGGAGATGCTCAACGAGGCGGGCGTTTCCGCGTTCGTGCTCGATTACCGCGTCGCGCCCTGCGACCCTTACGCGCCCCTTTCCGACATCAAGCGCGCCGTTCGCGTGGTGCGCGCCATGGGTTACGAGCGGGTCGCCGTGCTGGGCTTCTCGGCGGGCGGCCATCTGGTGTGTTCGGCCGCGACCATGTATGACCTGGGGAATCCGGACGCCGAGGACCCGGTTGAGCGGCTCTCATCCCGACCCGACGCGTTTATCCCCTGCTACGCGGTGGTAAGCTTCGCGGCGTTCCGGCATCAGGGCTCGCTCCTGAACCTTCTGGGCGAAAAAGCCGAGGACTGGGCGCTGATCCGCAAATTCTCGGCGGAGCTACAGATCACGGAGGACACCCCGGAGGCGTTCATCTGGCACACCGCGGCCGACCAGGGGGTGCCCGTGGAAAACAGCCTGCGGCTGGCCTCTGCCCTCGTCATTCAGGGCGTGCCCTGCGAGCTGCACATCTTCCCCCACGGCCGCCATGGTCTGGGGCTCGCCAAGGAAATGCCCGACGTGGCGCAGTGGGCTTCTCTTTTGCAGAACTGGCTGAAAGCGCGCGATTACAACTGATCTTCCGCCATCCAGCGGGGCGCGCCGATGTCGATGGGGCAGGCCATATGCCTTTTCGCCGCGCGCGCCTGTATGTAGCAGCCGCAGACGGCGCACAGAAGCTCAACCCGGCGGGGACAGTCTTCGCAGCGCGCGACGCGGCGGGCGTAGGTTTCTTCGTCCACGCGGATTTCATCCGGCAGCGAATCGACGTATCGGTCGAGGTGCTCCGCCAGCGCGCGCAGGTCCCGGGATTCCTCGAGGCATTTTTTGCAGGGAATCGCGTTCATTTTAAAAACCTCCCATTGGGGAATGGGGATAAAAGGAGGGGTACACATGAGGTATGTCGTGCGCCCGGGGATGAAGGGTGCCCACATCAGCAAGGAAATCTACGGGAACTTTTCGGAGCACCTCGGGCGCTGCATCTACGGCGGCGTATTTGTGGGCAAGGATTCGGAGATTCCCAACGTGGGCGGCATGCGGACGGACGTGGTCGATGCGCTCAAGCGGATGGGGCTGTCCGTCCTGCGCTGGCCGGGCGGGTGCTTTGCCGACGAGTATCACTGGATGGACGGCATCGGACCTTTGGAGACGCGCAAGCGGATGTACAATTCCCACTGGGGCGGCGTGGTGGAGGACAATTCCTTCGGCACCCACGAGTTTTTCGAGCTCTGCCGCCAGGTGGGCTGCATACCCTACGTCAACGGAAACGTCGGCTCCGGTTCCGTGCGTGAAATGCAGGAGTGGGTGGAGTATATGACCAGTCCCGCCGTCTCGCCCATGGCGGATTTGCGCCGGAAAAACGGGCGGGACGAACCGTGGACGCTTCCCTACTTTGCCGTCGGCAACGAAAACTGGGGCTGCGGCGGCAACATGACCCCGGAATATTACGCGGACGAGTACCGGCGGTATCAGACCTTCGTGCGCAAGTACGGCGCGGAGAAAATCTACAAAATCGCCTGCGGCCCGGGCTGCTCCAAGGGCGACCCCGGCTACGAGTGGACGAAGGTCGTCATGGAAAAGGCCGCCCGCATGATGGACGGACTGTCTCTGCACTACTACACGGTGCCCGCCGAGTGGAACGAGAAGGGCAGCGCCACCGCGTTTGACACGGAAACATACTTAAACACCGTCGCGCGGGGTTACTTCATGGAAACCCTGGTCAAAAACCATGGCGTGATCATGGACTTCTATGACCCGGAGAAGCGCGTGGGGCTCATCGTGGACGAGTGGGGTACCTGGTTCGACGTGGAACCCGGCACCAACCCCGGCTTTCTCTATCAGCAGAGCACCATGCGCGACGCCATGGTGGCGGGGCTTACGCTCAATATCTTCAACAAGCACGCCGACCGCGTCAGGATGGCCAACATTGCACAGCTCATCAATGTCCTCCAGGCAGTCATCCTCACCGAGGGCAGGGAAATGCTCCTCACGCCCACCTACCACGTCTTCGAGATGATGAAGCCGCACCAGGATTCCACTCTCGTTTCTTCCGCCGTCGAAACGCCGACCTTTACCGCGAACGGCATCGAGACGCCCGTGGTCTCCGAGTCCGCGTCCGTTTCCGCCGACGGCAGCCTCCACGTCACCCTCGTCAATACCTCCCCCGACGCGCCCGCGGAAATCGAAATGCGCGTCGACGGCGCCCTCGTCAGCCTTGCGGACGCGCGCATCCTCACCGGGGACATCCATGCCCACAACACCTTCGGCGCATCCGCTCAGGTCGCACCCGGAAAGTTTGCCGCCATCTCCTCCGAATTCGACAAAACCGGCACCGAGCTCAAGCTCACGATCCCGCCCTGCGCGGTGGCGGCGCTGAAGCTGCGGTAAGAGAGAAAAACGTCGGAGGGCGCTGCCCCCCGAACCCCCCGCCAAAGGGCCTGAGGCCCTTTGGAATCCCCATGATGGGTAGATAATATCACATTATCCGTCGTCGCCCCGGGGCTCTAACCCCCGTCCCGGGGTTAGA
>JAEYRW010000002.1 GCA_023435435.1 Bacillota bacterium | reverse complement strand
TTCCCCCCGGGGGCCCCGGGGCCGCCCCCCCGGGCACCCCCGCTCAAGGGACAACGTCCCTTGAGAATCCCATACTGTTTGTGGGTAATTTTACTTTTTCCCGGCGGCGGACGGAGGATATATTTATCCCAGTCCGGGATTCCAAAGGGACAGTGTCCCTTTGGCGGGGTCTGGGGCAGAGCCCCAGCGTCTTCCCCGTGCCTAGTTTTCCATCCATTCGGGCATGAGATACCTGACGATGGGGAACTGTTCCCACGGTCCGCCCTGGAGGGCTCCGGCGAGGCCGCATTCGGCGACGACGGGGATGCCGGTTCGTCTGGCGGCTTCCGCGACGAGCGCGCGCCCTTCGCGGACGACGTCGGGGGTGGTATATCCGCCGAGGTTGGCGTTGGCGATGAGTCCGGTCACGCGCATGCGCGCGCGCGCCTCCACAAGGGAGAGAAGCTCGGTGATCTGCGGGAGGGCATTGGAACGCGGCCGGAAGGGATTGAGCACGTAGTATAACTCCGCGCGGGCGGCGTCGAGCTGGGGCTTATAGCGCCCGAGGGCCGCGGCGCCGGCGTCGTCTCCGCCCACGTCGAGGAGGGAAACCGCGCCGTCGTTTTCGAACGCGCGCAGAATTTCGGGTCCGAGAACGGGCATGTCCACGGACGAGAGGGCGAACTGCGGATAAATCGGCTCGATGTCATGGGCGCGGAGCATGTCAGACTGCTCCGCGCTCCTGAAAAACGGGTTCACAATGTCGAGGTCGGCGAGCCTGACGCGCCTGCCCAGGCCGCGCAGATAAACAGCCGCGTTGAGGGCGATCTCGGTCTTCCCGCTGCCGTAATGTCCGACGATGGCCTTGACGAAGCTTCCCCCGGTCAGCCAGGCATGCATCAGCGCCTCCTGCGCTTGCGCAGCGCCAACTCGTCCCGGGAAACGGGGAGATCGGACACGTTGAACACCGCGTCCTCGCCGTTGACGGGATCAATTTCCCTGGCGGGATCGACCTGGAAGAGGGAATCGGCCTCCGGGCGGCGTTCGCGGGGGGGCCTCCGCCTGGAAACGGAGATGCGCGTCCCGCCCGGCCTGCGCGTGGAAGGACGCGCGGGCTTTTTCGGCGCGAGCGCGTCGTCCTCAATGCGCTGGATGAGCTGGGGCCGCTTGTGCGCGGGTCGGACGATGGTGCTCGGCGGGTTTTTGCGCTTTTCGACTTCCGGATCAAAGAACAGGCCGGGATCGTAGAGCCCGGAATCCACCAGCTCCTCGCCGGCGAAGAAGTTGTCGTCGTTGATGACGATGCGTTTTTTGTGGAACCACACCCAATAGGGCCGCCAGCGCATGAGCCAGACGAGCGCGTCCATGGCGATGCCCACGATCAAAAAGACGACGAGCAGCTTGATCCAGTGGTCCGAGAGCCACGCAAGCGGCGAGAAGCCGGACGTTCCGGCGAGGTTGAACAGGTCAAGAACCCAGCTCGCCAATCCCTTCAGCCAGCTCATCATGATGTTCATTACGGCGGTTGAGTTCATATCATTTACTCCTTATTCCGCGTCCTTGGCAGTCAGCACGACCTCGACCTCGTCGATCTCCGGCTCGAATACGATTTCCGGATAGCTTTCGTCGTCGATCTCAACGGGCACGGCGTGGGTGCCCTCGCCCAGGCCGGAAAGGTCCGCGGTGGCCGTCAGTCCGCTGTCCATGAGCGCCTGCACCTTGCTGCGCGGGCCGGTCACGTGCACGGAGATGGTGTTTCTCTGCCAGGTCAAAAGGTACTGGTCCTTGTCATAGCCCGGGAAGTTGATGTAAACGTCCTCAATCCACGCGCTCATGGTCTCCTCGGCGATCTGTACCGTCACGTACACCTGCTCCTGAGAGATGTACTTAAAGTCGGTCAGCCCCGAAATCGTCGCGCGCTTGGTGAAGCTCTGCGACGGGGAATCGATGGCGATGGGCGAAATCACCAGCTTGTCGAGGCCGTCGAGGATCTCCTGATCCGCCGCCACGGTCACGGTTTCCGGCTGAATGGAGATGGACTCGACCTGGTACCCGTCCGCCACCTGCCCGTCGAGCACGTCGTCGGTGGTGGTGGAGATCTCGATCTCCTTGGTGGGATAGATGTCCACGCCCACGTTGATGGAGGAGGCGCTGGTGTTGAGCATGGTCTGGGGAATTTCCGCGCCGGTTCCGTCGATGAGCGCGAACCGCTGGGCGGTCATGAAGTACGCGGTGCGGCTCGAGACGTCGCAAACCACCGTCGCGTGGGAGATGTTTTGCACAAGGCTCGTCGCGCCCGTCACCGTAATCTGCTGCGGGTTGACGAGGGATGTGTTGTACCAGTAGCCGGCCTCCGCCTCGCCCGTCCTTTGCACCTGCACCGGCACGGAGCGCGAGTCCAGGGTCTCGAAGGTGAGCGTCAGGGACGACGGGAATATGCTCACGACTTTCCCGTAGGTGGAGGTCGCCTTGAGCGCCACCTGCTGGGGGCCCGCCGTGCGCACGGACGAAATGTCCAGCGTCACCTGAACATTGTCCGCCGTTACCTGGGAGTAGGAGGCCTGCGGCACCTCCACCTGGACGGAGATGTCGGAAAGCGCGGCCGTGGGATCGGTCAAAAGCGCCAGCTTGTAAATTTCAAGGGTTGCCTGGCCGCTCACGTAACCCGTCAGGTCGCTGATGGTCCTCGTGCGCGTGATGGAGGGGCTCGAGGAAATTACGTAGCTCCACAGCATGATCGCGAACACGAACGAGAGCAGCTTCAAAAGCATGTGCCTGGACATGGCCGCCCAGACGGACTTTCCCAGTTGTTTGAGCTTATTCCGCATGCTTTCCCTCCTTCCGCCTCAGCAGGCTCAGCCATGAAGGCGCGAGGGAATCCGGCGCAAAGAGCTCGGTCAAAAGAATCGTGAGGGACTTCGTATCCAGATACCTCGTGAGTCTTCCCTCCCGCGCCATGGAGATAATGCCGGTCTCCTCGGAAACGATGAGGGTCACCGCGTCGGTGGACTCGGTCATGCCGATGGCGGCTCTGTGGCGCGTGCCCAGCTCGCGGCTGATGGAGTGGTCGTCTGAGAGCTGGAGGATGCACGCCGCGGCGAGGATGCGCTCGTTGCGGATGATGACCGCCCCGTCGTGCAAAGGCGTGTTGGGCTCGAAGATGTTTTCGATCAGGGGATCGGAAATTTCCGCGTCGACGTGGGTGCCCGACTCCGCCACGTCCGAAAGGGAGGTCTGGCGTTCGATGACGATGAGCGCGCCGATGCGCTTTCTGGACATGTTGGTCAGCGCCTTCACCATTTCGGAGACCACCAGATCGGAATGCTGCGCCAGCTGGCGCCGCTGGGTGTTGAAGACCTGTTTGGTGATGCGGGACCTGCCGATCTGATCAAGGCCGCGCCGCAGTTCAGGCTGGAACAGGATCACCAGCACGATGATCCCGGTGTTGATAATCAATTGCAGCGCCCAGCTGATGGTGTGCAGCTGAAGGCGGTCGGAAACCCACGCCATCACAAGAATGATGGCGATTCCCTTGAAGACCGAGTTTGCGCGCGTGCGCATCAAGAGCTTGATGAGCTGGTAAATGAGCACGCAGACCAGCAGGATGTCCAGCCAGTCGCGCCAGTTGGGCTGGATAAAGAGGGAGGCAAACAGGCTTCCCGCCTGGGTGAAATAACTCAGCAGCCGCGCCATTTCGTCTCCTCCCGCCTTTTTATCCTTCCTGAATTCATTATAATACAAAACGGGCCGGGAACGTAACCCCTTTTTCGAAGAAGCTGGGTTTTTTTCATTTTTGCCTCTTTCCCGCGCCCCGCATGCTTCGACTGTTGCGGAAATGCGGACAAAGTGTTATAATTTAACCTGTTCCAACCGAAGACGGAGGTAACCATGCAGCATCATTTTTACGCGTATATGGCACGCATGAAGCACATCAAGCGCTGGGGACTCAGGCGCAACACCCGGGAGGAGAACGTGCAGGAGCACTCCATGCAGGTGGTCATGATCGCCCACGCCCTGGCGGTGATCGCCAACCGGCGCTACGGGGGCGAGGTCGACGTCGAGAAGGTGCTTCTCATCGCCACCTACCACGAGGCGGCGGAGGTCATCACGGGGGACCTCGCCACGCCCATCAAGTACTTCAATCCCGGCATCCGCGACGCCTACAAGGACATCGAGCGCATTGCCTCGAAAAAGCTCATGGAATACCTGCCCGCCGACCTTAGACCGGAGTACGAGCCACTTCTGTTCCCGGACGAGGAAACTCGCGCGTGGCAGATTGTGAAAGCTGCCGACCGCATCTCCGCGTACGTCAAGTGTCTCGAGGAGGACGCCTCGGGCAACCACGAATTCAGATATGCGCAGGAGAACATCAGAATATCCATCGCGGACATGAACATGCCCGAAGCCAACGATTTCATGCGCGACTTTGCCGCGAGCTTCGCGCTCCCGCTGGACGCGCTCAACTGACGGAGGACACATGGAAATATTGGAATTGAAGCGCCTTGCCTACGAGGCGAACATGGAGCTTCACCGGCGCGGGCTCATCATCTATACCTGGGGCAATGTTTCCCAGTTGGACCGGGCGCGGAGCCTCTTCGCCATCAAGCCCAGCGGCGTTCCCTACGAGGCGCTGACCCCCGAGATGATGGTTCTCGTCGATCTCGAGCTGGGAAAGCCCGTGGAATCCCGCTACAAGCCGTCTTCTGACACGCCCACGCACCTCGTCCTCTACCGCGCGTTTTCGGAAATCGGGGGTGTGACGCACACCCATTCGCCCGCGGCCACCGCCTGGGCGCAGGCCCGGCGCGCCATTCCCTGCTACGGGACCACCCACGCGGACTACTTTCACGGCGCCGTGCCCGTGACGCGCATGCTCACCGGGGCGGAGGTCGAGGAGGCCTACGAGGAGAACACCGGCCGCGCCATCGCGGAGGCGTTCGAAGGGAAAAATCCCATGCACGCGCCGGCGGTGCTCTGCGCGGGCCACGGGCCGTTTACATGGGGAAAGGACGGCGCCGAGTCCGTCCACAACGCGGTGGTGCTCGAGGAAGTCGCGAAAATGGCCATGTGGACCGAGGCCGTCGCGCCGGGTGCCGGCGCGCTTCCGGCCCATGTTTCGGACAAGCACTTTCTCAGAAAGCACGGCCCGAACGCATATTATGGACAGTGATACTTGGCGGTGACGCCGGAGGGATGTAAATGGCGGGGCTGGTTTTCAGAAACATCACAAAACAGCTCGACGAAGGCGCGGCGTTCCGGAATTTTTCCCTCGAGATCGACGACGGGGAATTCGTCGCCCTCGTGGGCCGGACGGGCTGCGGCAAGGCCGAACTGATCCGCATGGCGGAGGGCTACGGCGGGCAGTACGAGGGGGACGTGTATGTCAACGCCGCCCGCGTCGCGCGCTTTTCCCGCGGACTCCCGGCCGCGAGTCTCATTAACGACGTGCCGCTCATGGGCACGCCGCGCAGGGAGATCGCCCGTCTCCTGCGCCGCGCGGGGGGCCGCGCGGCGGAAATCGGGCCGCGGATTGAGAGCGCCGCCGCCGAAACCGGCGCGCAAAAGGTGCTCGATATGCGCTATTCGCGTCTGGCGCCCGACGGAAGGCTGCTGGCGGGCATGGCGCGCGCGCGCGCCATCGGCGCGAAGGTGGTTCTGTTCATCGATCCCTTCGACGGCATGGGCTCACGCATGGCGGCCCGGATGCGTCTGGCGGTCAAGGAATTCCACGCGCGCACGAAGACCGCGTTTGTCATGTCCACCCATGCCGGCAACGTCGCGCTTTCCCTCGCCACCCGCGTGGTGGTGCTGGAAAAGGGCAGGATTTTGCAGTCGGACACGCCGCAGAACATCTACGACTATCCCGCCGACCGCTTCGTCGCCGAATATTTCGGCAACGCGCTCATCAACATCGTTTCCGCGGTTCTCGAGCGCGCGGGCGACGCGGTCTATGCGGTCTTTGGCGAAAACCGCATCCTCGTGCCCGCCGGGAAGCTTTCCAAGCTCGTGGACGCCAAATACATCGGGAACCGCGTGCTCATGGGTGTGCGCCCCGAAAACATCCACTACGAACAGGCCTTTCTTTCCGTTTCCCCTGAGAGTGCCGTCGAGGCGGTGGTGCGCCACGTGGAGCTCATGGGCTCCGAAACCTACCTCCACACCAGCCTTCCCGGCGTCGATTCCGATATCATCGCCCGGGTCGATCCCCGCTGCATCGCCAATCCCGGCGACCGCATGACCCTCGCCATCGATTCCAACCGCCTCCATTTCTTCGACGAGAGGACGGAGGAGTCCATCCTGTGCAGGATATAGAGGCAGGAGACGGCGAAAAACGGCGAGGGCACTGCCCTCGCGCGATTCCCGCGGGACTGAATTTGCCGCATGAAATGCGGCAAATTCACCGAAGCGACTTGTCTTGCCTTTGGCAAGCCAGCCTCCCAGGGCCAGCGGCCCTTTGGAAATCCATGCTTATGCGTCAGCCGTCGCCCGGCCCGGGGGGCCCGCCCCCGGCGGCGG